>NZ_AP019650.1:1005998-1341331 GCF_009938165.1 Vibrio taketomensis
CACACTCTGGCTTGCAAGCCAAAGTGACTCGGCATACGGACGTTTAGTGATTGGCGCACTATCGCTGAGTTTCATGCTTTACGCCTTTATCAATATGGGTATGGTAAGCGGACTATTGCCTGTAATGGGTAGCCCGTTGCCGTTTATCAGCTATGGTGGTACGGCGATGATCACGCAAGGCGCATGCTTTGGCATTATCATGGCACTCGCACCAAGACGGCGCAAAGCAGGTACGCCGTTCTCAGCCATGGGTCACGCCCATTAAGCAAGTTCTATCAAAGAAAAAGACCAGCAAATTGCTGGTCTTTTTTGTTCGGTTTGGCTGCCTATTTAATAGTTTAACGTACCGCGGATCGGATAGTGATTGTCAGGGTCGCGAATCCACGCTAAACCGCGAGTTAATGCACCGAGTTCTGGACGAACAAATGGATTGTTTGAAATATCCACCACGTGCAAATCACCATGTTCATTAACGATAAACAGACCCGGTTCTGCGAAGTTATGGTCTGTCTCTTGCTCTGATCGCGGTACAGAGATGTAAACTCCCAGAAGCTGCATTTGCGCTTGAGTCAACCCATAAGCGATAGGAAAGCTAATATCCAACTTTTCCATATGTTCTTGAAGCTGAGCTTTTGAATCGGCGCTGACTGCAATAATGCCAACCCCTGCATCACTGAATGCTTGCTTATAAGTCTCTAACTCATTGAGGTATTTGGTACACAACGGGCAATGTTTACCTCGATAAACGAAGATCGCTTGCCATGTCATTCCTTCCTGCGGTTGACTCAACAACACAGTATTATCATTCGGCAAAGTCGCACTTATATTAGGAAATGCATCGCCTGCTTTAAGCTTTACTGAATGTGCCATTATCCCTCTCCTAATCGGTCAACATAACACTCGCTCGATCTAGTTAAGCACATCCTCCCGCGAAAACAAGCAGTCACCATTAGGTAACCTAAACCTTTGAACTAAAAACATAAACCACCAATCAATAACAAAAATTATTAAATAATAATTATTGATAATTTTTATCTTTCATTGAATTTATTTATGTGTACTCAACTTATGAAGACTCGTTGAATATAAAGCGCGACGAGCAAATGATTAGATTAGAAAAAGGGTGAACCATGAAACTTCTTCACACGATGATCCGCGTGGCTGATCTAGACAAATCGATTGAGTTTTACACCAACGTTTTGGGAATGAGTGTACTCAGCCGCTTTGAAAATCCAGAGTACCGTTACACATTGGTATTCGTAGGTAACCCTGAGCACCCAGAAAGCTCTACCATCGAATTAACGCACAACTGGGACACGAATAGCTACGACATAGGTAATGCATTCGGTCACCTCGCATTAGGCAGCGAAGATATCTACGCTGCGTGCGAACAAATTAAAGCAGCAGGTGGCAACGTCACTCGCGAGCCAGGTCCAATGCTAGGTGGCGATACGCACATTGCATTCGTTAAAGACCCTGATGGCTACCAAATTGAATTGATCCAAACCAGCAAATAAGAGGTGTTGTAATATGTTTAATACCATTCAACTGGGTAAACTCACCCTTGCAAATCGTATCGTAATGCCACCAATGACTCGCTCACGTGCAAGCCAACCTGGCAACGTTGCAAACGCTATGATGGCAGAATACTACGCTCAACGTGCAAGCGCTGGTTTGATTGTGGCCGAAGGCACACAAATCTCTCCTATGGGTCAAGGTTATGCTTGGACACCAGGCATTTACAGCCAAGAACAAATTGCAGGTTGGAAACTCGTAACCGACGCAGTCCACGCAAAAGGCGGCGCGATCTTTGCGCAGCTTTGGCACGTTGGCCGTGTAACTCATCCAGACAATATTGGTGGCAATCAACCTATCTCATCTTCTGCGTTAAAAGCTGAGAATGTAAAAGTATTTATCGACAACGGCAGCGATGAACCTGGCTTTGTTGACGTGGTTGAACCGCGTGAGATGAGCAAAGATGACATCAAACAGGTTGTGGCCGAATATCGCCAAGCTGCACTCAATGCAATTGAAGCGGGCTTTGATGGCATTGAACTGCACGCAGCGAACGGTTACCTAGTTAATCAGTTTATTGACTCTGAAGCGAACAATCGTACTGATGAATACGGCGGCAGCATCGAAAACCGTCTACGTTTCCTTGGTGAAGTAGTTGAGGCGATGACTGATGCTATCGGCGCTGATCGCGTAGGTGTGCGTCTGGCGCCATTTACGTCACTAAACGGCACTGTCGACAAAACACCAGTAGAGACTTACACCACAGCTGCAGCGCTACTAAACAGACTAAACGTTGTGTATATGCACATTGCTGAAGTGGACTGGGACGATGCGCCTGATACGCCAGCGGAATTTAAGCGTGCAGTGCGTGACGCCTACCAAGGTGTCATCATCTACGCAGGCCGCTACAACACTGAAAAAGCGGCAAAAGCTTTGGAAGATGACCTCGCTGATATGATTGGTTTTGGTCGTCCATTTATCGCTAACCCAGACTTGCCAAGTCGTATTCAGCATGGCTACCCACTGGCTGCACATGACCCTGCAACGTTGTTTGGCGGTAATGAAAAAGGCCTAATTGATTACCCAGAATATCAAGCGTAGTTACAAGACAGCGATTTCAAACTGAATTGATCATCGTTGCTAAACGAAACTAAGCGGCGACGATTCAATAGTAAGAGGCTAACACTTCCCCCAGTGTTAGCCTTTTTTGCATCGAACCCCACAAAATAAACACAAAAGCTCATCAAAGATAGAATTTGGTTCAAATTGAGTTTTTGTGATACATTTATTCAGATCGTTTCTATTATTACTCCTAGACGCCAACCTAAGGAGACGAACATGAAACGCACACTGATTGCCACTACCCTACTACTTACTGCTTTTGCAAGCTCAGCAATGACGCTTACCAGCACCGATATTCAAGAAGGTTCTCGCATGGCGGACACCTATGCATTTAACGGATTCGGTTGCAGCGGAGATAACGTATCACCGCAGCTGAGTTGGCAAGATGCGCCAGAGGGCACAAAAAGCTTTGCTATCACAGCTTATGATCCTGATGCACCAACAGGCAGCGGCTGGTGGCACTGGGTGGCAACCGATATTCCCGCATCAGTAAACTCGTTGAAACAAGGCGCATCTGGCCATGATTTTACGGGTAAACAACAACATAATGATTACGGAAGCGTTGGCTTTGGCGGCGTTTGTCCACCTAAAGGCGACGGTATGCACCGTTATCAATTTACTGTTTGGGCTATGCCAAGTGAAAAATTAGACATTCCACAAGGCGCTTCTAACGCATTGATTGGCTTTATGTTAAGAGCCAATGCACTAGATAAAGCAACCCTGACTGCCACTTACGTTAACGAGTAAGTGAAGAAAATAAAAAGGCATTAAGTCATGAATAAACCATTGGTACAAACTGTTCACTATCGCGGCAAGCGTGCACAGCCACTAAGCAATGTGTTTATTCATGCTCCAACTATTATTTGGGTCGATCAAGGTTACAAGCAGCTTTGGTGGCATGAGCAAAGCATACAGCTTGGTCGATCCAATTGGATTGTCGTGCCTGCTGGGCAATACCTCACTTTCGTCAATACGCCTGAGCAAAAACAATTTCATTCACGTGCCATGGCATTCAATCTACAGCCACCAGCAGAATGGTTGCAGCAATCCTTAAGCGATAATGAGAAGACAAGTCACGCCTTTCCACAAATCGCCACCACGCCACAACTCGAGTACTGTTTTAACCTCGTGAGTGACATGCTCGATAAGGTCTGTCGCTTCAAGCGCAAAACAACTAATTCTAGGTTTGTACGCTGAACTTCGAGAGGTGGGAGCACTTGATTTACTGTTTCCTAACGATCAGAAAATGGTACGAGATAAATTGGCGAACTATCTGAGTTCTGCGCCAGGAGATGATCATTCAATAGAAGCCGCCGCTAGCCATCTTGCGATGAGTCGAGCGACACTCACTCGCAAACTGAATGCGGAGGGAAGCAGCTTCCGTGAAGTGTTAGCAGAAATACGTATGAATCATGCAATCAATCTACTACAGCGCAACTTTACGCAGTTAGACACCGCGTTAGCCTGCGGTTATCAATCACAAACCCGTTTTAATCAGCGCTTTAAACAGCAATTTGGGCTAACACCGCATCAATATCAACTGACCTTGTAGCACACTCGCTGTTTTTAAACACAGAACGATATCGCTTACTGAATTGACGAGCATGTTACTTAAGGTTCGTTTAGACTGAGCGACAGTAGCTACGTCAAATCGAGGTATGACGCTTGAGTCATAATAAAACGCTCACCTTTGCAACACTAAACCTATTCAACTTTATAGAGCCACCCAGCGCATACTATGATTTTGAAAACATTTATGATCAGCAATCATGGCAAGAAAAGTGTGATTGGACTAAAGATAAAGTACGCCAATTAAATCCCGATGTAATTGGTATGCAAGAGGTGTTCAGCATTGGTGCCACAAAACGGCTATTTACTGAACTTGGCTACCCCTATTTCGTCGCGCTCGACACTCCACATATCGAGTCGGACTATATATATTCAAAGCCCGTTGTCGCGATAGCCTCAAGATACCCAATTAAACAGGCGCAACTCGTCACTCCATGCGAAACGATTGAACAGACCTATGGAGTTCAGCCTCCCGCCTTTAGCCGCCAACCGATTTTTGCCACGCTGTCCGTCCCTATGCTGGGCGATATTGCTGTTTATGTCTGTCACTTAAAATCACAGCGCCCAACGGAGAGCAAAGATGAAAACCAAAGCCATAGATTGATCGGCAGTTGGCTTTCAAGCCAGCAAAGAGGATGGGAAGCTTTGATGTTACGCCTGTTTATGGAGCAGCAATATCTGCAAGCGCCAATGCCAACCGTACTAATGGGAGACATGAACCAGAGCTTAGATTTCGCTATTACCGGTTTATTAACCCAGTCTGTAGAAGCAGAAAGTAACCAGCTTAAATTACAAGACAGTTGGAATATCTATAGCAAAGCGAAACCAGATTTAGTTCGTCAACCTACTCATTACCATTTTGCCAAAGGCAATGTGCTGGATTACATTTTGCTCTCACAAGAATTCCAAGCAGAATCGCCCTACTCACTGGCTGACGTCATTAACTACACCGTGCTTGATCAACACTTAATCAATCCAATTTACAGCCAAGACAAACAAGCCAGTGACCATGCGTTTGTGGCTGTCACAGCAAGGTTGGTGCTTTAAACGTAAATAGCTTTTGTGGTCTGTAAAGAAAACCCATATATTGGAATCTTACCCTTCGTTTCCTTGTACAACTGCAACAAGAAGCCAATATGAATTTTAGAAAGATTTTATTCGTAGCTGTGGTCGTTTTTATGATTGTACAAGCACTTATCGGCTTAAACGGCTCTGAAGATCACATCAAATCTTTGCGAAACTTTCATGCCCAAACACCTTACACGGTTACCCCACTTGATGCGCAAAGATTCAATATTGCCGAACAAGGCAAATTGGGTGATATGTCGGCATGCATGAATCAAGTAAAGTCCAAAATGGCTCGCCAAGTACCCGACTCTGATAAAGGAGTACAAGGGTTACTCAGGATCAACAGCGGCGATTACAAAATTTACCTCAGTGTCTATGGCAACGAAGCATACAGCATTCGCCTGATGAAATCTGACGAGGCAGGGAATCATTCAAGGCAGACCACATCATACTCAATTAATTGTGATTTAAGGTTAATTAACTAGCGCCATTTGAGCTCAGGTTTGTCGTTTAAACACTGACCTTAATCGAAGCTACTTCACGTCATATAAACCTTACATTTTACCCATTAGCGACAGACTTAAACTTACATCATGTTCGTAACGATAAAAATATTCAATTGAGCAAACGTTTGCGTGACACGAATATTACGTTAGAATCAGCCGCACATCAAAAATGGTGATGCGGGTAACACTTTTGTCTTCATTCGCATCCTACCGATTCAAATTTTTGAAACATCAATATTAGAAAAACGAACTTACGGTTTGCGTCGCTCATTAGCGTATGCAGGCTTTGTACAACCTAAATTTGCCATTGATAACTTCGTTAACTGAGAAGTAACCAATCGCTAAGTGCTCAAGTTGTTATGAATACTACCCAAGCTAATCACTCAACCACTAACATTGACGAAAAAATCTCGATCCCGCGTTCGCTTTCCTTGGGTGCTCAGCACGTCTTGGCGATGGATCTCTATATTGTTCCTATTATTCTCGCAAGTTTGCTGTCGTTAACCGTAGCGGATACATCCTCTTTGATTCAGATGACGTTTGTCGTGGCGGGCCTTGCGACCATTATTCAATCTCGCTGCTTATTGAAACTCCCTGTGATGCAAGGGCCATCATACATCCCTATTGGCGCGGTTGCTGCGATTGGTAAAGCTCTGGGAATGGGCGCCGTATATGGTGCGTTAATTCCCGTTGCTATTTTCGTGGCTCTATTGGGTAAGCCTCTCAATATATTTAGTAAAATTGTACGTAAGTTTGTTCCGCCTATTGTAGGTGGCACGGTGATTATCGTGGTGGGTATTTCTCTACTCCCTGTTGCTTTTAACGGGATTTATAGTGGTGAGCAAGCGAACCAAAACATCGTTATTGCCTTAGTGAGCATCGTTTCTCTGTGTAGCTTTATTTTACTTGGTTGTATGCATAAGCGTTTGCATTGGTTGCGTCTAACTTCAGTATTGGGCGCTATCGTACTGGGTACGATTGTTGCGACCTTCTATGGCATGAGTGACTTTTCATCGGTCACTAAAGCGGCGTGGGTACAACTACCAAGCTTGCTTCCATTTGGCGAATTGACATTCGACCCTATTGCTATCATGACGATGCTATTTATCTCAATGATTGTTCTGGTTGAGACCACAGGCACATGGTGTGCAGTCAGTGCGGTTACTGGCGTAGAACTTGAAGACGAGCGCTTAAACCGTGGTGCAACGGGTGAAGCTGCTGGTCATTTCCTCTGCTCACTACTAGGTGGTAGCCCAGTGACTGGCTACTCAACCAATGCGGGCATTATTGCAGTAACGGGAGTTGCTTCACGTCGTGCGATTATTGCAGGTGGCTTTATTTTGTTGTTGCTCGGTTTAATGCCAAAGCTAACCAGCTTAATTGCTTCGATTCCTCATGCGGTAATCTCTGGCATCTTCTCAGTAATCTGTGTGGTGATTGCGATGAACGGCTTCCGCGTTATTCAAAATATTCAGCTCTCTGAGCGCAATATGCTGGTAGTGGGTTTGCCAATTATGCTGTCACTTGGCGCTGTTCTAATGCCACGAGAATTGGTTTACGCCCTACCCGAATTAGTGGGCTACCTAGTTAACTCGGGTATCGCCATCGGTGCACTCGCCGCCGTCATTCTTAACTTTATGCTGCCTGAAGATCGCGTAGTAAATGAAACACCAGTTGAGAGTGAGGCATAATAATGAACACACCAATCTATAACACGACTCATATTCAATTTGCGATTGTTGGTGATACCTTTCATACACCAATTAAAGGCGAGTTTGAATTCATCCGAGATTACCTCATTTTGGTCAATCTGGATGGCGATATTGATGCCACTTTCACGCCAGAACACCCTTCCTATCAAGCATTACTGACCACATTGGCTGAGCAAGGAAAGCTGCAAACATTACGCCAAGGCCAGTATTTGATACCGGGTTTAATCGATCTGCATTGTCATGCACCACAATGGCCGCAAGCAGGTAAAGGGTTAGATTTGCCGCTCTATGATTGGTTGCAAAACTACACATTCCCATTAGAAAACCGTTATCAAGACGTTGAGTTTGCACAAACTATCTACAAAGACGTAACGAAAACACTACTGGCGAACGGCACCACCAGCGCAGTTTATTTTGCGTCGATTCATCGTGAGTCTACCGAGCTATTAGCGCAAACCTGTTTGGATCTGGGCCAACGCGCTTATGTGGGTAAAATCAACATGGATAATGTTGAGCAATGCCCAGATTTTTATCGTGAGGATGACCTTGCTCAAGCGTTTGCTGAAACCGAAGCGTTTGTTAGCAATGTGTTTACCCTGCAAGGCAACGATAGCGGTTTGGTCAGCCCGGTGATTACGCCGCGTTTTGTACCAAGCTGCACACCTGAAATGCTCAACAAGCTTGGAGATCTAGTACAAAAATACGATCTGCACATGCAAACCCATTGCTCTGAAAGTGATTGGGCACGAGATTATGCCTTACAACACTACGGCAAGAGTGATGTTCAAATCTACGCGGATGCGGGATTATTAAATAACAAATCAGTGTTAGCACACTCAATCTTTTTGACAGAGCAAGATGTCGAGTTGATTAAGCAGTTCAACGCAGGTATTGCTCACTGTCCACTCTCGAACATGTTCTTTGCCAATGCGGCAATGCAAACTCGAGAGCTACTCGATAGCGGTGTCCAAATTGGTTTGGGAAGCGATATCGCAGGCGCGCCGTCACCTTCTATTTTCCGTGCAGCCTTTGACGCCGTGGCTCATTCACGCGTGCGTGAAGAAGGTGTTAATGTCAATTTGGCGGCAGGTGAGCGTGGTACGGCTAACGCACGCATCAGTTTTGTTGAAGCGTTTTGGATGGCAACCGCAGGTGGCGCGAAAGTGCTTGATGCCAAAACAGGTGTATTAAGCGCCAAGCACCACTTTGATGCTCTGGTGCTTGAAGCGAGCCCATTGATTGGCAACCTACGCATCTGGCCAGAGTTTGACTCACCGCGCGATATTTTAGAAAAAGTCGTCTGCTTAGCACAAAAAGAAAATATCCAACAAGTTTGGGTACAAGGTAAACGCGTTATTTAACAGTTAACCTAGTGTTGAGAAATCAATGACCAAAACCTCTGAGCATGGTTCTTCCGTGTGATGAGGTTTGTCATTGCCAGATAACACTCGATATCAATCATCTGCATCCCTCTCTCAATGCAAAGTCCTATTTGTCTAGATTTTCATCACTCGCATCTATTGGTCATCGCACTCTTCTGAGACAGTGATCCCTACCAAGGTAATTGTCAGCCACCGCACCTACAATGCCCAAAACAGAACAGTAAGAATGGGAGAACAGCTTGATTATCCGTTTAATGGAACAAAGCGATTTAACTGCTGCGACTGAGATTTATCAGGCAACGTTTGTCAGACAAAGCCATTCTCGTGAATGGTTACAATGCAACTTCAATGCATTCCCTCGTTATATGATGTTTGTCGCTGAGTGTGACAATGACATCCTTGGTTTTATTACCTGGACGCAAAAAAGCGGATTTCGTAGTGAAGTCGTATTGGAGCTTGAATTGTTAGCCGTTAAACCAAGTAGCCAAGGTAAAGGCGTCGGTAAAAAGCTGATTGTCGATTCATTGCCATTAGTAAAACAACTGCTGGCTGAAAAAGAGGCCGTATTAAAGCATGTGTTAGTGACTACTCGTGCTGATAACTATGCTCAAGAGCTATACAAAAGTGCATTGGGAGCAGAAATTGAAGCCACTATTTCAAACCTCTATTCCGCTGACGAAGTGCTCATGATCGCTCGTAACGTCGGCAGCCGATTCTAACTCAATCTAATTGCGCCAATGGACACTGTTGGCGCTCTTAACTCATCCTACGCAAGTCCGCACTTTCTAACCGATTCCATATCATTTTGCACAAATGTTGACAGCAAAAATGCCATCAGTAAAAAGTCACATTTGAGTGACAACCGCTCACACAAGCACTTTGAGATGAAATGTTATTTTGAATATTTGTTACAGAATTTATGTGATCTATCTTTGAAAACGCCTTGAATCGCAGGAGTAAGCTTCCCTGCGCCAAACATCGTACGTTGGCGTTTTTATAACAGCTTATTCAAAGGAACTATAATGCGATTGAACAAACCTTTAACGCTTGCTATCAGCGCTCTTCTCCTCGGTTCATCTTTTGTTTCTGCAGCGCCGCTCGAAACCATCGATATGCAGACATACATCGCACAGTCTCCAACTGATGCTGACTATCAGCAAATTGATTGGATATCGGTTCAAGATATCGCAAAACAACTGCCAGCTAAGCCGATTCATGTTGGTCTAGACATTGATGATACCATGCTATTTTCATCACCAGTGTTCTACTACGGCAAACAAAAATACTCACCAAATTCTTATGATTACCTGAAAAACCAAGATTTCTGGAATGAGGCAAGCACCGGCTTAGACCAATACTCTATTCCAAAACAAGCGGCACTCGATGTGGTAAACATGCACCTTAAACGTGGCGACACTGTTTACTTTGTCACAGGCCGTTGGGCGCCAGAAGGTAAAGAAACATTGACCACTGAAATCCGTGAACTATTCCCTGAACAATATCGAGATCAGATTCAACCAGTTGTATTTGCGGGTGGTTTAGAGAAAGAAAAACAACTCAAAGCCGCTGATATCACTGTATTCTATGGCGATTCAGATGCAGATATCACCAGTGCGCAACATGTTGGTGCGAAAGGTATTCGCTTCCTACGTAACGCTCAGTCAACTTATACGCCTATGCCACAAGCAGGTAAATACGGCGAGCCAGTATTGATCAATTCAAACTACTAATACTTGAGCGCTAGTCCTGTTTTTTAAAAGCCCAATCCTTGCCATTGGGCTTTATTTTTCCTTTCCAGATAATCCATTCGCAAATATCGCTCTTCATTACTGACAAAAACTGCCCCGCAATATTAAAAGCTAATCATCGAAAGATATTTATTCGCGCTCGAACAAATCTAACTCACTGATTATTAACCACATCAAAAATAATTTGTTAGCTTTGAAAAGGCTTATCACAGTAAACTTCTCTCGCAAGTCATACATTCAGTTTCGACGTCAGTTTTGAGGTATTAAATGCTCGACGATTCAAAGCCAAAATCACACTTTTTGAGCACTCTTTTCAAGCTTGCTAGAGATTTCCTTGTCACCGTTCTGGTTTGGTTCTCTGCGCTGAGTATCTTCAAGTTTATCTATATTTTATTAGTGATCAATGTACCCAACAGCATGGGTGATACAACAATCAAAGCGATTTTCTTTTCCATCGTCATCGCGTGTATCATTTTCTACATTTCCGGAGAGAGCACAACGAGTACCGGCTTAAAGAAAAAAAGGATCAAGCAAATATTGGTGATCGTATTAGGCACAGTTTGCCTGTTATTGACCGGTGCTGTGCACTCTCTTCTCGCCTAGCAAAATAAAACTGTGCGTTACTGCATTTTCTCTTATGAGTAACGCACGGTTGAACTGCTGAACGAGAATCAGAAACGGTAGGCTGCACCAATACTAAACTTCCAGCCAATCTCATTTTGCACTAGTGGACTACGGCTATCATGGTGTTCCAGCTCGAATTTTGATATTGCCAAGAAATGTTCGCTAACATCATACAATCCAATCACTCCAGCTTGATAAACCCAGGTATCTCCCGCATCAAAACGGGCCAACCCTGAAGCACTCGATTCATCGGCGGAAATGCTGTAGAGATGCGCGGAGAGATTGTCATCACGATAGTTGATTTGCACATACGGAGAGACCGTCAACTGATTGATCGGTGTATCAAACGCTCGGCCAAGATGAAGCTGAATTTCGTAACCATCATGAACGTTCGTCACATCGTGCAGATAGGTCAGCCTCGCGCCTAGAGTGCCTAACGTTACGCCTAACTCACCGCTGCTGTCTCGGTTATTGATGCCATTAGGGATGTCATCAAAATCATCCGATACTTCAGCAAGACGGACATTACCTGAGATCCCAAACCAAGGCAGAATTGAATAGTTTGCTAAACTGCCATCAATAAAGCCATATTGGCTATTGTGAAACAGATAAAGCTCTGCTCCTACTCTGTTCCCTTGGTTCGAAAAGACCGACTCACCCGTCGCCACTCCCGCGCCGACAAAGGTGAAATCATCAAATTGATCTTGTGAATAAGCCTCAATAGAGAAAAACAACGCTCCACTACCGATGGTTAATGCGATTAAAGAAAGTCTTTTGTCCATGCCGTTTCTCCTCTTACTCAAAAAGAAGAACGGGTAACAGAGCATTTTATTACTAACTTTTTAATTAGACCATCCACACACGGCCAATGAGTCGATGTAAGTTATTGCTGCTTACAAAATCACCATTGTCGTACAGACGAAAATGGTCAAAGCTTGTATCAATAGGGCTAATGGAGAGAGGTTATGACGCTAGTACTGACTATCATCATTTTTCTGGTTGCAATTGCTATGTTGGCACTCGGTGTCATGCTGTCGCGCAAACCCATCAAAAGTGGTTGTTGCGGAGCAGTAAAGCTCAACAACAAGTGCAAAGCAGATGAAGAAACAAATAAAGGGGCTTAATTTAGGCTGGCTGGAGCAACAAGTTATTGCGAGCTAAACCCTTGCGCACGCTGCTGCACATTTTTCCAAAGCGGCGAATTTCATCAAATTGCGGAACCACGCCGCGCGCCATCGCACTTTGCCAATAGGTTAATTCACTATCCACCATCTCTAACAATTTTTTAGGGCAACCAATACAGCTTCCTTTTGCACCACAAACAAATGTTTCAGATTCATATAAAGGCAATTCAGCTAAAACTTGTTCAATGATGTTGTTCATTGCTGTCATGCGGTCTGGTTTTTTTTGAGTGTTCATATGACGTGCCAGAGATTCGAAAGGCGCGGATTATAGATCGCAGCACGTAGATTTCAACCTCTGTTCACAGCAAGCTTACATTTCGGCTATATTGGGCTTTCACGGGACAGAATTTAAATAGGAAAAAAGTGATGCAGCATCAGATATTGCAACAACAGGTATTGGATTTTTGGTTCAAAGAGCTCGAGAGCAAAGATTGGTTTGTCTCTAACCCCAAAGTTGATCAGCAAATTGAAACGCGTTTTGGTGCATTATTGCAGCACGCAGCGCAGGCAGAGCTATTCTCTTGGCGAAGCACAGCACAGGGACGACTTGCTGAAATCATCGTGCTCGACCAGTTTTCGCGTAATGTCTATCGCAATACACCACAAGCGTTTAGCCAAGATGCGCTCGCTTTAGCATTAGCTCAAGAAGCAGTAAGAATAGGTGCCGATGAACAGCTATCAATTGTAGAAAGATCGTTTCTTTATATGCCTTACATGCATAGCGAGTCTGAACTCATCCATCAACAAGCCGTCGTACTATTTAACCAACCGGGGCTGGAAAACAACTATGACTTTGAGCTGAAACACAAAGCGATTATCGACCGATTTGGCCGCTATCCACATCGCAACGCCATCCTCAATCGAACCAGTACGCAGGAAGAAATCGACTTTCTCGCACAACCAGGATCACGTTTCTAATGAGTGTATTCTTTGCTGGTTTTTTGCTGGGATTGTCGTTAATTGTCGCGATCGGTGCGCAAAATGCTTTTGTACTCAAACAAGGAATACAAAAACAGCATGTACTTTTAGTCTGCTCAATTTGCGCACTCTCCGATGCGATCTTAATTGGTGCTGGAGTGGCGGGCTTTGGGATTTTAGTGACTCAGTTTCCTAGCATAGAGCAAATCGCTCGCTATGCCGGAGCTGCATTTCTGACCTTTTATGGCTTGCGTAGCTTCTATTCTGCTTGGCGAGAAAATCATGCACTCACTCCTCAAGGTGTTGTTCCATCCTCCCCTTGGCGAACCATGAGCTTATGTCTTGCGTTCACTTGGTTGAACCCGCACGTTTATCTCGACACAGTGGTATTGCTGGGTTCGATCTCAACACAATATGAACCATACAAGCATTTGTTTGCTTTAGGCGCTATGAGCGCCTCACTGGTGTTTTTCTTTAGCCTCGGTTTTGGTGCTCGCTTGCTCGCGCCTTTCTTTCGTCATCCTCGAGCATGGAAAATTCTTGAAGTCGCGATCGGTTCGATAATGCTGATATTGGCAGTTAAACTGTTATAAACCACTTATGGAGGGACAAGAATGATTGAGATAAAGGGTCTTGACCACATTGTGCTTCGCACCCGTGATTTAAACGCAATGCTGCATTTTTATCAAACCATCCTTGGCTGTCCGATTGAGCGTCGCTTGGAAGAACTTGGGCTAACACAACTCAGAGCGGGTTCTGCGCTGATTGATATCGTCACGGTTGACAGTGAACTGGGCCGCCTGGGAGGCGAAGCGCCAACGCAAAATGGCCGCAATATGGATCACTTTTGTTTGCAAATTGCACCTATTGAAGAAACGGAGCTCAACCAGCATTTAGCCAGCTATAACGTTGCATACGGTGAGTTTACCGAGCGTTATGGTGCGCAAGGATTCGGTCGATCAATTTATGTGCAAGACCCTGAAGGCAATGTGGTCGAACTAAAACCGTTTATAGACACAAATAAAGGGGCAATATGATCAGTTGTAGCCAATACGATTACTTAGAAATTGCGTGTATGTATCACTTTTCGATTCGACTCACTCTTTTGAATGGAGAGACGATAGAAGGCGAAGCCGCCGATACTGGGTACAACAACCAGAAACAAGAGTGTTTGATCATTAACACCAGCAATGGAAAACACGCAATCCCCACTGAGGTGCTAAAAAGTCTTGAAGTAATCACTGACAACCCACACTTTACGTTTGTTGAATTCAAACAGTAAAAAATCCAGCCTAGGCTGGATTCTCTTGTACTGACTAACAACGCCAAGGTAGTTAGGTATTACCGTTAAACTCGTACCTCATTAGCACGTAGATATGCCCATTAGATTTCGTAGCAGAAATCTAAGCGGTAATCATCACCATTTTTTGCCGTATATTCTTTGTCTTCCGTACAAGCCGTCGGCTTACCATTCATATCGCCTTTAATCAGGCTAATCCAATGGCGCATGGCTGAATTGCACTCTGCTTGCGGAAAAGTCGTACACGTTTCCATTTGGATATCTTTGATTTCAACAAACTCAACACAACCCGTGCCCTTGTTACAACCAAAAGTCACTTCCATATGACTGCCGCTACCATCCCGGAACAAAATTGAGTGTGGGTGGTCTCTATCACCAGTAAAGGCCACAAAGTGTTTTGGATGTTTTAAGCCACTGTGTGTACCGTCTTTGAAATACGCCATTACATGGCGAAGATCGATAACATACTCCGTTACATCGCTATGTGAACCTGACTCTAATGGAAATAGTCGGTCAAGAAGTTGTTTCGCTTTCATCTGCTTTTCTTGCGCTTGATCTGCTTTAATTGCTTCCACGGCAAAGACTGCACTTGCAATAAAAGAGGTCGAATTTTTGGATGTCTTTGTTTTCGAACGTTTACATATTCATAGTCTTTCCCTCGCGTCTAACGCACAAAATTCCTCAACTTGAGCTGTCCATGTAATTTGCATTTCATTTTGTTAACAAATTTGTGAACTTGCTTACTAGGAAGATTAGCGGATTTTTTACTACAATTTCACAACAAAAATTTTACAATGTGAATTTTACAAAATGCAGCTGTCAAAAAGTTTAATCCGTCAGTCCCATTTTTTGGGCACTAAGATCAGAAATCTAAGAAAGCGCAACCATTTAACCATGGAAGATCTCTCTGCGCGCTGTATTCGCGTCAACCCCGAATACGCACCTTCAGTCTCATACCTCTCAATGATCGAGCGAGGTAAGCGAGTTCCCAGCATTGATATGCTTGAGGTGATTGCTGAAGTATTCCAAAAAAGCCCCAATTGGTTTCTCGATGACGAACCTACGAACGAAGATATCACGCCGGATAAAGGTAAACGTGGTGGCATCAACGGTATGGCATTAGAGCCTAGTTTTCTCTTTTCGAAAGAGATTCTGCAAATCGCCATTCCTGAAATGCTTTCCCAAACAGGTATCACGGGAAAGCAGTTCGCACATTTGTTAATTCGAGCGCATCAAGAAAGTCATCAAAACCATTTTCCCGATCTTGAGAGAGCAGCCGAAGAGGTCGGACTTAAAAGATTGAATCTTTCGGTGCAGGATTTAATGGATATCGCGCGTAGTATGGGTCTCACTATTCGCTGGGTATCACGTGCACCCCAAGATGTCGTTGACGAACTTGGCATGAGTGCCAAGCAAGTAGTGACTTCGTTTTTTGAACCACCAGGCAGTATCTACCTCAATGAAGTCCTCAAAGATTACCCCACTCGACTGAAATATGACTTAGCCGTGTATATTGGACACTGCGTGTTGCATAGCAAAGAAGGCCTTAAGAGTGTTTTGTCGGTTGGGCATGCCAATACTTGGGAAGAACATCAGGATCTCAACAGCAACTCAGAGCTAAATTCCCAACACATTTTGCAAGCATGGCGAGATTTCGAATCAAGCTTCTTTGCGGGGGCCTTACTCTGCCCGAAAGTACCCTTTCGTCAACTGTTGGATCGTAATGGTTATGAAATTGATGTGCACAAAAAAGCCGGAGTCTCCCCTTCTGTTGCCATGCGCCGCATGACCGTTGTTTCACCATACCCACATTGGCATTATTTTGATGCTTACGGACAAAATAAACTGAAAGCGGTGTATCGAGGTAATGGTATTCCGCTACCTTGGGGCAATATGCGCAAAGTAAACGACCCATGTCAGCACTGGGCTGTATTTCGTCGTTTGTCACAACCTCAACTTGGTAGTTCAGCGCAATTGTCTATCCTCCATGTGGGTGATGAACCAAGGATTTACTGCTGTGAGTCGATGAATATGACTGATCCTGCTGGTAACAATCGTGTTTTATGTGCTGGTATCGATTTGAATCCAGCGATTGATGCTCAAGGCGGACATTCACGCTCTATCGCTGAAGAGCTAAAGGCATTGTGTGTGGCGAATGGTGGTAGTGCAGCGATACCTAGTCACATTAAACGCGAGTTCACTACTATTGCAAAAATACTCAATATCAATTGGGTTGAACGAGGGCTAGAATCGGATGCGCGTGTAATTTGTTCACGAGGTGCAGTGTGCCCAAGGCAGCCAAGTTGCTATAACAATGACTAATGTCTACCTAAGTAACCTTAAGATGCTTGGGTATATAGAAAAAAAGCCAATCACAAAGACATGATTGGCTATATATGAATGTGAACAAATTGTAAGTTCACTAACAACGTCAGTTGGCTAGGTGACCCTCGGCTTAATAAGGGTCAATTTATATATTGCAGTTAGTGTGCCAACTTTTTATCTTTTATAAATCAACAATTTAAAATAAAGTGCATTATTGCATCAAAACTAAATGCATAAAGCCGTTGCAATTTGCAAAAGATTTCGCGACAGCTTCATATAGCATTTGCAATTTGCAACTACTCACTTTTCAAGATCATTAAATTTCTGTTTATACATTGCGCTATCTGCTGCTTTCATGATCGCTTCAACAGAGGACATCTCTCGGCTGTATATTGCATAACCGAAACTCGCGCGAATTGAAATGAGTACTTGGTTGTACTCAATTGGAGGTTCAATAAGTGCAGAGCGAATATTGCGCACTATTGATTGAATGTGCTGCTCTTCTCTCATTCGTGGTACTAACACAAGAAACTCATCACCACCGACACGCGCAACCACATCGGATGCTCTGAGCGCATTTTGAATCCGTTCGCCAACGACTCGCAGTACTCTATCGCCTGCATCATGACCATATTTATCATTGATTTGCTTAAACTTATCTAAATCAATATTGACCAATGCAAAATACTCTTTTCCACTTGAGTTTTTTGCGATAGTTAAATGCCTTTGAAGCGTAAAGATAAAGTAGCGACGATTAGGTAGACCAGTAAGATCATCGTGTAAAGACAACTGGTTCGCAGTACGGTAAAGACGAAAAACAGCGAAGAATGCCAAAATCACCAGAATCAAAGCGCTATAACCTATCAATCGAACACTATTGCGCTGATACCAATCTGCATCACTGGCATAACCATTTTCCGTTGATGCTGAAAGCAACCATTGACCATGGGAGAATGAGATCACCTCATTGGTAAAGGCATTTTGCTGTGTGTTCTGTTCTCCGTACAGTAAATTCCCAACTTGCTCCTCGTTTTCCATCACAGCAATAGCAATATCGTAATGCTCCTCAAACTCCGATACGCCAGCATCGGCAAGCAAGTTTTGCAAACTGATCACCACGCTAGCCACTCCCCAATAGCGCTGATAGAAAGGAGGGTCAAGGAAAATCGGGATTCGGGCCACGATACCAGGATCTCCCTTTTGAAGTGGCATACTATCTTCTAAGACAACGTCTTTTGTCGCCATCGCATGCTTAACAACAGGCCAATGCTCTGAGTGTTGTTGATAATCGACACCAATAAGATCTGAGAATTGCTTTACTGGATAGACGTATTTGATCACATTATCTGGTGCAAGCAGCATTGCGCTGATGTGTTTGCTTCGCTCGGAGATGCTCTTCGCAACGTCTTTCCATTGTGACTGAGACAGTTGAGGATTACTGGCAACAATCATTGGGATACTTTTAGCTAAAGAGATATCTGAAATCACCAAAGATTCAATTTTTGAACGAATTAACGCTAATTCTTCCCTTGCATTATCTTGGTCATTGCGCGCAACATATTGGTGGTGCAGCAGGTGGGTATATTCGATACACACCAATGCTAGGAAAATAAACGGGATAAAAAGTAAAACTAATGTTCGATCCCAGCCTCTTCCTAGCTCCATAACCTCTCCCATTTAGAGTGAACACGATTCTCTTCACTTCAAATTCTAAAAGCATCATCTCTGTACCATGGATGTATCTCAATGAACTCACCTAATATAACTATTAGGATGTAATACATTAAATTATCCTACTCATAGTTTAGTATCGCTTTTTATGATTATTTTGTTTTTAGCCAATTATACCCAAGTAACCTAAAGGGCCGTTGGTATATAATCAATCAGTCTGTGACAATTCATATTTAGTTGCCACTAATTTAAATCCACCAGTGTTATATTGAATTTGGTTCACGCTGTTTAGATTAACGTTAATTACCAATGTATCAAAAGATAATAGGCAAAAGAAAACTCTAAACACGAATCGACGTACAATAATGGATAAGGGACAAAGAGGTATCACTATGCAGAATACTC
The DNA here is from genome assembly GCF_009938165.1 of Vibrio taketomensis. NCBI lineage: Bacteria > Pseudomonadati > Pseudomonadota > Gammaproteobacteria > Vibrionales > Vibrionaceae > Vibrio > Vibrio taketomensis. The sequence continues at coordinate 1,025,048 of NZ_AP019650.1, forward strand.
AATGGCAAAACATTCAAAATGGTCAACTGATGTACCTTGAAGAATTCTTAACTCCGGATGAAGCCGATATTCTGTACCAAACACTAATGGATACCATGCCTTGGCGACAAGAATCCATAACACTATTCGGAAAAACAGTTGCACAACCCCGCTTGCAAGTCTGGTTTGGCGATAAAGCGTATCAATATTCCGGCTTAAAACTTGAGGCTAACCCAATGCCAGATCTTATCGAAAAGCTTTGTGAACAGTGCTCCCGAACCGCAGGACACCTTTTCAACTCAGTTTTGATAAACCTGTACCGAGATGGATATGATTCTATGGGATGGCATCAAGATAACGAACCCGAGTTAGGCGACGCCCCCGTTATCGCATCAATTAGTTTGGGCGCCGAACGTAAGTTCGCTCTTAAACACAATAACGGACAAGACAAGCTCGCTTACCAACTTAAACATGGCAGCCTACTTATTATGGGCGGTGATATGCAACATTACTGGAAACATGCCTTACCCAAAAGTAGAAAGGTCCACCACCCGCGAATTAACCTGACCTTCCGGCATATAAAATAATCAAAACAATATTGTTAGTTGTGTTAAATATGACCTATTGCTCACATTTATATGCAAAAAATTTGGTAAGGTGCGACTCTCAAATATCTTCATCTAGGAATCATCAATGCGACGCCAACTTCTCTCTCTTTTAATTGGATTGTCTATCTCTGGCTTCTGCGTTGCGGGCACACCTGAGCAATACCAAAACTCTGCTGACATGATCAAGCAAACCTATGAACAACGTTTGTTTACGTTGCCAGCTTTTAAAGAAGGCCACTACGGGTTAAGAATGTACCGCCAAACCTTAGATGACAAATACGCTGCTGCCATTTGGAGTGATATGGCGCGAGTGGCCAGTCGACTCAACTATTTCGCCGCAGAAGTAAATACACCTGAAAGTATCTATTTGTACTCAGAACAGCGCTTGTCTGGCTATCTAGGCAAAGAAGATGAACGTAGTGTGCGACGCTTTAGCGCAACCAAATATAATCCAGAATACCTTTACTTAGGCGTTGATTTGCTTGGTTCGATGGCTCGCACTAATGAGTATGGCTTAAAACATCAACAAGACGAGAAGCTACGCAAAGTGCTTCGTCACTATGATTTTTCTCGCTACGCGACCGATGCAGATATGATTCGAGCTTGGTCAGCACAATTAGCCAACCAAGTTTATTGGCTGCGACAACTCGGTGAACAGGATGTCGTTCAAGCATTTACTGATAGCTTTAGAGAAGTGTACCCGGACTCAAATGACAAAAAGCTGTCGCCACAACAGTATGGCAATAAGCTGTATGGGATGACGCACATCATTCTAGCCGACTCTCATTACTATCAAAAAGGTGTGAAAGAAGCCGATCATCAGTGGATCTATGACTACTTCAGAGAAAATATCGATACTATTTTGGTGCGAGCAAAAGAAGATGTCATTGCTGAAGTTGGAGTCAGCTTTTTACTTGCAGGCCTTGACGATGATCCAGTCGTTGAAAAAACACGTCAAGCAATCAATAAAGCTGTAGACCCAAATAAGGGCATGATTCCATCGGTTGATGGGGATTTTGACTTTTCAAGCGGTGAGCATCGTAACGTATTAGCCATCATGTTGCTCGACTGGCAGAAAGTAAATCCTGCGCCTAATTATCAAAACCAACCTGAAATCTTTAAACAAATCCCCTATGGATTGGAAGCAAAATAGTCTCAGCGAACTGAGTTAACCGCTTAAGGCTTAACGCTGGCTACATTTTCAATATCATTTTATCGATACTAAGCATGCCCAATATTATTAGGGCATGCTTATTTTCCTCGTTGAAACTTCGCTATTTTTCGTAACGCGCTATCCACATCTTAATGAAATTCTCGGTCTTTATTTGTGGGTATTAACTATAATGTTCATGCATATAATAGAGACTCGTCACACTATTTAGTCCAATTCTGATCTTCATGCTCGGATTCTTCTTCTAGACTTATTGCTGCGATATGAACATAAAGGCACATTAAAGCATGAGCAATTTCGTCGGAACTCATCTGGAAGAAATGGCAGATATACGCGCTACACGTAAGTGCAAGCTCGTCTATTTGTGCTCAATGCTCTCTTTGGTTGCATTAATTACTTACGGTGCCGCTCATTTTGTTCATAAAGAGTACACCTTTACGATCATCAACCTCATATGCGCATTGGTCGTTACATTCAATCTGTGGCAATTAAAACGCGAGCAAGGCCTGCATTATACGGATTTAGCTTTAACGGGCGTATTGATGTTTCAGGGTGCGATCTTACTTCTATACAGCGCTCAGTTTCCAGAAAGACTCATTTGGATGTTTCCGCTTCTAGTTTCAGTAATCATCATTAATGAATTCAAGATTGGTTTGATTTGCAGCGCCATTTTTTGCTTACTGGCTTTGGCTTCCAACCTGTTTAATCCAGTATCAAACCCGACCAGCATACAAAGCAGTTTTATATTTGGTTTACTCGTGAGTTGCATTATCTGCAACACAGCATCTTATTATTACAATAGGCTGCTCAACTATATTCAATCTCTTTACAAAGAAGGCATCGAAGACCTCGCCTACTTAGACCAATTAACAGGGCTCGCCAATCGCTGGAGTTTTGAAAGCTGGGCAAGAAAAAAATTGGCTGAAGTCAGTAACCTTTCCACGACGACAGCCTTGGTTTTCTTAGATATCGATGATTTTAAAGATATTAACGACAACTATGGTCATGAGGTCGGTGACCGAGTATTGCAAAATTTTCACGGAGACTGAAAACAATATTCGCACTCGCGATAGAAAAATAACCATCACGATTATTCAATTGCTCGATTTGCTGGTGATGAATTCGTAATTCTTCTTTACGATGTTCGCTCAAAAAGGATGTCGATAATATCGTAAAAAGAATAAGCAATTTATTCCATGATAGTTATGCGGGAAATAATCGAATTAGCAGTTTAACCGTTAGTGTTGGTGTAGCGCTTTATCCGCAAGATGCAGATAATCTTCATGAGCTGACGCGTTGTGCCGACAAAGCGATGTACGCGGCCAAGCATTCAGGAAAAAATCAGTTTAAATACTATCGTGAGGATTTATTGTGCCAAATAAAGGAGTTACCCCAAGAGCATAATGTGCATAACATTAAGCTCGCATCAGGCGCTCATGTACATCAACCACAACAAAAAGATGAGCACAACAGAGAGCCAAACCGCATAACGTAAGGTCGGAGTAGAAGTTTTAGTTTTACTATCAATGACCGGCTTCATTGCTTTTTGTCTCGCACTCTCAAGAAACAGTGGCGCATATCGCCGTTCCAGCGCTTTCTGCTCACGTTGCTTGTGTGCACGGTTAGCAACATTACCAAATCGATGAAGCTGATCTTGGGTAAAATCTTGGCTTGGGTCATAGCGATTTGAAGTGTCTGTTGGTCTTGGGCCTACAGCCATATCCCCTCCCTTGCTCTATGTTACTAATAATATAAGTATAGTCAGGATTTGACGCATTTAGGAGGATATTTCGAAAGAACGATTCGCTTTTAACGAAATGCAGCAGTTAATAAAGAAAAGAAAAACTAAACAGATTAGTGACTGGCTAACCATTTGACCGACCCATGGTGATTTTGAAGTGATAACGGTTATTGAACTGAGTTTTTAACCACAAGGGGATGAATCCACTGCCATCCTGCATTGTCATAACTGCGGTTAATTTGTGATAACGACATTTGGTTATTGCCGCGCATTGAAGCGCGGCTCTTTTTTTACAGGTACTCGCACAAATAAGCCGTTGCGATTTCTACCTTTAACTCAAATGATGAGTCGCCAGCAACGTTAAATGATTCACCGTCACGGTAAGTGCTCCAATCCAGTTCGCCTTCGCGTTTGATCGTTAGAGCACCTTTTACTACTGTCATTTTTTCTGGAGCTGCGGTACCGAAAGTGTATTCACCTGGTGACATAACACCAACGCTTGATTCATCGCTTAGTTGAGTAAACGCTAATGATTGGACACTTCCTCAAAGTAGACATTGTGTTTCATTTTATTCCTTGTTTAATAAACATTTTTGAACAATTATTATCCGCTTCACGTATGAAACGAGCAAGGCATTTTATATCAAAAGTAGTGCAGCAACAAGTATTAACTTAGGGTATTGCAACCAATATGCTAAATATGAGTGAAAACTGATGGTAGACAAAGAATCAAAAATTCCCTCACATCGCCTAGCCAGAATCGGCCAGTTTGCCTCACTTGCCACTCGCATCGGTGGAAACGTAGTCGCAGAGGGAACAAAACAATGGTTAGCGGGGAATCGTCCACACGCAAAAGACCTGCTTCTCACACCCGCAAATCTATCCAGAGTTGCTGATCAACTCGCACATTTGCGAGGCGCGGCAATGAAAGTCGGTCAGATGCTATCCATGGACAGTGGTGATCTCCTCTCACCTGAATTAGCAGAGGTACTGGCGCGCTTACGTTCCGATGCCAACCCTATGCTGGCAAAGCAGCTTGATAAATCGCTAGTAGAAGGATTAGGAACTGACTGGAAACGTCACTTTCTGTCGTTTAACTTCAAGCCAGTTGCGAGCGCTTCCATAGGCCAAGTGCATAAAGCCTATACTGACGATGGCGACCAAGTTGCAGTTAAAGTGCAGTACCCTGGTATTCGCAACAGCATTGATAGCGATATTGATAATGTCGCTACGCTGCTTAACTTAGTCGGTGTTATTCCAAAAGACATCGACTTTACTGCACTTCTTGAACAAGCTAAGTTGCAGTTACACGCAGAAGCCAACTACCAACTCGAAAGCCAGTATCTCAACCAATATAAACAGTATTTAGCCACTAACTCACACTTTATCGTACCAAGGGTATTTCCGGCGATGACGAGTGAAACGGTGCTTACTATGGATTTTGTCGAAGGAGACAAGATTGAGTCACTAGCTAATGCCCCCCAACACCTGCGCGATAACGTGATGCATCGACTGTTCGAGCTGTTTTTCGCTGAGTTATTTGAGTTTAAACTGGTACAAACAGACCCAAACTTTGCTAATTACCTCTATAACCACCAGCAAGAGAAAATCGTTCTACTCGATTTTGGTGCAACTCGCGTGTATAGCGATACCATTAGTGAGGGTTACCGCTTAGCATTTCGCGCTGCCATTGAAAACGATACACAAGGTATTGAGCAAGCTCTGCGCCAGATTGGGTTTTTCAGTCAAACAATTGTGGAGAAACAAAAGCTCGCCATTATTGATTTAGTCACACTAGCGTGCGAGCCCATGGGCATTGACCAAACTTACGATTTTGGCGTGTCAGACCTAGCGAACAAAATTCGTCAGCGCGGTAGTGCTTTGAGCTTCCAAGAAAACTACTGGCATACACCGCCCATCGATGCCATTTTCCTTCATCGCAAAATTGCTGGGTTATATCTTCTCGCTGCGAGAGTAAAAGCTAAGATCAATATTCACAGTTTGGTGATCAAACATCTGTACTGATGTTAGATGTTTGAGCTGAACATCAAAGTTTCAAACATAGATATTGCGTTACTACACAATGTTCTACAATCTGTTACACGTGAGATAAAATTTCACACTGTTGCATCAATAGCAGGGCGGATAGCAATGTCGTGGTACTACTCCAAGCAAAAGGCAGGGAACATTTCTGCGTTGATGCCTTTAATGACTAAAGGCGCGATGCTTATTGTCTTGTGCTTATGTATCGGAGCAATCAGTGTTATCGCTCATCTAAACTACCAAGACTCTGTCAACCCCAAGCATGTTTATGGCACATGGCTTGAGACAGGTACCCCCTCCTACAATAGTGCGTCCATTAAATTCACCGAGCATGGTGTTTATCGAAATCAACGAATGATCTCGACGCAATTTGACTTTGATGGCAAGAAAATTCATGTCACTACCGGTTCAGGGGTTTATATCTATCAACTCTCCCAGTCGAATAAAATACCACAACTACGGCGTATTCAACCCAATAGCCCGACTCAGCGCTTTGTGAAAAAAGGTTACGAGCATCTTATCGATAAAGAAGATGGCGGCATAGCAAAACGCAGACGTGCTGCGTTAGCTGAACATTTCACCGAAGAATAGACACATTTCTTGCAAAATAACCCATGTTTTCAAACTGATTCTTCACATCTCAGTGATTTCAATGCACTATCTCCCCCCAAGATAAACTATTAGAACTCTAACAATGAATGAATTTAAGTCATTACTTCCAACTTCTTGGGAGTCTTTGTCTCAACAACTCGACACGAATATTGTACTGCTGACCGCAATCAGTTTAATTTCCTGGTTAACTTGGCGTCTGATATACAGCCGTTTAGAAGTGTTAGTACAACGCACGAGCATTCATTGGGATGACCTCACCTTACAAGCTCTAAAAACGCCAATTAGTACTTTGATTTGGTGTTGGCCTGCGACGATTTCTCTGGGATTAGTGTTGCAAAAGCAAAACTTTATTCAGCTAGATTGGTTGAGTACCGTAAAGCTAATTTTGGTAATCGTCATTTTCATTTGGTTCTTGATGCGTTTGGTCAATAAAGTCGAAGAATACGTTCTTGCTCAGAAAAAGCGAGATGAAACCACGGTTCAAGCCGTTGCCAAAGTCGCCAGATTATTCTTCTTAACTATCGGTGCTTTGACGGTCATGCAAACCCTAGGGCTTAGCTTATCAGGTCTGCTAACTTTTGGTGGTGTCGGTGGCTTGATTGTCGGTTTAGCCGCAAAAGACCTGCTATCAAACTTTTTCGGTGGCATGATGATCTATTTCGACCGCCCATTTAAAGTTGGAGATTGGGTCCGTTCTCCAGATCGTCAAATTGAGGGCACTGTCGAACGAATTGGCTGGCGTATGACGATTATTCGTACGTTCGATAAACGCCCTCTATATGTGCCAAATTCCGTATTCAGTAGTATTGTGGTCGAAAACCCTTCTCGTATGCTTAATCGCCGTATCTACGAAACTGTCGGACTTCGATATGATGATGGCAGCAAAGTTGAAACGATCACTGCACAGATTAAACAGATGTTGGAGCACCACCCAGACATCGACGCCAATCAAACCTTAATTGTAAATCTTAATGGCTTTGGCGCATCCTCACTCAATATTATGGTGTATACCTTTACCAAAACCATTAACTGGATTCGCTATCAAGAAGTGAAGCAGGATGTTCTGCTAAAGATTATGGACATCGTGGCCGCAAATGGCGCAGATATCGCCTTCCCAACCCAAACGCTAAAAATCGATCCAATTCATGCTGGAGAGTTAGCACCAATTCCTGTTCAGCCATAATTTACTGATAAACAAAGGCCTTCGTATTCGAAGGCCTTTGTTTAGTTCATTTGATAATCTAAACGACTGCCCGCCATTTCTGGTCTCTTTAGCCACCAATATTTTGTATCAATACTGTCGTTTAGCTCAATGCTTTCCCCAACCATTGGTGTCACCAACGCAATATTGAATTGGGCAGCTTCTGCCAACAAGTCCTGCATTGGCTCATCCCAACGATGGGCGAACAATTCATATGTAGACCAATGTACCGGCATCAAGCGTTTGGCATTTAGATCGAGAAAAGCTTGTGCAGTATGTCTAGCTTGCATATGGCCCCAATTTTCAACCGGATAACCCTTGCCTTGTTTGACATTTGCGGCCACTTCAATAAAAGCTAAATCAAACGGCCCTAATTGCTCACCGATCTGTTTAAAATGAGCATCGTAAGCTGTGTCACCACTATAAAAAAGTGAACCTGTGACCCCTTTGATCGCCCATGATGCCCAAAGAGTTGAATTACTATCGAACCCAGTGCGACCTGAATTGTGATTCGCTGGCGCTGCCGTTAATTCGACCGTGTTGATAGTTGTTGATTGCCACCAGTCAAGCTCAATGATGTTGTTCGGCTTCACACCCCACTTTTCTAAATGACGGCCAACAGCTAATGGCACAACAAATGTGACCTCTTGCTGCGCATAGAACTCTACAGTTGCCTGTTCGAGGTGGTCATAATGATCATGAGAAATAACGATAACATCCGGCTTCGGTAACGCTTTGCGTGCAATTGGGGCGGACACGTTACGAGAAAATAAACGCTTAGCAAACCATGGCGAGGCATAGTCAAACACTGGATCCAGTAAGATTTTAGTTTGGTCTAACTCAATGAATAAACTTGAATGCCCAAGCCAAGTGACACGAGGGGCGTTTGTTGAGTCTTCAAAACGTGCCACATCAATAGGCAGATAAGGTAAAGCATGACTCGGTTTTAGTGCCGAACGCCTAAAAAAGAACGTTTTCATTACTTGCGACATGCTTTCATTACTCGCCACTTTAGGAAGACGATTAATTACTCTGCCATTCGCAAATTGAGGAGAGTGTTCTATCCGTTGCTGACGCAACTGTTCACTCGCGACAATAGCCTCCCTGCGCAGTTTTCGTTGTTTTAGCCCAGCCATAAATTTTTCACTAAGTGACGAAAGCAGCGATTGATTTAACTTGCGCATAATTTTGACCTATTGGTTATCCCAAAAAGTAAACGATCGTGTATACTTTAGGTGTTCAATATTTAAAAGTAAACACAACCGTTTACCTTTTTTCATTACAAAGTGACCTTATGGCTAAAGTAAGCGATATAAAACAAGAAGATATCATCAAATCTGCGATTGAAGTTTTTTCTCAAAAAGGCTTTGAGCAAGCAAGTATGGAAGGTATCTCAAAACAAGCCGGTGTATCAAAACGTACCTTATATAAGTACTACCCAAATAAAGACGCGCTGTTTGAGGTGATCGTCGATAAACTGATCTGCCGCTTCGATGATCATGCTGCCAGTCAATTTGAACCATCGGTTGCCATCGAACAACAACTCGCTGAGCTAACACTCAAACAGCTTTGCTATCTAAACTCCCCTGACTTTCAAGTGATAGCTCGAATGGTAATGGTCGAGTGTATTCGCTGCCCTAAAGCGTCGAGCGTACTGATGAGTAAATTCGATGGGATCGAAGATTGCTATGGTCTACATCAATGGGTTCAGGCTGGCATTGAAGCTAATTGTTTAGCCGTAGAAGATATTACTATGGCGGTAAACCAATATGTCGGTGGGATTAAAGCGTTAGTGTTTTGGCCACAATTACTTGGTCATCAAGCGCCGCCATCCAACGAAGACGTCGCGAAAGTAGTCACACAAGCAGCAAAAGGTTTTATTGCAACTTATCAAGTAAGCCGCTAATCCGTCATATCAACGCTTTTTGACTTGGGCTGAAATTGTTACTACGCCTGCAGAAGGTTGCTCAACTTCAAAATAGCCACCGGCAGATGATAGTTGACTGACCTTCAAACGGGATGCCTCAAGCTTAGATAACCAATAAGGTGTCAGGGAGCATTGTGCGGAACCTGTTGCAATATCTTCATCAATGCCAATGCTTGGAGCAAAGTAACGTAGCACATAGCCATCATTACCGTTTTGTGCAGTGATGATCAGAGCATGGTAGCTATCGAATTGTTTAATTAGCTCAAAATTCGGCTGATAACTTTCAACCTCTTCGATGCTATGCATGACAACCACTAAATCTCGGGTAGAAAATACCTCTTTGGCGGATGCAACTAACACTTGAATACTATCCAGATCAACCGGTGTATGAGTCTCCCAAGTAGGTAGAGAGATTTGATAGTAAGTATCTTGTTTACACACTGTCACTTCACCATAACGAGTGGTTAAGCGAACTTCCTCGTCTTGAGTATCAGCAAGCAAAGCAGCCCCTGCCCCCAAACTTCCGTGGCCACACAAGTTAATCTCACCGCTTAAAGCAAACCAACGTAATTGATACCCTTTATCGGATGGTAACAAAAATGACGTTACTGGCTGATTCATAGCTCGAGTGATTTCGAGCAGTTCAGAATCAGGTAAGTTACATTCTAAAAACACCACACCGCAAGGGTTGCCTTGAGCACCATCGCTGGTAAATACATCATAGATATCGGATAGAAGCATACGACTAAGATAAAAGTAATTCTTTCCGTTATTTAAACTATCAATAGTGTCTTTTGAAAGAAAATCTTTTCGATTATCAGGATTAATAAGCCACGAATTTACTGGAATTGATAAATCAGATCAGAATACCACTCACCCTGAATGCTGTGGGCTCGTGGCATGATATTGATGAGCTTAAAGCCGCATTTTACCAGTACACGTTCTGAAGCGATGTTACCTTCGGTCACCGTCGCATTGAACTGCACAATTTTAGTATTATCACTTGCCCACCGTAACAGCGCTGCCAATGATTCAGTCGCATATTGCTTGCCATGATGCTGAGCTAGAAATAAATAGCCGACCTCAGCCACACCATTAACCATCCGAAAACCCGTAATACCTAAAGGCTCATCATTCTGTTTATTCAATACGACTAAACATAGCCAATGCGTTGAGTTTGGCTGCCACGGTGTTAATCGAGCCTGAAACTTTTGCTGAATTTCACTGAGTGTTGGCGCATCAAAACAGAATTCAATCACTTCAGGGTCTGTATGAATCTGATAAAACAGTGGCCAATCGTGCTCTGAAATTGCGACTAATCTGAGTCTATCGGTTTCGATCTGCATATAAATTCCTTGGTGTCATACAGAATTTATACTCAAGGAGATCGTATCTGAGGATCAAGTAGGATTTTAGCGGATTGGGATCAAATCGAACAAATATTGACCCCAAGGGAATATGAGAGGCGTGACTGATTAGCAAAATGTTTGGATGTAAAGCGCTTCTACTTTGTCACGTGCCCATTGGGTTTTGCGTAAGAACTTAAGTGAAGACTTGATTGAAGGGTCTTTTTGAAAGCAGTTTACTCGAATTTCATCATGTAACTCTGCCCAGCCGTAGTGTTCAACTAAGCGAGTTAAAATCTTCTCTAACGATAACCCATGCAGTGGGTTGTTTGGCTGATGGTCCATTGACTCAGCTTCCTTACATTAATTGATATGACCTAGATTATACCTAAATACCCTATACACGCGGAATACAAGATATTTGAGTATAACAGGCAAGAAAAAAGGAGAGCCGAAGCTCTCCTTTCCTTAAACCTAAACTGCTAATTAAAGAGCAGCTTTCGCTTTTTCAACTAGTACAGCAAATGCTGCTTTGTCGAATACTGCGATGTCCGCTAGGATCTTACGGTCGATCTCGATAGATGCTTTCTTAAGACCGTTGATGAAACGGCTGTAAGATAGACCATTTTGACGAGATGCTGCGTTGATACGTGCAATCCATAGTTGACGGAATTGACGTTTCTTAGCGCGACGGTCACGGTAAGCGTATTGACCAGCTTTAGTAACTGCTTGGAAAGCTACGCGGTAAACACGTGAACGTGCACCGTAGTAACCTTTAGCTTGTTTTAGAACTTTCTTATGACGTGCACGAGCTTGTACACCACGTTTTACGCGAGGCATTATGCTTCTCCTAAACTAAACGATTGATAACTAAAAAGAATTAAGCGTATGGCATCATACGAGCAACTGCAGCCAACTCACAACGTGGAAGGATTGCATTTGGACGTAGTTGACGCTTGTTCTTAGTAGTACGCTTAGTCAGGATGTGACGTTTTGTAGCGTGCTTGTACTTAATACCACCAGCAGTTTTCTTGAAACGCTTAGCAGCACCTTTGTTGGTTTTCATCTTAGGCATGATGAATAACTCCGCATTGTTGAGTTGTTTATAACAATAGTAATTAGGGCGAACAAAACCCAACCGCCAGACCTTTTCAGGACAACGGCTGGGTTTTCTTACTTGTAAAAGCCGTTAATTACTTCTTCTTAGGGGCTAGCACCATGATCATCTGGCGACCTTCAATCTTCTTAGGGAAAGACTCGACAACAGCAAATTCTTCTGTGTCGGCTTTCAGACGATTAAGAACGTCAACACCGATTTCTTGGTGAGCCATCTCACGGCCACGGAAGCGAATAGTTACTTTCACTTTGTTGCCGTCTTCTAGGAAACCAGTCAGGTTGCGTAGTTTTACCTGATAGTCTCCAATATCAGTTCCAGGACGGAATTTAACTTCCTTAATCTGAACCTGCTTTTGCTTTTTCTTCTGCTCTTTAGCAGACTTGCTCTTTTCAAAGAGGAATTTGCCGTAGTCCATCACTCGACAGACAGGTGGCTCAGCGTTAGGACTGATCTCAACCAGATCCATGCCTGCTTCTTCAGCAGCTGCGATCGCTTCTTGAATCGATACAACACCAACTGATTCACCGTCAGCGCCAGTTAAACGAACTTCACGAACGCCACGAATTTCACCGTTCAAACGGTGCGGGTTTGTTTTTACCGGCTGTTGGCCGCGTCTTCCGCCTTTAATAGCTTATTCCTCCAGATTGAGCTTACGGCTCGCGATCTCGTCTTGGATGTATGCTACAAAGTCATCCACTTTAAACTTACCGAGATCCTTACCTTTACGTGTACGTACTGCGATTTCGCCTGCTTCCATCTCTTGGTCGCCACAAACTAGCATATACGGTACGCGCTTTAATGTGTGTTCGCGGATTTTAAAGCCAATCTTCTCATTTCTCAAGTCCGCTTTAGCTCTAATTCCACATTTTTGTAATTTTTGGGCTACTTCTTGAGCATAGTCAGCCTGTTTGTCAGTAATGTTCATCACTACTGCTTGTTCTGGCGCCAACCATGTTGGGAAGAAACCTGCGTAATCTTCGATAAGAATACCGATGAAACGCTCTAGAGAGCCTAGGATAGCACGGTGAATCATCACCGGTACTAGACGCTCGTTATTTTCACCTACGTAAGTTGCGCCTAGGCGACCTGGTAGGTTGAAGTCTAGCTGAACGGTACCACATTGCCATGCACGGTCTAGACAGTCGTATAGCGTGAATTCGATCTTAGGACCGTAGAATGCACCCTCGCCTTCTTGAATCTCGTATGGAATTTCCATTGATTCTAGAGACTGTTTCAATGCTTCTTCAGATTGATCCCAGATTTCATCTGAACCTACACGCTTTTCAGGGCGAGTAGACAGTTTCACTACGATGTTGTCGAAACCAAAGGTTTGGTACGTATCGTAAACCATCTTAATGCAGCTGGTCACTTCCTCTTGGATTTGGCTCTCAGTACAGAAGATGTGAGCGTCATCCTGAGTAAAGCCACGTACACGCATGATGCCGTGTAGTGCGCCTGACGGTTCGTTACGGTGACATGAGCCAAACTCAGCCATACGTAGCGGTAGATCACGGTATGATTTCAAACCTTGGTTAAAGATTTGAACGTGACCTGGACAGTTCATTGGTTTGATCGCGTATTCACGGTTCTCAGAAGAAGTCGTGAACATCGCATCAGCGTATTTGTCCCAGTGACCAGAGCGTTCCCATAGTACACGGTCCATCATTAGTGGGCCTTTTACTTCTTGGTAACCGTATTCGTTTAGCTTGTCGCGTACAAATACTTCTAGATCACGGAAGATAGACCAACCATTGTGATGCCAGAACACCATGCCTGGTGCTTCTTGTTGCATGTGGAATAGGTCTAGTTGCTTACCGATTTTACGGTGGTCACGCTTAGCCGCTTCTTCTAGGCGAGTAAGGTGCGCTTTTAGTGCTTTCTTATCGTGGAAAGCCGTACCGTAGATACGTTGTAGCATCTTGTTGTCGCTGTTACCGCGCCAGTAAGCACCTGCAACATTCAATAGTGTGAAGTGTTGGCAGAAGCCCATGTGAGGTACGTGTGGACCACGACACATGTCGATGTATTCTTCGTGATGGTATAGACCTGGACGATCGTCGCGAGATACGTTCTCATCCAAGATTTCCATCTTGTAAGATTCGCCACGCGCTTCAAATGTGTCGCGCGCTTCCTGCCAGCTTACTTTCTTTTTAACAACTTCGTACTTGGTCTTTGCAAGCTCGTTCATACGCTTTTCGATCTTGTCTAGATCTTCTTGCGTTAGCGACTCTTCTAGATCAACGTCGTAGTAGAAGCCGTTGTCGATCGTTGGACCGATCGCCATTTTAGCATGCGGGTAAAGCTGCTTAAGCGCATGACCAAGAAGGTGAGCACATGAGTGACGAACGATTTCTAGACCGTCAACTTCATCTTTAACCGTGATGATTTCAAGGCTTGCATCTTCTTCGATAAGATCGCATGCATCAACACGTTGACCATTTACACGACCAGCGATGGTTGCTTTCGCAAGACCTGGGCCGATAGATTGTGCCACTTCAAGAGTAGATACTGGGTTGTCAAATTGACGCTGACTGCCGTCAGGAAGTGTAATAATAGGCATTTTTTATCCTTACAGTGGTGTTGCACACCAAGCAACACTTGCTGGTTTAATCGTCTCAAACACATGAAACAATTATAAAAATTGGTTTGATTTATTCGCTTTAGTAGACAAATACGGATGCCCCGTCCGGCGAACAAGCGCACATTGTAACTCAAGTATTAAAAATAACAATCAAAGTCACACATTTAGCGCAAATCGCTTTACCTTAAAAAAACAAAAGGCGATGAGTACATCGCCTTTCGAAAAGAGAGAATGCTGTATTAAAGCAGCAGCTGTTTCACATCCGCAACAAGCGCACTCAATTCTTCCCATTGTTCATTTTCAATCAAGTCATTTGGCACCATCCAAGTACCGCCGCAAGCAAGCACTGAAGGAATAGACAAATACTCTTTTACGTTAGTTGGACTAACGCCTCCTGTCGGCATGAATTTAACTGGGTAAACCGCTGACAAAGCTTTTAACATTGCTGTGCCACCCGAAGGTTCAGCAGGAAAAAATTTCAATGTAGTCAGCCCCATCGCCATTGCTTGTTCAACTAAACTTGGGCTATTCACACCCGGCACAATCGTAACACCACGTTGCTGACAATATTTGACAGTCGTTGGATTAAAACCAGGGCTCACAATAAAATCTACCCCAGCTTCAATCGCTTGGTCGACTTGTGCACTATTTAATACTGTCCCTGCACCAATCAGCATTTCCGGATAAGCCTCGCGCATATTTTTGATTGCTTGCGCAGCCTGCTCTGTACGAAACGTTACTTCAGCACAAGGTAAGCCATTATCACTGAGTACTTGCGCCAATTTCGCCGCTTTAGAAGCATCTTTAATAGCAATCACAGGCACTACTTTTATCTGTTCTAGTTGTTGATCAATTGTCATCATTTTTCCCTTATCAAATTGTTGGCATCAATTCTGGAGCAATCAATGCTCCACGATGTTGAATCACGGTTCCAGCTAGTGAGTGTCCCGACATAGCAGACTGCAGCTCCGTGCCCCCGAGAATACGTTTCGCTAAATACCCAGCGCTAAAAGAGTCACCTGCGGCGGTCGTATCGATGACTTGATTTACCGGTTCAGGTGCAATTTCTTCAATCCCCTGCTTTGTCACCACTAAACAAGGTTCACCACCACGTTTAATCACGATTTCGTGCACGCCTAGAGATTGAGTTCGGTCTATGGCTTGCTGCTCATCAACATCCCCGTATAACGCTTGCTCATCATCAAAGGTCAAAAATGCGATATCAGTTAGTGACAACATTTGCTGATATGCTTGTTGCGCTTCTTCCTTGCTAGACCATAACCCTGGGCGGTAGTTATTATCGAAAGCAATCATAAGACCTTGTTGCTTACAGTGATGCAGCAATTGAAATAACACTTCTCTACAATCAGACGGCAAGATTGCTAGGCTAATCCCGCTTAAGTAAATCATTTGGTGTTGACACAATGCGTCAGCAATCTGAGATTGTGCATGATCTTGTAACCAATATTTTGCCGCAGAATCATTACGCCAATAGAAAAAGCTGCGCTCTCCTTGGGGCGTTGTTTCAATTGCATAAATCCCCGGTAATTTCTGGCTCGAGATAAACACCATCTCAGTATTGAGTGACTCCGTTTTCCATAAGTCCAGCATGTCTTTACTAAATGGGTCTTGGCCGAGCCCAGTAACATATGACGTGGTGACGCCTTGATGGTGGGTCAAGCGAGATAGATACACGGCTGTATTAAGAGTATCGCCACCAAAACCTTGCTCCAATTGGCCTTGATTTTTCCGCAGTTCGACCATGCATTCACCAATAATGGCGATGCGTTGAATTTGATTCATAAAACACCTACTAATTCTTTTCGTATTTTCTTTGAAATCATCGGCTAATAACAAACGAAGGCACTCTTGAAGCCGAGATCATCGATTAAGAAAAAAGCTAGCGCGGAGGCTAGCTTGAACTTATTTCCCGATAAAGTGTTGAGTTCGATCGACGCTCGTTCTCAAATCGCCAATCGAACCAAACAAAATATTAGTGATTAGCGAGACAACCAGCCGCCATCAACTGCAATGGTGTAGCCATTAATGTAATCAGAGGCGTTTGATGCGAGGAAAACACATGGACCAGCCAAATCAGAAGGCTCACCCCAACGACCAGCAGGAATACGATCAAGAATTTCTTTATTACGAGATTCATCAGCACGCAGCGCTGCCGTGTTATTGGTTGCCATGTAACCCGGAGCAATCGCATTGACATTAATGTTGTGCTTAGCCCACTCGTTCGCCATTAGGCGCGTTACGCCCATTACGCCACTCTTTGACGTTGTGTATGAAGGAACACGAATACCACCTTGGAACGATAGCATTGATGCGATGTTAATGATCTTACCGCCCTGACCTTGAGCAATAAATTGTTTTGCCACAGCTTGAGACAGGAAGAACACTGACTTAACGTTGATGTTCATGACGTCGTCCCAATCTTGCTCTGAGAAATCAATCGCATCGTTACGGCGAATGATGCCTGCGTTGTTCACAAGAATATCGATACGACCAAACTCAGTTACCGCTCGATCAACAATTGCAGGGATATCATCAAGCTTCATCAAGTTAGCACGAACATCTACGAACTTACGTCCTGTCTGCTCGATAAGTGCGATTGTTTCCGTTGGCTCAACAATATTTACGCCAACAATATCACAACCAGCATTGGCTAAACCCAGCGCCATACCTTGACCTAACCCTGTGTCGCAACCAGTTACGATCGCTACTTTACCTTGAAGATTGAACGAATTAAGAATCATGTCTATTCCTTAAAAACTGCATCAGGTGCTGAGAAATTTCAGCACACATTTCACTCTGTGTAGGCAAAATAACAACAACATGAAAAGCCGTACAGTTATTTTAAAACATCGTTTCAAAAATAACTGTAAAGATCACAAAAACAACCAAAATAAACGAAACGTCGTTTCAAATTTCTTTGATTGCAACTTAAATGACTAGCAGCGCTATGTGCGCAATGTATAATGAGGCCAATTCAGCCTGTCCAACATACACAAGGTTTACAATGGAAAAAGCCACTCAGCCAGAAGCCGTCTCTTCGGTAATGAAGGTATTCAGTATTCTTCAAGCTCTTGGTGAGCAAAAAGACATTGGTGTCTCAGAGCTTTCACAACGTTTGATGATGTCAAAAGCGACGACCTATCGTTTTTTACAAACGATGAAGACTCTGGGCTATGTTTCTCAAGAAGAGGAAGCGGATAAGTACGGCTTAACACTCAAACTATTCGAGCTTGGCGCTAAATCATTAGAGTATGTGGATCTCATCGCATTAGCTGACAAAGAAATGCGCGTTATTTCTGAACTAACAAATGAAGCGCTTCATCTTGGTGCGTTAGATGAAGATGGCATTATCTACATTCACAAAATTGATTCGGGTTACAACTTAAGTATGCAGTCACGAATTGGCCGCCGTAATCCTCTGTACAGTACTGCCATTGGCAAAGTACTTTTAGCTGAACGTGATGAATCCTTTGTCCGCCAAACATTAGCTGATGTTACTTTCATAAAGCACACTAAAAAAACACTAAATAGTGTCGATCAATTGCTTGTTGAACTCACAATGGTGCGTGAGCAAAATTTCGCACAGGACAATGAAGAACAAGAACCCGGACTTCGTTGCATTGCCGCACCTATCTACGATCGCTTTGGGCATGTTATCGCAGGGCTATCAATATCTTTCCCAACCATTCGTTTTGATGAAGATCGCCTTTCTTATTACGTTGAACTTCTGCAAACCGCAGCAAATAAAGTCTCAATGCAACTTGGTTACCAGCGAGTAGCAAAATAACGATGACAAAAGTGCACCGATATTCTTTGACTAACGGTGCACTTCCGTTACATAACCCTAGAAAAAGTGAAACAGCTTTGAGCTATAGCTTGTCACACCTTTACGCAACAAATTGTTTTTTGGTCGCTCAGCCCGGCCTGTCATTCGCTCTAAAAGCTTCTTGTATTTGTTTTGCGATTCTAACCGTCTTGATAACGGTGACTGCATTGTGGTGTACTCTTCCTTGAAAATCACCGTCACTTCTTGAGTCTCTTGAATTCCGATCACCAACATATTGGGCGCATTGAGCGAGAACATAAAACTGTCCTTTTCAATCTCTAATGGTTGCTCATCTGCTTCCCATAACCCTGTTCTATCTCCACTATAAATAGCGATATTTAAAGCTCGTAACGACCAAAAGCTACTTGCGGGGCCACTATAGTTGTCAGTTAAACGTGAGTCATCAGAAAAAAGCCCTTGGGTCGGACGCCCTTTTTTTAGTGCTCCGTGATTAATAAAGAACGCCAAATTTGTCTTGAGCGCTCGCTTAAATTGGCCTGCATACTCTTTCATTTGACTCGGATGACATATATCCAATGTCGCTAATAGCGGCGCTGTCGCTGACAGCCGATATGAAGCGCTACGTCCGAAGAGCGGAAAACCATGGGGAGTAAAAAAATACCGGAACTTATCGCTAAACGTTCGCAGTCCGTGGCGAATAAATTGAGGATCAAAATCAGGTGATATCTGATCTATCCAATATAGGGAATAGTGAAAGCCCCATGCATTGTAATAGTCGTAATTACCTTTTGCGCCATCTCTAAACCATCCATCTCCAACATAAAATTCTTTCGTCCGAATGTAACGTTCGTATTGAATTTCATCGACGCCGGTAAGCGCTTTCATCACCACTTGCACCGTTAGAGGAAACAAATGCCAATTGTTATCTACGGTCTTAACATGATTAATTTGCTGGAACCAATTGATAATCGGCTGCCTTTGTTTTGGGCATAACGTGTCCCAAACTTGCGCTTTACTTAGCCATAACGTTAAAGCCAGATCCGCACTTTCACAGATACGTTGATCGTAATCTTCTACCTTTCCCCAATAGCCGGAGTGCTGCGGATCAGTTCCCGCTATAAACGCTGATTTAATCCATTCAGCGATGTCTAAGACTTCACAATTAAGCGAATAAAGTTTTTTGTTTGTCTCTTGGTTTGCATGTAACCATGACGCTAACGTCGGCATAACTCGACTGCATCCTTCCATTGCATCTAGCCGTGCATTTTGTTGACTAGATACCCCAGGATAATACGCATGAGTGTAATCCCAAACAGCGTAATGTTGAAAAGCCTCAGCGACATAAGAGACCATCGCCTCGCACTGCTCTTTCAGCTCATGTGGCTCACAAAAAAACGCTTTAATTTGATCATCACGCTCAACAAAATCTCGTCGCTTCATTTTTTCTCGAATGAGGTTTTGTTTAAATAGCTCAACGTACTGCTTGAAATCTGGGTGCTCACATGGAATATGTGGGCGCTCAGAAGCCTGAATAATCTTCGTCATTCCACCTCCAAACGGTGTATATAGGTATAATTCCACCGAACAAAAACACAAAGACCAATCAAATTGATTGGTCTTTTCTCTATAAGTTAACGCAACTGATTAGTTCAGAATTTCGCGCACGAAATCTGAGATTTCATCAACTTGGCTGTTTTCAAATAGACATTTTTGGAAGCGTTCACCAAGGCAAGCAGTTTTAACTAGCTCAACGTCCATCGCTTTTAAACCTTCAAGGTAATCTTTCGCAACCGCACGTTTCACATCGTTTAGAATTGCTGCATTTTGCTGTTGCGGTACCGCACGTTCAACTGGATAACCTTGACCACGCTCACAGCCAGACATCATCACTTTTTCAAAGATTCCACGAACGTTTAGCTCAGCAGCCCATCCGAAGTTCTTCGCATACGCCAATGACAATGCGTTTCCGTTATTAATTTGCGTAAATAGAAATGCGTCAGAAGGCTCTAAAGCATAACCACACACAACATTTGAATGCGCATTACATGCCATTAAAGCACCCTGGCCCGTACCACAACCTGTGAATACAAAATCAACCGCTTTTGCAGCAAGAAGAATTGAAGCTTGAATGCCTAGGTGAATATAAGTGAGGTGATGATCGTCTGCATCACACATGCCAACATTAAATACTTCATCGCCGCTTTGTGCAGCAACATATTGAAGTTCTTTTAGGATAATTTCATTTTAGCCGCTTGGCTGTTTTCCATAGTTAGAGCGATTTTCATTTTAGTTCTCAATTAATTTGTTTTATATGTCTATAAATAAGCCGTTTTATGAACTGTTTTATTTAACTAACTTACACAGTCCGAATGTATATGGGTTATGGAAGTTTGGCTTTGGCGTATTTGGATCTATCCAAGTCATCCAGCCCATATCCAATTTGCCATCTGCTTGTTGCGTGAATTCAGCGCGCATCAATGCACAATTTAATTCGGTTTGTTGCTCATCTTGCCAAAGCTCCAGTGATGTCAATGTTGAGACTGGAATCTTGGTTTCAACGATATAACCACCGTCAACGATTGTTGCTTGAGTTTCTAATCCAGGCCATCTCCAAGTGCTATCTAATTGACCAATTTTTTTATTCTCTGAATCATAAGATGCCTTAGCACTGAAAACCCTCGCTTTCGGATCTATCTCCATCGTGTAATAAGTCGTTAGCTGCTTATCTTTCGCTAAAAACATCTCTACACGATCAGAATCTAAAATGGCGCGCTTTGGGTCTGTACCGATGGCGATATTTTCATCGCTGACACGGTAGCGGAAATACACACCATCTTCGTTCCACAACGCTTTAAACTCTGTCGCTGGAGCAAGTTGGCTGCGCCACGGAAAGCTAAACTGGGTTAGTGTATTTGCTTCATCCCAAGCTTTGTCCGTTGGATTTCCATCGATAACTGGTGACTGAGCAGAATACTCAATTAGGTATTCACTGTTTGTAGAAGCATAAACATTTGTTGCTAGGCTGCTACCTAGTAAAAGCGCTGTTACGTAAACTAATTTACTCATTTATAACCATCCTAATTATTTGCTATATCCATTAACTTCGCGGCGGCCAGCCAAAGTTGAAGAGCAATTATTTTGTTAGTGATAACATTGCGGTCGCCGCAAGTAAGAAAGCACCTGCGCCGTAATCGATATTGTGGTCAAACTCGACATCGCGTGGGTTGAAAGCGGGTAATTGAACCCAACCGATCATGCCATTTTCATGAATACAATCTTCCAATGCAGACCAAGCTTCGTTAACCACCGGAAGGTAGGTATCTCGTTCTAGATACCCTTGTTCAATACCCCATGCTAAGCCGTAGCAGAACAGTGATGTCGCACTACTCTCTGGAGCAGGGAAACTTTTCGGATCAAGCAGACTAGTACGCCAAAAACCATCCGCCTGCTGATACTTAATCACTTCAGCGGCTAAAGCACAGTACATGTCAATGTAACGCTGACGCGTTGGATAATTCGATGGCATGTAGGCCAAAATTCTCGGCACTGCCGCTAGAACCCAACCAATACCGCGGCTCCAAAATACTTTTTCACCATTGGCTTCTCGCAGTTCTGTTCCTTCTGCATTTGGGATGTAGCGCTTGTCACGGTAGTAAAGATTAGTCTCTGGATCGAATAGGTTATCAACCGCATCCCACCATGCTTTATCCATATAATTTAGATATTTGTCATCGCCAGTAACCACACTTAAGCCAGCAAAAACAGGCGGTGCCATAAATAGTGAGTCACACCACCACCAATCTTCGCGACCTGGTTTTGGTTCTGTGACCATGATATCAAGCGCTTTCGTCGCATATTCAATCGACTCTGGCACATCAATAAGCGGATACAATGGCAGGTAAGCTTGCATACAAACGTGGTCGTCAGCAAAGCGTGGCAGCGGACCAGGTCTAAAACCAGTATGCAATGTAAAATCGAGTAAGCCTTCTAGGTATTCATTATCATTAGTTGCTTGCCACGCATCAGCAACAGATAACCAGAATACACCACGCTCCCAGTCTGTCGCTTTTAAGAAGCGTTTCTTACCGGTACTGCGCGTAACGTAACGAGTGCGGTTATCACGTTGCCAACGGTACACACGCTTCATTTGGGCTAATATTTTACTGTTATTCATTTGGCAGCCTTATTTATTTAAATAAAAACTCTTTATTTAAATATCTAGATTGGTGAGTAGTAAATATAATATTGGTAAAAATAGGCACTACTAACCCGACTAAACAAATCCAATATAGGGGCTAAATTGAATTTAACTTAGTAGTGCCTTATTTATTTCAGGAGAATATTTCTATAATTCGTCTTCGAAAGAATCAGAATTATTATTTTCTAATTGAGCAAGCTCTTTAGCCATATCTTTCATTGACTGAGCGCCAATTTCACACACGATATCAGCCAATTCATCCAGCGATACACCATCACGTTCAAAGCACGCATTGGTGATCATTGGTAGATTACAACCAGCAACAACTTTTACATCATTGCGGTTTAGCATGATTGATACCCCACGGTTGCAAGGAGAGCCACCAGGAACATCAGTCAAGATTAATACACCGGAACCATCATTCATTTGCTCAATAGCAGACAACATCTTGTCTTCAAGCTGTTCAGTTGTCATTGGTGGAACAAAATCGATAAAAGCTAAAGAATCTTGTTCACCAACAATTGCTTCAACAGCTGATTGCATGCCAGTAGCAAAATTAATATGTCCAGAGACAATAATACCAATCATAATATGCCTATATTAGAAGATACCGATTAAGTGACCACTTACACCAGCGAATAAAATACCGAAGATAAGTGCAGTTGGTGATTTACCTTTCTTAACGAGATAGTACATTAACCACACGAGAGCCATTGGCAATAAGTTAGGCATTAGCTTATCTAGCATACCTGTTTGCAAACTAATATCAGCAGCGCCGGCTTCAAGCTCAACCACCGTTGACACTTTTACATATTTTGCAACCATCGAACCAATAACACCAAGACCGACAATGTTTGCCGCACGGCCTAGTTTTTCTGCTTGGTCTGAGAGTTTTTCAAGCGCAGATACACCCGCATTGTAACCAAGAAACAGTAGCCAGAAGTACATTGGAATACGGTATGACTGATATAGAATGAAGAATACCAACACACCTAGCGGGTTACCTTGCAATGCAATCGAACTACCGATTGCTAGCGTTAGCGGTAACATTACCGAGTGATCCAACGCATCACCCACACCCGAAACAGAACCCATCGTTGCCGCTTTCACAGAAGCAATAGTCGATGGCTTCTCTTTGCTTTCTTCCATTGCTATCGCAAGGCCAAGTGGCAAAGTAAACATCTTAGGGTTGGCATTGTAGAACTGTAGGTTGTTCTTTAACGCCTTCTTAAGGTCTTCTGGATTTTGGTGAATTTTCTTCAACGCTGGGCTGATTGAGTAACAAAAACCACCCGCTTGCATACGGTTGAAGTTAAAGTTACCTTCCATCAACAAACCGCGGAAACCAATTTTCCAAAGATCTTGTTTTGTAATTACTTTCTTTACCGACTGATCGCTATAGCTATCTGTATTACTGATTACTGAGCTTACAGAGTCTTCATGGTAATGAGCAGGGTTCATTGTCATTTCAGAATTAGAGTTCATCATCAAATACCTGTGTTTGAGTCGTTGCTTGAGGAGTGTCAGACTTTTTATTGTTCATGTAATCCAGAACAGCGACACACGTAAATACAAGTGCTGTACCTAAAATTGGCATATTGAAATAAGTTGAGCACACAAAACCTAAGAAAAAATAAGGTAAAATTGCAACGTTAAACATAGTACGAAGTAACATTGCAAAACCTACTGCTGGCATCATACCGCCGGCAATCGCCATGCCTTTAACAATGCTCTGAGGCAAGTATTCTTGAATAAAGTCTGCACCTGCAACGCCAAAGTAAATCGCACAGAAACCAACAACACCGTATAACAATGCACGAGCACTTAGACCGATATAAATTAGCTTATCAATACCCTTTAGATTTAAACTTTCAGCATATTGATCCGCTTTTTGCATCATTGGAGCACAAGAAGTAAATAGGAAAAGTACACATGTTTGCATCGCAAGAGCAAAAGGAATCGCCATACCAATTGCGGCTTCTGGTGTCATATCCAGTTTGATGGCAAACATAGTACCTACGATTGCACCCACTGTTGTATCTGGCGGCTGTACACCAGCATTCGCAACTAGACCAAGCCATGCAAGTTCAAATGTTGCACCTGCAATAAGACCCATTTGTAAATCACCGAGAATTAAACCCACTACCGTACCGGTAACAAGAGGTCGGTGGATACCCGTAAATACATCGAATTTATCGATGCCACATAGCGCTGCCCAAACAGCAACTAAAATAGCTTCCATTAACATTTTATTTCACCTTAGATTTGTAAATCTTTCGTCATTTCAAAAATGCATTCTTTATCACTTTCAGGCATATGCTGAATAGTACTTACACTTCCATGGTCACGCAGAATATTGAACGCAGCCATATCAGATTTATCTACGTTAATATATTTATTAACGACAACTCTTCCTTCGTGAAAATGCATATTACCAATGTTAATTTCAGGTAATTTAATTCCACCTTGGACAATACGAGCAAAATCAGTTGGATTTTTGCATAGCAATAGAATCTTTCGGTCCATACCTGCTTTAGGTAGATTCGCAATCGTTTGATCAATCGTTCGGAACAAGACAGCAAAGTCACTACCCGCTGACGCCTTAAACGGAGCTTGAAGTGGTTCCATTTGAGCAATTTCATCATTAGCGACAAGAATCGTATTTGCGCCTGAATGTTTGCCCCACTGTAAACGAATTTGACCATGAATTAGACGTTCATCAATACGTGCTAAAACGATATTAGCCATGCAGTTTTCCTTAATTTAATTATTAGATTTAAGTCTTTATTATTCTTACATTATTTAATTCAAGTGACTTTCTCGTTTCGTCATCTAAATTATAATCTGTAATCACTGTATCTATTTTGCTTGTTTCTAAGTCCAAAATGAATCGTTATGATGGAATGCTGAAGATTCAACAATAACGGTTATCTTTTCTGATAAGTCACATAATAAACGAATCATATCTGCATCAAATTCACTCTTAGAAGATACCTAATTTGGTATTGAAACTATCAACGTGAATAAGAACATTATTAAAACGGTATTGTTTAAGCTGTTAATCATATGTGAACCTGTCATTTTCATAAATTCAGTGTTCACACGGCCGCCAGTAACGAAAAATTTGCAATCCGTTATATGAGGGAGATTTTGAATCAAATTCAGATCTCGAGTAATAACAGTCGCCCCTTTGAGATCTTTTAGCTGTTTCAGTGATTTGCGAATCAATGGGCTGCTGTCAACAAATACTGTGCTCTTGTCTTCTAGTCCGTTGTAAAAAGAATGCGCAACGGATTGAGAAAAATCAGAGTTACCACTTTGGCTTTTCGATGTCGCTGACATCGCAAGTTTCGACAACACATCTCTATTAACTAAGGCAAATCCATGTGAGCGAACAATGTATCCATTCTCATCAAGAAAGCGGAGGTCAGCTCGAATCGTCGCTCCTGTAACATTGAAATACTCTGCTAGCTCATCTACGTGCATTTTCCCACGCACACCAACCATATTTGCGATTTCGAGTCTACGTTCTATGGCTGTTTTCATTACTGCGTCTCCTTTAGGTTTATCGACGCACATAATCTAACTAATAAATTTTCATTTGTTTTCATTTGCTGCAATTCTCTTTCAAGATTTTTTATTGAGCAATTACTTTTATTGTAAGCTTGACTAAACTCACAATTTTCCGCAATTTGGTTATTCGCATTATAACGTAACTCATGTTCCATGCCATCCAGGCATATGCACCTCTAATTTCAAATCACTTCAGAATCAAATTAAACCGAATAAAATCAACAAGTTAACCAACCATCAACCATGCTAATCATAAAGATGAATTAAAATAATCCTAATTAATGCAAACCAGATCACATCTTCAATCGTCAAACCTCACCCTAAACGTGACTAAATTATCAATAATAAGATCCTCTATTTTCACCTACTTGCTCGCAAAAAGTTGTCATAGATAATCCGCTGCATTACTGAAAATGAAAACAAATGAAAACAATAAATGAAAATGGGTCTACGCACATCTAGTCGTAGACTCTTTTTGAAGGATGAAACTATGAAGCTAAATGCTGCAATCGTAGCGCTGCTCGGGCTATCTGTAGCCGTTCCTGTTGCAGCCCGCACTATTGTTGAAGCTGGTACAGAGTACGAACAGTATTTCAATGAGTGTGACAAATTGTCCGGTAAGCAGGAGCAATATGAAAAACTGAATGCCTATGTCCCATATATCAAGTTTTCATACGCACCAAATAGTAATGAGTGGAATTTATCTGGTCGTTACTTGAGAAAAGAATACCCGAATGAAGACATGTTCGGCCCTGCAGGTATCAATCTGATGACTGAACGTTATGAGCTGTTTTATATCAGAGCTCAACGTACTGGCGATTTACGTTTACGTTATGGAGCCGGAGTTCGCTATAACGGGTACGAGATTGACCGTTATGAAACAGAATATCGACTATATCCCCAGTTTGACTATTTCCTGAATGCCAACAACCAGTTGTTTTTAAACGGGCACTACTACTTAGGCGATAGTCGAGGTCGACGTTCTGGAGATGAGTCCGCTCAAAACTACACCGATTGGGGTTATGAAGCTGAGTTTGGCTTAATACATAAAATCAACGCCGTCTCTTTCATCAAACCAAGTATCTATACCGAGTTCGACAGTTATGAAAATAACTATGACGTAGATCTATGGCAATTGCGTTTGGTCTATACCCGTAAAATCGGACGAATGGTCGTTAATCCATTTGTTCGCATTGGATTAGGCCGCGATACCGTGGAACGTTCTCATGTTGATCCCATTCGTTGGGGTAATGAGATGGATAAAAACTATTCACGCTATGGCGTCTACGGCTCATTAGGCATCTCTGGCCGTCTATCCCTCAATTATGAAACGTACTGGCAAGTAGAAAATAACGAGTATTTCAAAGTTGCTGGCGACCACCCGAATGGCGGTGAAGTTCTGCCTTTACCAGATAGAGATAAGTTCTTTGCGAAGCTTGGCGTTCAATATGTATTCTAAAGGATGTACCGTGAAACTATTTAACTTTACCCCTCTTGCGGCATCTCTTGTTTTAGGATGCCTTGGTGTCATTACACCAGTCTCTGCCACCACATATGAAGCAACACCGACTAATGCTGTTAGCGAACAAAACCAAATGCAGCTGATTCGTCAACGTTGGGCTTCCTATTTTTTAGGGGATGAGAACCGCCCAACAACACAACATATGAAAAACCAGATAGCGGATGTCAACGCAGAGGCAAAGGATCTTCTGGCAAACCTGACCATAGAGGAATCTGGCTTTTGGTCTGACGCTCCCTTGTCGACAAAGACAATGGAAGACCAACAAAAGTTAGGTGTGAATCTATACGCTACCTATAACCGAATCTTCACGCTGGCACGAGCCTATAAATTAAAAGGTGGCGAGTTAGAAGGAAACCCAACTCTCCTAAATGCAATTACGGAAAGCTTGGCATTCCTCAACGAAACCTACTATCAAGTTGGTTCTCCTGAATATGGTAACTGGTGGCATTGGGAACTCGGTATTGCGCGTTCCGTACAGAATACATTGGTTATTCTGTATGACGATCTGCCCTATGAAATTATTAGCAATTATATCGATGCGACTCGTTACTTCGTTCCAAATCCAACACATTTGAGTGAGGGTTATGGTGCTCCATATAGCAGCGCCCCGCTTGCTTTCGAATCAACAGGGGGTAACCGTACTGATAACGCCCAAGTTGTGCTAGTGCGTGGCCTGCTCGAAAACAATGCGAACGAGATTGTTCGAGCAATCGAGTCACTGTCGAGTGTGATCCCATACGTAGAGACTGGTGATGGTTTCTATAAAGATGGTTCTTTTATCCAACATAAAGATCTTCCATATAGCGGCACGTACGGACAAGTGATGGTCGAAGGTTTAGGCATGTTGCTTGGAGCAGTAGCAAACACCAAATACCAGGCTAACGATCCGAACCTACAAAAGATCTACCCGCTAATCTTAGACACGTTTGCTCCATTACTCATTAACGGTCGCATGGCTGACATGGTTAATGGTCGTGCAATTTCTCGTAAAAGCGGTCAAAACGATCGTGTTGGTGAATCAATTATCAGTGCGATGCTGCTTTATATCGATGGAGCACCAGAGCCATACAAAAACCAATTATCGGCATTTGTTCAATCGCAATTAGCTGCAAAAGGCGGTTTAGAAGCGACACGTATCATGAGCAACTACCAGATCGCAGAATCTTTGATGATGACACCTAACGTGAAAGACATTCCTACGGTGTCACATAAGCAATTTGCCGAAATGGATCGTGTTATTCACCATCGCCCAGATTGGTCATTTGGTATTGCGATGCACTCTGATCGCGTTGGTAACTACGAATCGATTAATGGCGAGAACTTGAAAGGTTGGCATACCGCCGATGGCATGACGTATTTATACAACCGCCAAAACCATTACAACAATGGCTATTGGGTCGCGGTTAACCCATACAAGCATGCCGGAACCACCGTGTTACTCGCCGATCTTGACGATGCAACCGGACAGCTATCCGCTCAACGTGACGGTCGAAATGGTGCGATGTCTTGGACGGGTGGTGCCTCTCTAGATCACTACGGTGTCGCTGGTATGGATTTTGTGAATGCAAGCCGAGCCCTCTCTGCGAAGAAATCATGGTTTATGTTTGACGATGAGGTAGTTGCCCTTGGTTCTGCAATTGATAACAGCAGTGACTATAGCGCGATAACAACGATCGAAAACCGCATTGTGGACAGCAACAATGCCGCAAAAATAGAGAACGGTGTACTTTCCATCACTTATCAAGCTGATACCAACCCGATTCAGTACGTTATGTTAGACGCACAGCCGATTGATGTTCAGCAAAAATGCCGCAGCGCAGATTGGTCAGACATCGGTACGGATAGAGGTAGCGTCGAGGCGTGTTTTGTCGAAGCAACAATTACTCATACTTCTGAAAATGACAGCTATGCGTATGCGATTATTCTAACCAACAGCCTGTAAGCAGTGTGCCAGTAAAGGTCGTTGCGAACACAGAATCAGTACATGCCGTTGAGCATATTGATCTCGGGATATTTGCCGCTAACTTTTTTGATAGTGCAAAAGCCGGTGAAATTGAAGCATCAAATATTTCAATTATGACCCAAGAGAAAAATGACTTGGTCACTATCTCCGTTTCTAACCCAACCCGTAGTTGGTTTGATAGTGATTTCACCATTGATGGTCAATTTGAAATTGCCCAAGACAAGCAAAATCGTGTCTCTATAGACGACAACCAAGTGTCCGTTGAACTCTCTGATCTCAACGGTTCTAGCTACACATTCCAGTTAAAACGTATTAAGTAAGAGTAAATCATGAACGCTTTTAGATTGAGTGCGATTACGGTTGCCCTAATTGGGCTCGTTGGATGTGGCAGTGATTGTGTTGACGGCAAACAGTCCACGACACAATTTTCCCAATTCTCGACACATTGGAATAGTTACTATATCGGACATTCTTCGAGTCTAGATCCAGATCTTAAACAGACCGTTGATAACTTGAATGCTGATGTTCAAGGTTGGTTAACGACCTATCCGCTATATCAAGATGGCGTATGGCTTGGGATTTCACTGAATACGAGAAGCTCTGCACCAGGCTCAAGTATTAACAGTGCCTATCAACGTCTCCTTACAATGGCTCGGGTTTACAACATTTTTGGTGGCGCGCTGTACCAAGATGAAGACCTAAAACAAGCTATTTTAGCGAGCTTAGATATTTTGGGTCGCTATTACAGCGAAAATACCACACCGGCAGAATCAGATAACTGGTGGAATTGGCAAATCGGTATCCCTAAAAATGCGAACACCATTTTGTTGTTAATGGGCGAACATGTAGAACAATCTGTTTTAACCCATTACCACAATGCCACTAAGCATTTTGTACCGCATCCTGACCAAATCATGGTGGGAGGAAAAGCTAAGCCAGCAACTGGAGCAAACTTAATTGATGTTGCTCAAGTGGTGTTATTGCGCGGCGTTCTAAGTGACGACCTCAACGAATTTCATCGCGCAGTTGAAGCCATTGTGCCCGTTCTCGATGTTGTCGAGTCAGGTGATGGTTTTTACCGCGATGGTTCGTTTATTCAACATGAAGATATCCCATATACCGGAACTTATGGCAATGAATTAATCAAAGGGCTAGGAATGATCATCGGCGCAGTAAAAGCAA
The DNA here is from genome assembly GCF_009938165.1 of Vibrio taketomensis. Taxonomy (NCBI): domain Bacteria; kingdom Pseudomonadati; phylum Pseudomonadota; class Gammaproteobacteria; order Vibrionales; family Vibrionaceae; genus Vibrio; species Vibrio taketomensis. Next base: position 1,055,620 of record NZ_AP019650.1, read on the forward strand.
CCGATATTCAGACCGAAAGCCTCGATGGTATTTATCCCATCCTGCTTAATTCATTCGCCCCTTTGATGGTTGACGGCCGTATGATGGATTTCGTTAATGGCCGCGCGATATCTCGCCAGTCAGGTCAAACCCACAAAGTGGGTCATGCGGTGATTAATTCCATGCTTTCTTATGTTGAAACTGCACCAAGCGAGTTTAAGCAACCACTGAAAGCATTCATCAAACAGCAAATTAACAGCGATTCTCAACATGACTTAAGTGAGTTTGGACTGGCATTCGGCCATTACCAATTAGCAAAAGAGATCCTTGCAGATAGCACTATCCAATTAGCGACGAATCGAGATTCACACAAGCACTTCCCAAGTATGGACCGAGTGGTACACCACCGCGATGATTACACCTTTGGTATCGCGATGCACTCATCTCGCGTTGGAAACTACGAATACATGGGGAACGAAAATAAAAAAGGTTGGTATACGGGCGATGGTGTGACCTACCTATACAACCAACAAGATCACTATACCAATTATTGGGTGACGGTAGATTCTAAAAAGCTTCCCGGCACAACTGTTGTTCCTGAAGAACTTTCGGCAGGCGACGGTCAACGTAGCCAGCAAAGTGGTGGGCGACAAACGGATATTCAGTGGGCTGGAGGTACTCAATTACACCAATACGGCGCTGCCGGTTTTGATTTCACCAACCACGACGGCGCGCTTAAAGCCAAAAAATCTTGGTTTATGTTTGATGACGAAATCGTTGCTCTTGGTTCGAATATTGAAAACACCAACGCTTATACCGTAATCGAAAACAGAAAAATTAACGCCGCTGATGATCTTTATCTAAACGACGAACGCCATGATTCAAATGATGCTCTCGTTGGTTCGGTCGCAAAAGTTGAGATCAAAATTGATAGCCAAGCTAACCCAATGACCTATTTGTTGCTTGGTGATGTAGAGCAAGATGTGTCGGTTTCAAAGCAGTGTTCTCGAAGTGGCAATTGGTCTGAAGTCGGGACGGGTAATGGCGATGTTGAGAACACCTGTTTTGTCGAAGCAACGATTAGTCACGGCATAAACGACACATACCAATACGTCATTTTACCAAACACCAAAGTAGATACCGATTACATCTCCCCTATTTCGGTGATTCGAAATGATGCCGTAGCCCATTCAGTTGAGCATGCTGAACTTAGCATTACATCTGCAAATTTTTGGGCAGCGGGTATAGCCGGCATCATCGAAACAAAAACACCAATGTCGATACTGATTCAAGATCTCGGTGAGCAGTATGCTGTGTCTATTTCAGACCCTACACGCTCCCCTACCCCTGTGGAATTCAAAATCACGGGTACTTCTCAAGTTATTGAAGATAAAAATCAACGCGTAACCACCTCGCACGGTATTCATTCTGTCGATTTGAGTGAATTAGCCGGCGAAAGTTACACGTTTAAAATGTCGAAGGTCTCTCTATGAACGCTAAGTCTATGAGTATTATAAATATAAACGCTAAACACTTATTAGCTGCTAGCCTATCGCTTGCTTTGGTTGGGTGTGGAAATGAGAGTGGTGATAAACCGGCCACCCCAAATAGTGAAAGTGCCGTCATTCCAGCAGGACACAAAAAAACCACCATCAATCTATCTGCCTTAGTTGGCCAAAGTGGCGACGAGCTAATCAGCGGGATCGAAAGTCAACTTAACGCAGGCCTAACAACTCGTGCCAATGTTGGTAGATTCAAAATCGTTTCTGCTTGGGGCACAGAAAATTTAATCGCAAAGCAAGACAACAACGGTATCTCTTATCTAGAGACTAAAATGGATGCCCGCGTTTACGGCAAACAAGATGTTATTAGCGGTAACAATAACGGTTTTGGTTTTACCATTGAACTGCCTAATGGCTTACTGAAAAATGTGATTTTATCTTACCGCTATAAACTCTCTACACCGCTTGGCCTGGAAGCGGGACAATCGGCTGACTACATTTTTATGGGTGGCTTCACCAGTGGTAACCCGGATGTGATCAATAAGCCGACATCTCCTGGCTCAGGCTTTACATATAAATTCTCAACCACTCGAGATAAAACGATTAATACCTATTTTGTCGATGCGAAAGACAGTGAACATTTCAATAAACCACTCAATTTCGACGATACAAAAGTGTATGTTCAACCAACCAAGTGGAACTTGCTGCAAATGAATCTTGCAGTGAACAATTTTTCAGATAGAACACCAAATGAAAATGGCTCTGTTACTCTGTTCTACAATGGTGAGCAGGTCAAACCAAACCAATCAACTATCAATAACCGTGTGCAAATAGATGCAACCCATGACTATGATTTAAATGTACTGTTTGAGTTTTACCGTCACCACAAAAACAAAATCGATGCCGATGAACGCCTACGCGCTCAAACGCTGCAGATTAGAGATTTAACCGTTGCATGGGAAGATGCAAACGCTCAATTACCAGCTGAGTTGCAACCAGACTTAAGTGGCTATGACCACAGTGCCTTGTTACAACTTGATAAGTTAGAGACCGGATTAACAGGGTCGGCACTTATCACCGCATTAGAGCAACAACTTAATAGCAACTTACCAAATGGATCTGTGAATCAGTTTTCCATCGTTTCGACATGGGGAAGTGACAACTTAGTCGTCGCGCGTGATACGAAAGGTAAAGTGTATTTAGAAACAAAAGTTGATGCTGGCGTCGTAGGAATACCAGATAGCGCCAGTTCGTTAAAAAACGGTTTTGGTTTCTCAATCAAACTACCCAATGGTTTAGTACGCAATGCCACATTGGCGTATCGCTATAAATATACGACGCCATTAGGCACTGCGGATCAGCAATCTCCTGATTATATATTTATGGGCGGTTTAGCAAGTGGACAGCCAAGCATATCGAATGGTGTTGCGGCAGCAGGCTCTGGTTTTTCCTATAAGTTTTCTACCACCCGAGATCGTACTTTAAATAGCTATTTTGCAGATACATCGACAGGTGATTTCTATAACAAGCTGTTATTTCTGGGTGAAGACCGCGTTGCTGTGAAATCAGGCAAGTGGGATTTACTTCAAATGAAGCTAACAACCAACGATTTTAACGTGGATACTCCGCATGCAAACGGGTTTATTGATCTTTTCTCAAATGGTGATTTGGTGAAATCAAATAAACTGGATATTCGCGATCGTATTCAAATTGATGCAACTCATAACTATGATTTGAGCGTCAACTTTGAGTTTTTTCGTCACTTCAAAAATAAGCTTGATGGCGAAGAGAAGCTCTTAGAGCAAACCATTCAACTGCGAGATCTCGTGGTTGCTTGGAATGATAATATCGTTGAATTGCCACCAGAGATCCAGCCAGACCTCAATGGTTACCAATACCAAGCAAACGTAAATCTAAAAGCGCTTGCACTTGGTCTAAAGGGTGATGCACTAATTACAGCGTTAGAAAATCAATTGAATGCCAATATTTCTGATGCTTCTGCAAAATTTGAGATCGTTTCAGCTTGGGGGGCAAACAACTTAGTTGTCTCTAAAGATGCGAAAGGAAAAGTCTATTTAGAATCGCTCATTGATGCGGGTATGGTTGGTAAACCAACTTCAGTTGGTCAAAACAATGGTTTTGGTTTTTCTATTAAGCTACCTAATGGGCAAGTACGTAATGCGACGTTTGCTTACCGCTACAAATTTGTCAAACCAATTGGTAACGCGGCGGATAAGAGCAAATCGGCAGATTATATTTTTCTGGGCGGATTCAACAGTGGTCAACCAGCAATCTCGAATAGTCCTTCAGCAAGTGGGACAGGGTTTACCTATAAATTCTCTACGGATCTTTATGGCAATTTGATTAGTAAGTTCGTTGATGCAACACCGAATGTAGGTGGTCAATTCTTCAACTCACCCTTCACTGCAGGTACAACCGTAAAGCCGACTTATCACGACTGGAACTTAATCCAAACACACTTATATACCAATACTTATCTCAACAATACTTCAACAGATGATGGATCGTTAGAAATCATTCAAAATAACAAAGAAATTTTACCAAACTCAAAAATCGTCAATCAGCGCAGACAGATAGACACTGAGCATAGTTACGATTTGGATGTATTGTTTGAATTTTTCCGTCACTATAAACCAAGTAGCACGCCTTCAGACAGGCTACTCAACCAAGCGATTCAGATTAGAGACATTGTAATTGCTTGGAGTGGTGAAGATGTACAGTTACCGACAGCACCACCAGTGCCTGACCCAGAAGCCCAGCCGGATCTGACCGATTACACGAATGTAACGCAGATTCCCTTGGATTCGTTAGCCGGTAAAGTAGATAACGATCTCGTGATTGGTATACAAGATCTACTCAATGGAACATTGAATGGCAATCCTTCAATAACCGGTCAATTTACAGTGACACCCAATTGGGGCTTAGGCAATGTAGACAACCCTTGGGACACCTCTAACCTTCAAGTTGTTCAAGATGAAGATGGTAAATATGTACTTAAAGCGACAATTGACGCAGGCGCTTTGGGTAAGCCAGCTGATGGGAACAATGTAATCAACGGGTTTAGTCTCTTAATTACATTGCCGAATGGATTAGTTCGTAATGCGACACTAGCGTATCGCTATAAACTACTGACGCCTATTGGCTACAATCATGTCACCAAATCACCTGACTATATTTATTTTGGCGGATTTACTAGTGGTAATCCTGCTGTTATCAATGAAGCAACAACGAATGGTGCAGGTTTTACCTATAAGTTCTCAACCGATCGTTATGGAAATCTCAAAGCTCAATTTGTTGATGCGACTGGCGGAGAGTTTGCCGATGCGCCTTTAGAAGTGTCTCTGAATAAAGATATTCGACCAAACTATAACGAATGGAATCTCATCCAGACAAAACTTAAAGCCAATGATTTTGTAGTCAATGTACCTAATTCAAATGGCTCACTGGAAGTATTGAGTAACAATGACGTTGTTACACCAAACTCAGTTGCTGTGGTCAATCGTAATCAAATCGATGCGAAACATAATTACAATTTAAATGTTCTGTTTGAGTTTTATCGCCATTACAAACACAGCTCAGATAAACCAGAATCTCTGTTGGAACAAGCTGTCATTATTCGAGATCAACCATCGCGTGGGGATGAAGTTGTAACTTTACCTGATGTCCCAACAGAGCCAGATCCTGATTTGACGCCAATGCATGTAGTCCAACAGGTGAAAACTCACGCACATTGGATCTTTCAAAACTGGTTGATGTTACTGGCCAAGCTCTGGTCGATGGAATCGCTCAGCAACTTGGTGACAAAAAAAATGGCCTATCAACTTGGAGCGTCGTTCGAAACAACATGAGTGTTGTAGAACGAGCTGGTGAGTATCTGTTAGCGGTTAAATATCCTGCGAACGCTAAGGGCAATGTTGCAGATAATGGGACGAATTTCCAAATTGATTTTCCAGTTAGTGTTCCAACACCAAAAAGTGCATGTTTTGCATACGATTTCAAATATGATAAAGCGTTGTATCAAGCAAATAACCATGACGAAATTTATGTTCCGTACATTACCACCAAGAATGGCACTAGCGTATGGATGAAAATGCAATACTCAACAAACAAATACAGTCGTATCTCCACTAACTTCACCAATGCACCACACAAAGATTTAGGTTGGTTAGATGGTGACAATACTCGATTAGTGGTTAGTGAGTGGCATACAACAAAACAGACGATTTCATTTAATGATGCGGGCGTAGGTAAGCTTGCTTACATTTTGGATGGCCAACCGTACTTTAAGCCGAATCCCGCAAAGTTAGATGGTATAGCACTGCATGAAAAGGAACTACAGCTAACAAACAAAGCGTCCGAAATACCAACGACATTTACAGCGGACTTTAATATTTATCGCCGTGGAGGTGACGGCAAAGAAGAACAAATATTCTACTTCAAAACATCGTCATTGGTTGGCAGTAACCATTTACAAATAACCAAGTCAAAATATTTACTCTATGCCAGTCAGTTCTGCTGACTGGCTTTCATTTATTAGAGCACCCCGAACAGCCTTGACCCCTCGGCTGATAATCTATCACGTTGCCGCGTTTATCGAGGGTTAAATCACAACACTCTTCGAATAGCTTCCTTAGTTCACTTCGTCCTTTTTGTACCCGTGATTTTAATGTTGAATAACTGATATTTTGTTGCTCAGCCAACTGCTTTTGACTAACCCCTTCCAATTCCACCGTATTAAGTAAGTCAGCGCTGTCCTTCGGTAAGGCTTGGATGAAAGGTGCTAAACACTGTTCAAACTCTTGTTGTACATCACGCGTTTCTTGCTCAAACCACAAATCTTCTGCTTGCAGCTTTCCATCACGTCGAGCACGTGCGCGCTTACGATAAAAATCAATAATGGTGTGGTTGGCTAACTGAAACAACCAAGCTTTAACGCTGGCTTGATTGTGCACCTCTCCTAAATTTTGATAAGTCTTAATTAAGATTTCTTGCTGCAAATCTTCAACATCCGCTTCATTTGCCACCTTACTATGAAGGAACGCATTTAACGAATGTTGATATTCGCGCCACACCTGCTCTAGCGTCATCGTCTTACTAGCACTGCTCATCCGCGCAACATTCCGCTTGCAGGAAGCCAATAACGCCCTCTAGGCATTGGTATTCAGCAACGCAAAACAAAGTGCGCCCTTCCCTTCGCTGACTGATCAAACCTGCAGATGCCAAACTGGCAATATGATGTGAAAGCGTAGAGCCCGGAATATCAAGCTGTTCTTGTAAACCACCGACCGCGATGCCTTGATGGCCGGCTTTTACAACACTTTTGTAAATAGATAAGCGTGTTGGGTGCCCTAACTCTTTCAGCGCTTTAGCGACAGATTCAAGTTCCATGGTTATCTCCAATTCTCTATATATTTCCAAGTTAATCGAAATATGGAAAAATGCAATCTTTCGCTTGTCTTCACATGTAACCCGACAAATACATATCCATAACCTATTGTTCTTAAACACCTTGCAAATTTATTTCGATATTTACCGAAATAAACATTGACCCAAACGAAAACATTTCTATAATTCGAGAAACTTAGAAATTAAACACATTCTGAGGCTCCTATGAGTAATGAATTGATCACCATGGCACGCGATGCTCTAGATATGTTCGCATTTTTGGCAGTCGAACTTATCATCCTATTTCTTGCTATCAGCTACATTGTCGGTGTACTGCAAGAGTTCCTTACCCCAGAGAAGATCCAATCGATCTTAAGTTCTCGTAACGGTAAAGGTTATTTTGTGGCTGCATTGTTAGGTTCTATTACGCCGTTTTGTTCGTGCTCAACCATTCCTTTCTTAAAAGGTCTATTGCGCGCTCGAGCAGGCTTTGGACCGATGATGGTATTCTTATTCGCTAGTCCACTACTAAACCCAGTGATTATTGGCTTGTTCGTCGTAACCTTCGGTTGGCAAGTGGCGTTGTTCTACTTTGCGATTGCACTGACTGTTTCTGTTATTGCTGGCTTTGTGCTTGAGAAACTAGGCTTTGAGCGTTATGTAAAGCCTGAAGCTTATGAGTCTACCGGTACGTCTAGTTGTTCAACTGGCTCGAGCTGTGGAGAAAGTAAACCAGCTGTAGAAGCAACTTCATGTTGTAGTAAACCAGAGCCGGTGGCTGCTGCGACCAGCTGCTGCACCAAAGAAGAGCCAGCACCTGTAACGAGCTGCTGTACAAAACAACCTGAACCAGAAGTAAAAGTGTCTTGTTGTTCAACAGATGGTAGTGCGACGGCAACCATGATAGAAACCAAACAACCAAGCCGTTGGATGCGTATTTGGCTATCAACATGGAAAGACTTTAAACAAGTGCTTCCTTACCTAATGCTTGGTATTGCGATTGGTTCATTTATCTACGGCTTTATCCCTACGGATTTAATTGCAGAATACGCAGGTGCCGGTAAATGGTACGCAATTCCAGTGGCAGCAGTAATTGGTATTCCACTATATATTCGTGCTGAGGCTGTGATTCCATTGAGTGCTGCACTTGTACAAAAAGGGATGGCATTGGGTTCAGTAATGGCACTGATCATTGGTAGTGCTGGCGCAAGTTTAACCGAAGTGATTTTGCTAAAATCAATCTTTAAAAACCAAATGATTGCCGCATTCTTGGTAGTTATTCTGGGTATGGCAATTGGCGCAGGCTTCCTTTACACCATGATTTTTGGCTAAGTTAAGTCAACGAATCATTCCACTGCCCTTTCAAATTTCATAACGAAAAACAGCAACTCTATGAGTTGCTGTTTTTATATTCGATGTAGAATCGACTTAGAAGTCGTAACGCACACCTAAACGCAATGTATCTTCACCTTGAGTCACTACGCCTGCCGTTTTCACCTCATCAAGTCCATTGATGTAGTAAGAAACATAGGTACGGAAATGAGAATTAAATTGGTAGTAACCAACAAGTTCGACACCTTCAGTCTCGTCAGACTTACTACCATTACCCGCTTCGCTTTCAAGCTTGGTATAAAGAGCCGCTGCTGTAACAGCATCGGTTACTTGGTACTCAGCAACAAACTCCATCGCTTCGAATTCTTTTGCAGCCACACCCGTTGCTTTGTCATTGAAATCACCCTGTGAATAGGTTGCACCTAAGTATAAATTTTCAATGCTAAAGCCAAGACCAAATAGGACTTCAGACTCACTGCCTGCATTTTTTCCTAAATCACCACCTGAAAAGGCGAGGCCAACATCAAGACCAAACGGTGCTGAGTAGACACCTGCTAAGCTGTAACCATCAGTATCTTCTGCACTTTGCGCTTGATAGGTTGCTTGAACAACAAGGGCATCGGCTTCATACGCATAAGAAAATACACTATCTTCTTTATCACTTGCCGTATCGATAACTTGCTGAACGCCTGAGAATTCCGTGATATCCGTGAAATCTGAAACAATCACTGATGCCATATCCTGACGACCAAATGACACCACACCGAACGCTCCTTCAATACCCGCATACATGTAACGGTTTTCAAACTCGTTAGAACCCGTATCTTGCTCAGCTTCATACACGCCAAATGCTGTCAAAGAATCCGTGATTTGAGATTTACCTTTGAGGTTAACACGAGCTCGTGTGCTATCAGCCATAGTACCTTCAATTTCAGCACCATCATCGCCAATAAAATCACCACGAAATTCAACACGACCGCCAACTTTTAGCTCTGTACCATCTGCACTATACACTTTAGCTGCTAATGCCGAGCCTGATGTTAAACCGGCCAAAACCGCGAGTGTCACTGCTGTATATTTCATTTTAATTTCCTATTAGATTAACTTGAGCTATATGCCCGCAATTGAACTGTAAGCAATCTAACAATAAAATATTACAAATTTATTGCAAATGATAATTATTATTATTTCACTAAAACTACACTTTTGTTTTATTTTTATGACATTAGCTGCATTCGCCTTGCAGTGACGATGTCACAACCATGACCTCAATCGGCTCGTGGTGGGCGTTGAAATGTGCACATAGTTTGCTGATACAAACACGACGAATGTAAATTAGTTTAAAGATGCTGGGGAGTCGGCAAGCAAGGTGATACTCTAAATGAGAAGAAGAATAGTTATCGAGTACCCCATGCAAGCAAACATTTCTCATCTAGTTCGTGTAACTAGTACCCAAACTATCACGCCAAATATGCAGCGCCTTGTTCTACAAGGTGACATTTTGTCTACCTTCCCTGCTGATTGTGAAGGCGGGTACATCAAACTGCTGTTTAATGAGTTAGGTGAAACAGACCTATCTTCCGTTCCTGAAGGTCAACGCCCAACTATGCGCACCTACACTATTCGTCGCTTTATGGCAGAAGAAAATGCGATTGAGGTGGATTTTGTGCGCCATATTACCGAAGACAACCAATGCGGCTTTGCATCACGTTGGGCAATGAATGCTCACATTGGCGACACCATTGAAATTCGTGGTCCAGGCTCAATCTCAAACCTAAACCACAATGCAGATTGGTTTGCGTTAGCGGCTGACATGACGGCGCTACCTGCGCTATCAGTAAAAGTAAAACAACTGCCTGCTGATGCGAAAGGTTATGTGGTTATTCAGGTCATCAGTGAAGATGACATTCAACCTTTGGATGCTCCTGTCGGTATCGAGGTCCATTGGGTTACTGAAGAGTTATCACAGGCAGTCCGATCTCTGCCTTGGTTGGACGGTCAAGCATCAGCTTGGGTAGCGTGTGAGTTCGACTCAATGCGCGGTCTGCGCCAATACCTGCGTAACGAAAAGAACATTGACCGAGACTACATCTACATCAGCAGCTACTGGAAACAAGGCGTTGCAGAAGATGGCCATAAAGTGATCAAACAGCAAGACGCACAAGAAAACGACTAAGTTCTTTTACGGCTTATAAGTGCAAAAAGAAAATCCAAGTGTTTGAAGAAAACCTCCCAACACGGCAAGTCGTGTGGGAGGTTGTTGGTATTTATTGAGCGTCTTGCTACTCAGCCATTTGCTCGGCAAGGAAATCGACAAGTAATCTGACTTTTGGCGATAGATTACGGTTTTGCGGATACAACGCCCAAATTCCTTCACGTTCATCGCGAAATTCCTGAAGCACTTCCACTAACTCACCGCTATCCAAACCACTTTGCACATAATAGTCCGGCAGTTGGATCAATCCTAAACCACGCTTAGCAGCGTCCAACAGCGCAAATCCTGAGTTCGATTTTATTCGGCCACTCACTCGCACCGATTTTTCACTACCTTTTTGTCTAAAACGCCAGTGCGCCATATTACTGACTAAACACTGATGATGACCTAATTCTGACAGGCTGTGAGGGGCACCGTATTTTTGTATATAGTCAGGGCTCGCACAAACATAGAGCTGGCGTGAGCCAAGTCGTTTCGCAACCAGTGTCGAATCTCTCAATCGACCAAGGCGAATCGCCACATCAAACCCCGCTTCAATCAAATCAACCGTTTGGTTGGTCAGTTCCAGTTCAAGATCAATTTGTGGGTAGTGGGAAAGAAATTGATTCAATAGTGGTGCAACGTGCATTTCACCGTAGGTAACTGGTGCTGTGATTTTGATCTTTCCTTTTGGCACAGCCTGCAAATCCGTCACGGCGAGTTCGGCAAGCTCTAGCCCTTCCACCAGCAATTTACATTGCTCGAAATACACTTGCCCTGCCTCAGTCAATGTCACTTTGCGTGTCGTGCGGTTAAAAAGTTTGACCGCAATTCGCTCTTCCAACGCCGATACACGGCGACTCACTTGCGCAACAGATGTACTGAGTTTCTTCGCTGCTCCGGTAAAACTGGCACTTTCTGCCACGGCAACAAACTCACTGACCCCTTCCCAACTCGCCATCGTTCACTCTCATTATTGCAAATACGTAAAAATCATTTACATGATAGCGGGATTATCATCTGAAATGAAATACCTAAAATAGGCACCATCTTGTTGAGGCAGCAACACAGCAAATCCTCAACTACCTTTAATACAATATTCGCTGTCTGCCTCAAGGCAGGTAACACTAAAAAGGAAAACGCAATGGCGCTTGAAATCAAACCAGGTCAAACTCACATTAAATCAAAAGCTATGGTTGCTTGGAAAGCTGGCGAACCGCTAAAAATGGAAGAAGTGGATGTACAACTTCCAAAAGCGGGTGAAGTGCTTGTTCGCATCGTCGCGACGGGTGTTTGTCACACTGACGCATTCACGCTATCAGGTGACGATCCAGAAGGTATCTTCCCTTCAATCCTAGGTCACGAAGGTGGCGGTATTGTTGAAATGGTTGGCGAAGGCGTAACTAGCGTCGAAGTAGGTGACCACGTTATTCCACTTTACACTGCTGAATGTGGCGAATGTAAATTCTGTAAATCAGGTAAAACTAACCTATGCCAAGCGGTTCGTGAAACTCAAGGTAAAGGTCTAATGCCTGATGGTACTAGCCGCTTCTCTATTAACGGCGAAACTATTTTCCACTACATGGGTTGTTCTACTTTCTCTGAGTACACTGTACTTCCAGAAATCTCACTGGCGAAAGTTAATAAAGAAGCACCACTAGAAGAAGTTTGTTTACTAGGTTGTGGCGTAACCACTGGTATGGGCGCAGTTCTTAACACTGCTAAAGTTGAAAAAGGCGACAACGTTGCGGTATTCGGCTTAGGTGGTATCGGTCTATCTGCAATCATCGGTGCTCGTATGGCTGGTGCAAACCGCATCATCGGTGTTGATATCAACGAAAGCAAATTTGAACTTGCAAAACAACTTGGCGCAACTGACTGCATCAACCCAATGAAATTTGACAAACCAATCCAAGACGTAATCGTGGAGATGACTGACGGTGGTGTTGAATACTCATTTGAATGTATCGGTAACGTTAACGTGATGCGTCAAGCACTAGAGTGCTGTCACAAAGGTTGGGGCGAATCGGTAATCATCGGTGTAGCCGGTGCTGGCCAAGAGATCTCAACTCGTCCATTCCAACTAGTGACTGGTCGTGTATGGCGTGGTAGCGCATTCGGTGGCGTTAAAGGCCGCTCTGAGCTACCAGAAATCGTAGAACGTTACATGGCAGGTGAATTTGGTCTTCAAGAGTTCATCACTCACACCATGGGTCTACAAGACGTAAACGAAGCATTTGAACTAATGCACAAAGGTGAGTCTATCCGTACTGTTCTTCATATGGATAAATAATCATCGCTTAACCTTAAGTATCAAGCTCTCTAGGCCTAGCCTAGGGGGCTTATCATAATAACGTTCAACGCTAACAACCGACCGAGAGATTATCCATGACCATCGAAAACCTCAGCCAAGCAAAAGTATTTGGTGGCTGGCATAAGCAGTACTCACATCAAGCAACCAGTCTAAATTGCGCTATGCGCTTTGCGATTTTTTTACCGCCAAATGCAACACCAAGTAACCCTGTCCCAGCGGTTTACTGGTTATCGGGTCTAACTTGTACCGATGAAAACTTTATGCAAAAAGCAGGGGCATTTCGCGTCGCAGCAGAGCTTGGCGTTGCCATCATCGCTCCAGACACCAGCCCACGCGGTGAAAACGTTGCTGATGACGACAACTACGATTTGGGGCAAGGCGCGGGCTTCTACGTGAATGCAACCCAAGCTCCTTGGTCTAAGCACTACCACATGTATGACTACATTGTGGAGGAGCTACCACAACTGATCGAAGCAAACTTCCCTGTTTCTGGTGTGAAAAGCATTTTCGGCCACAGCATGGGCGGCCATGGCGCTTTGGTGATTGGTTTGAAAAATAGCGCTAACTATCGTTCAATTTCGGCATTTAGCCCGATTAGTAACCCAAGACATTGCCCTTGGGGACAAAAAGCATTTGGCGCCTACCTAGGTAACTCCATCGAAGATTGGAAACAATACGACGCCAGTGAGTTACTAAAACAAGGTCGTTCTCCGCTGCCAATTTTGGTTGATCAAGGTGATGCGGATAGCTTCTTACACGAGCAGCTAAAACCGGAAGCGTTAGTGAATGCAGCACAGATGCATGACAGCGATCTAACCCTGCGCATGCAACCGGGTTATGACCATAGCTATTACTTTATCTCGAGCTTTATCGAAGAGCATCTGCGTTTCCATGCTAAGCATTTGTTTAACAGCTGAGAGCTGACTGAGCAAATCAAGAATTCTGCAATTTGAGTCGACAGATATGTTCAAGTGACTTAAAAGCAACGTAACCAAATAATGGGCCTTTACTTGTTCTCCACTGCCTTACAAGTAAGGGCCTTTTTCTTTATCGCTGGCTAATCAAAACTCACTGGCAGATAAAAATCGAGCTCAAACTGCTCATCGTTATTAAGAAAATGATTACGATGGTACTGCACATACGCGGGTGTTGACCGTTGCTTAAACCCAGATTGAGGTAACCAACGCTCTAAAATCATACTCAGTTGAGGCAGCAACTCACCATACACTCCCGTTAAACGAAACACTGCATGTAGACCGCCCGGAACCGTCATTTGATTCACCACGCTGCGACGTTGCACCGGCTTATCAATGGCAATACACGCTACATAACGACACTTATCCAGCTCAACCCAGGCAGGGTTAGAGTGATGCAAACCAAATTGCAGTGAAAAGTCACGCTGCTCTGTTTCCGCCCAAGCTTTTAGCAATAACCATGCTTTGGCAATCGAACGACCATAACCTTGATGACGGACATAAGCCACCGAACGAGTTGGCACATCTATCACCAAAGGCTCTGGTAGATTCCGCTCAGCGACGCGCAAATAGGCCGCTGCAATTTCTGGGTCTTTTAAATAGGGCTTTTCGGCGCTATGTCTAATTGGATTACGCCACTCACCCGGTGACATAGCAAAGGTCGCCTTAAACGCACGGCTAAATGACGAAACCGAGTTAAAGCCACATTTGTTTGCCACATCGACCACTGAAGTATGTACATCAAACATCAGCTGGTTGGCTGCGTACTCCATTCGAACTCGACGCACATAGGAATGTACAGGTTCACCCACAACGTGTTTGAAAACCCGATGAAAATGCTGCTCAGAATACGCGGCGACATCAGCTAATAATTTAGCCGGGAGATCTTGCGTAATGTCTTTATGAATATGAAAAAGTGCATCATTGATACGTGATACATGCTGACGAGATAGTTTGTCCATAATCTTCACTCGCAATATAGCCATAACGGCAAAGCAGGCTTAATTGATGCTCGTACCGAATCCAAGATTCAAAATAGCATATTTGGACATCTTTTATAGCATAAATGGACAACTAAAATTTGAGCGTTGCCATGTAATATCGAAGCAAGAATATAATGACAGGACAAACACAACACATGGAAATCTCGCAATCACTTCGCCGTATTCCCTCCTCCTACATTCGTGAAATTCTCGCCGCTGCGAGCGATCCGAGCGTTATCTCTCTTGCAGGTGGATTGCCAGATGAACAAACCTTTCCAATTGATTTGATGGCGCCAACGTTGGCCAAACTGACAGAAATGCCACGCGTATTTCAATACGATTCAACAGCTGGATATGCGCCACTGATTAAGCACCTTACCGAACGTTTCGCATTACCAGAAACGCACAGCGTGATGATCTCAACAGGTTCACAGCAAGGGCTTGATTTGATTGCCCGCGCTTATATTGACCCCAATGATGTCGTGGTCATGGAAGCGCCAAGCTACCTTGGTGCAATGCAAGTATTTGGTTTGGTGCAAGCAAAAATTGAGACCGTTCCTCAATGCGAATTTGGCCCTGACCTTACAGCGCTTGAAGCGTGCTTTAAGGCTCACAATCCAAAAATGTTCTACGCCGTGCCTGATTTCCATAACCCAACTGGCGTTTGTTGGTCACTGGAAACACGTAAAAAAGTCGCCGAACTTTGTATTCAATACCAAGTAGCATTTATCGAAGATGCACCATACCGTGAACTGCGTTTTAGCGGTGAAGCGCTACCATTGGTGTCTGACTTCTGCCCGAACGATTCGATTGTCTTGCGTTCATTCTCAAAGATTGCGTCGCCGGGTCTTCGCTTGGGTGCGGTAAGTGGTAAAAGCAGCTTTATCGCGCCACTGATAAAAGTGAAACAAGGCGCCGATTTGCACTCGAGTGTACCGATGCAAGCGCTGCTGTTAGGCCTATTGGAGCATGAGGATTTTCCTCAACATATGGAACGTATCTGCTCGCTTTACCAAGCACGCTACAACGTGATGATTGAGCAACTGCAAACGCAATTGCCAAACAGTTGCAAAGCGTATCCAGTAGACGGCGGTATGTTTGTATGGGTAGAAATTCCAGCCTGCGACACGTTTGAACTTGCAAAATCACTGCTCTCTAATGGAGTCGCGGTCGTGCCAAGCCCAGTATTTTACCCTCAACCAGAGCAAGCACGCGCTGCCCTGCGTTTGAACTTCACCAATGCAACAGAAGCCGAGCTAACCGAAGCTGTTACCCGTCTCGCACAAGGGCTTAATCAATATATTTAGTCCATTTTGAATTCACAAAGGCGACGAGTTAGTCGCCTTTGTTGTTTCTGCGATACTGACGATGCCCTCAACATAAATCACTCGGGCGGCTGGGCAGTCAACCCGAATATGGATAACTAATTTGCCAACTCGTTCAAAGCGGCTTTCTCTCTCGTTAATTTTACCGATTCAAGAGAGAAAGCACGCATTACGTAAAATTACAGATTGCTGATTAATAATTAATCGATATACCTTTATGCCAAATTCTTCAACCCTGAATGTCTGTTCTTACGTTGAGTTCTCGATCTGTCAAAAGGAGTAAAGGCATGGCAAATTTAAGGTTACTTCGTTGTCATCGATGCAATCAGCAAACGATGCATGAGCATCTTAGTCGCGAAGAAATCGATGCTCACAAAGCCTCCATGTCTTTTCGGATCAGAGAAATGCTCGCGAACATGATGTATAACTCCAATTCTCAATCACCAGAATTGCGCGAATATCGCTGCACTATTTGCCGTTGCCATGTCAGTTAACGGACAGAGATAAAACATGAAAAAGCCGCTTGAAAAGCGGCTTTTTACATTCCATATGCTATCGATTAGTCTTGCGCCAAAATCAAAGCAATCTTACTCGATGCCAAAGTATCAATCAGTTTTGATGGTGATTCTGATGCAATCATGAAATCAAAATGAGTGAAGCCAATACTATAGGAAGAGATGCTATCTAACGTAGTTTTGGGGCAAATCAAGTATTTCTCAATCGAACGCTTCATCACCTCATTGAACATCGATGCACAATAACTGTCTTTAAACGTCACACCAAAATCATGATGCACGCCATCAGGCGTGATAAATAATTTGGTGAAGATGATCGATTCAAACCAGCTAGGTGGTGTATCGGTTTTAAATACGTCAGCAGTTGGGTCGTAGTTACCACCAAGCAAAACCGCATTGCAGTTGGGCTTAGTTTTAAGCTCAAGGAAAGTGGTAAGTGAAAAGGTAACACCTGTAAAGGTAATACTTTTATCGATAGCCGAGATTATCTCGTTGTTATAATCGCTATTATCAAAAAATACCATGTCATCGTTATGCACCTGCTTGGCAGCAATGTGGCACAAAGAAATCTCTTCAGGCTCGATATTTTGCTTAACGGGCTTTAAAACACTATCTTCGCTGGCCTCTTCAATCGATTTACGCACAAAGCCGCCATAGGATTCGAGGTTGAAACTACCTGCAGCTGGAGAGTTAATATCTCTACGAATCGTCATCTCGGAAACTTCGAGCAATCGAGCAATTTCTCGCAGATGAATTTTATCCATGTGATCAAGACAAGATGAAATGCGTCGTAAACGCTCTAATTGTTTTGAGACCATATTAATAATGCCCGACAAACGGGCATTCCTTATTTGTTAATAACCGCTTTTTGCTTCAGTGCCATTCACAATCGAAACACCAGCGCTGGTACCAATACGTGATGCACCAGCATCAATCATCGCTTGTGCAATGGCTTGCGTTCGTACCCCGCCGGACGCTTTCACACCCATCTCGCTACCTACGTTGGTGCGCATCAGGCGAATGTGGGCTTCCGTCGCACCACCCGTGCTAAAACCTGTTGAGGTTTTCACAAAATCAGCCCCCGCTAGTTTGCTGATTTCACATAGCTTAGTAATTTGTTCATCCGTTAACAGGCATGTTTCAAAAATAACTTTTAGCAAGCGACCTTGGCAAGCAGTTTTGATCGCTGAGATTTCTTTTTCGATCTCATTCCACTTTCCATTCAATGCATGACCAACATTGATAACCATATCAATCTCATCCGCGCCATTTTCAATCGCATTTTGCGTTTCAAATACTTTCACTGCCGCTGTATTGGCACCCAACGGAAAGCCAATCACCGTGCATACTTTGACGTCACTATTCTTTAGCAGATCCGCACAAGTCGCAATATAAGTTGGGTTCACACATACCGAGAAAAACGAATGCTCGATAGCCTCATTACACAACGTTGTGATTTGTTCTTCTGTTGCCGTTGGGAGTAGCAAAGTGTGGTCAATTAGTGAATGAATCATGTTGTTATACCTCAAGTTTAAGTAATTAGATTTGTTATAATCCTAACATTAATATTTGTGATCAAAACAAGAATTCGCTCATTTTGTGATTATCATAACAACGATATGTGATTTTCATCGCATCCAATTTGCTATTTGTGAGTATTATATGTTCACAAGCTAACGAAAAGACATCAAGCAAACGCTTAATGTTGTGATTATAACAAGGTGCATTATGAAATCTATTGCTGTTATCGGCTCTAATATGGTCGACCTAATCTCTTACACTCATCGCATGCCAAAAGAAGGGGAAACTCTCGAAGCACCATCGTTTCGTATGGGCTGTGGTGGTAAAGGTGCTAACCAAGCGGTAGCGGCCGCCAAACTGGGCTCTAGCGTTGTGATGGTAAGTAAAGTTGGTGATGACATGTTTGCTGACAACACCATTCGTAACTTCCAATCTTACGGTATTGATACCAAATACGTACAAAAAGTACTCCATACATCAAGCGGTGTTGCGCCAATTTTTGTTAACCCATCTTCTCAGAACTCGATTTTGATCATCAAAGGTGCCAATGAGTTCTTAAAACCAGCAGACATTGATAAAGCAGCAGAAACACTTAAGAAAGTAGAACTGATCGTCCTACAACTAGAAGTGCCTTTAGAAACCGTTTACTACGCGATTGAGTTTGCCAATAAACACAATATCAAAGTGCTACTAAACCCAGCGCCTGCGGTTCCTGAACTCGATATCGAATACGCATGTCGCTGTGACTTCTTCATTCCAAATGAAACCGAGCTAGAAATTTTGGTTGGTAAACCGGTAGATACGATTGAAGAGATTCGCGATGCCGCCAAAGTTCTGCTCGATAGAGGCCTAAGCAACATCATCGTGACGCTAGGTGCGCGCGGTTCTCTATGGTTAACCAAAGATGGTTCCGAGCTACTTGTTGACCCAATCAAAGTCGATGCGATTGATACTTCCGGTGCCGGCGATGCCTTCATTGGTTGTTTCTCTCATTACTTTGTACAAAGCGGTGACGTCGAATTCTCTATGAAAAAAGCCTCTATGTTTGCTGCGATGAGCGTAACCGAGAAAGGAACTCAATTCTCTTACCCAAGCATTGAACAATTTAACGAATTTGCTGAAAAACACGCAAATTAATTCAAACCTCTAACCCTACGAGAGTGATCTAAAATGCTGATAAAACATAATACTACACAGCGCGATGATGGATATTTAGATAAAACTCCTTATTTCCAATTTATCCTTTTATCGTGTTTATTCCCGTTATGGGGTGCTGCGGCATCCCTAAACGATATCCTTATTACTCAGTTCAAATCGGTGTTTGAACTGTCTAACTTCGCCAGTGCATTGGTGCAATCTGCCTTTTATGGCGGTTACTTCTTGATTGCTATTCCAGCATCATTGGTGATCAAGAAAACCTCCTACAAAATGACCATTTTAGCGGGCCTATCGCTATACATTGTTGGTTGCTCATTGTTCTACCCTGCTTCGACTATGGCAACTTACACCATGTTCCTAGCGGCAATTTTCTCAATTGCAATCGGCCTGTCATTCCTAGAAACCGCCGCTAACACCTACTCTTCAATGATTGGTGAGCCTTCTAGAGCCACGCTACGCCTAAACATTTCACAAACGTTCTACCCTATTGGCGCGATTGCGGGCATCCTTTTAGGTAAATACTTAGTGTTCCAAGACGGTGCAAGCTTGGAAGAACAAATGGCGGTGATGAACGCTGAACAATTGCATGCGTTCAAACTAGAAATGCTTCAACACACACTTAAGCCGTACAAATACATGATCTTTGTATTGCTTGGCGTAGCATCATTGTTCGCACTGACTGCATTCCCGAAATGTAAGGTAAAAACAGACCATACCAAACAAGCGCCATCGGTTGGCGAAACACTAAAGTACCTTTCAACCAACGCACGCTTCAAAAAAGGCATCGTTGCACAATGGTTCTACGTGGGTATGCAAGTAGCGGTATGGAGTTTCACTATTCGACTTGCGCTAGAAATGGGTAACCTTAACGAGCGTGATGCATCAACGTACCTCATCTTCTCATTCATGGGATTCTTTATCGGTAAATTTATTGCCAACGTATTAATGACCAAATTCGCTCAAGAGAAAGTGCTGATCGCGTACTCGTTGCTTGGCATGCTTTGCTTAGTCTATGTCTCGTTTGTACCTAACTTCTCTGCGGTATGGATGGCAATCGTTGTAT
Source organism: Vibrio taketomensis (assembly GCF_009938165.1). Lineage (NCBI taxonomy): Bacteria > Pseudomonadati > Pseudomonadota > Gammaproteobacteria > Vibrionales > Vibrionaceae > Vibrio > Vibrio taketomensis. The sequence continues at coordinate 1,075,886 of NZ_AP019650.1, forward strand.
CGCTTCTGTTCGGCCCTTGTTGGGCAACCATCTACGCAGCAACACTACAAACTGTCGATAACAAATACACGGAAACGGCCGGTGCGGTTATCGTAATGGCTATCGTTGGTGCAGCATGTGTGCCTGCAATCCAAGGCCTTGTCGCTGATATGGTCGGCCTACAAATGTCATTCATGGTTAACTTCGTCTGCTTTGGTGTCGTCGCTTACTACTTCGTTAGTGAGATGAAATTCAAAGCACAAAATAAACCTGTTGTTACTGCCACGGTATAAATCCCTCGGCCGCCTTAAAGGCGGCCTTTTGCGAGATGTTATTATGTTCACAATTCCTTTGTACAAAGATCAATTTAAAACCGCAAAAACCACCATTTTGCATTCTGAGCAATTTGAGGTGTCGAGTTTTGTGTATAACTCCGGCGTACAAGCATTAGAAATCAAAAACGCAAAAGGCAAACTTGTTGTATTGCCATTTATGGGACAAATGATTTGGGATGCCGAGTTTTTAGGTATCGACATGTGTATGAAAAACATGTTCTCAGAGCCAAAGCCTGCTAATAGCATTGTTGAAACGTACGGCTGTTTCTCTTTCCATTCGGGCTTGCTGCGTAATGGTTGCCCGGGACCAGAAGATGACCACCCTCTGCATGGTGAAATGGCATGTGCAACAATGGATAGCGCTTGGCTTGAAATCAACGACGAGAGTATCACCTTATGGGGTAGTTACGAATACGTAATGGGCTTTGGTGACCACTATGTTGCGAAGCCTAGCCTCCATTTAAACGCTGAACAAAGCACATTTGAAATCAAAATGCACGTCACCAACTTAGGTGCTCAGCCTATGCCATTGCAATACATGTGTCATATGAATGCCGCCTACTTTGACCAAGCGACGTTTGCACAAAATATTCCTAGCGATGTGATTAAGCTTCGTGAATCGATTCCAAATCACGTCAAGCCAACACCGCAATGGCTTGATTACAATGAGACTCTAAAAGCGTCGCCTGCCATTGAAGTGCTTGAGCACGCAGAGATGTACGATCCTGAGATTGTCTACTTTATGGATAAGCTTTCGGAGCATACTCAAATTGCGCAATTTGAGATGGCAGTCTCTGAACAGCACAAGCTGGTGACTGAATTTGATACAGCGCAATTCAACTATGCCACGCGTTGGATCCTATACAATGCTGACCAATCCGTGGGCGCCTACGTATTACCGGCCACTTGCCGTCCTGAAGGCTTCACCGCCGCTAAAAATAACGGCACACTGCTTTACTTGGCACCTCAAGAATCACGCGAGTTTGTGGTTAAAACGGGTGTGGTATCACGTTAGTCGACAATCAAACCAAAAAAGCCACTTTATGTGGCTTTTTTACTTTAATACCGACTGCTTTTTCTTGATTCAATTCATTGGTCGCTGTCTATTCTAAGTAATCACGCGACTTCTATTGGGCCATGATCATCACAATGTTCGCCATGTTGATGATGCAAACGGCCATCAACGATGTAATCGATGTGGTCACCATGTTGAATCGCCTCGTGCCCACAACCAGGTCCATGCACATGCCCTTGGCATGTGTGTACCGGATTACACGCATTCGGGTTGACTTCACTCGCTTCTATCACGTGTTCATCACAATGGTCGCCATGAGGGTGATGCAATACACCATCCACGAGATAATCAATATGATCACCATGGCGGATTGCAGTATGACCGCAGTCTTTACCGTGTGCATGCTCGTTATGTGAATGTGTTTTCGTACAAGACACTGCCTTTTCTCCATAAAATGGTTTCCTTTTATAAAGTTAGTCCATTCTTGTTTGTTTGATATGAAACTTATTGAAACTGTGAGTAAATTCAAATGCTCGTTAAAGGCGTCGACAAATTTCATACAAAAAGGCTCAGCCTAAGCTGAGCCATCAGTTTTGTTTATTCCATTAAATCGAATAGAAGAAGTAAAGCTGGGACTTCATTCGAATGATGATGCCACGTATCACGTCGAGAAAAGCCAAAAAACCAATCGGTTTTTCCGCACTTACCCAAGCAAGCCCCACCGACCCAACGGGAATATCGTAACCCTCAGGTTCATCAATTTTCAGGCGAACAAAGTGATGTTTGTTTTGCAGGTTTTTCCCCGTCGTTGCACGTACAGATTGGTCAACGCCAAGCAAGTTACTTTGTGATTCACCCGTCGCTTCAACAATACCCTCTACGTGCGCTGAGAAAATCTTGCCCGGATACACTGATGATGAAAATTCCGCTGCCTGACCAGGCTTAATGTTACGTATTGCCTGATGATTGACTCGCATCAGTACATACTTTTCATCGGTATACATCTGCAATCTTGGCATCATGGATACTCGCTGCCCTTCACGCAAAATAAAGTTGGTCACAAAACCATCAGCAGGCGCATACACTTTGGTACTGTCTAGGTCCCACTGCGCTTTTGCCACTTTCTGCTCTGCTGTGTGAAGATCGCTTCTACGGCTCTCGATATTCAGCTTTGCTTTATTTATCGCTAAATTGGCTTTTTCAACTTCCACTTGCTTGGTGGCAATTTGTGATTCAATCGTTTCGATAGAATGCTCGGCTTTGATCACCGTGGTTTGTTGTTTCTCCATATCGCTCTCAGTGATGGTGTTATTTACCATCTGATTCTGCTTTTGATAGCGATTCAGTGTATTCAACTGCAATTTATAGTCAGCTTGTGCTGTGGCTAATTGTGCTCGGCTGGTCTGCAAATCTTGTTTAATCGACTCGTAATTCGCTTTGGCGACATCCACGTCTTGAATCGCCACATCTAGCGCCACCTGAGCTGCATGCTGAGCGACCTCAGCTTGGCGCAAAGCAATTTGGTATTGCGTATCATCAATTTCATAAATCAGCTGACCTTTGGTGAGTTGCTGATTGGGCTCAACATGAATCGCCGTCACTTTGCCTTTCACATTGGTCGAATCTGGTCGTAATTGAATGTGCGGAGATTGCACAACTGAGCCGCCCGAAAGATCCATTGGCGTGTAGTTAATCAGGCCAACCCAAACAAACAATAGCCAACCCGTCCCACCCAAATACGCGAATGCTTTAGTGAACTTGTTCCAAGGCATGCCGACGAAACGCAGCAAGTAAATAAACAGAGCCCAAATCGCCAAGCCTTCTAACATGATGCATCCTCATTCTTTTTACTGTCGTTGCTACCATGACGCCAAGTGTCTCGGAAATTGATAATCGCTTTGTCCATATCAACAAAAGCTAATATCACCGCCAACACCCAGACCCAATGCCAAATAAAACCGATCCATGTGAGAGCGGTTATTAAACCTATCTGATGGTGGTCTTTGCTATGGGCTTTATTAATTGGCAATTCATGAAAACGCCAAAAGCCGTAAGCGGCAGCACCAATAGTGCCGACCAAAACGATGGTCGCAAAGATGTGTAGTGCAGTGTCTGCTCCGGTACCAACAAATGGCACGCTAACTAGACTCATGTAAGGCTCCTCTAAGTTGTCGCTAGAGGATTGTGATCTAGATTTTAAAAATGTCTTGTTGTATAACAGATTCAATCAAATTGAGCTAAATATTGATTTAAATTGTTATGAACAATGTTCGATTTATACGTGCCCTAGGGCTAAGAAATATTCACTTTCAAGTGCAGCAACGCTATCAATTGCCTGAGAATTCTTTGGCTATCGCTGACTCTGTCTTGGTCAATCCTATGGCATTAATCCCAATGTCAGAGGCTAACCGTTGGTATCAACAGCTAGAAATTCAAACCAAGAATCCTGATATCATCTTGGAGGTTGCAGCCGGTATACGCCCACACAATTTAGGCCCCATCGCTCGTTGGCTGTTTTCAGGTATCGATCTCGCCTCTGCGATTCGCCGCTTAAACTATGGCATTGCGAGCCTTCAGTCAGGCGCGTATCTTGCTGCCTCACAAAGTGGACGCATCATTAAATGGGCTTATCAAAACCCGTTTATTGACATTAACAACAAAGCTCATGATGGCGTTCGTGCCGCGATTTTTATGTGCAAAGTGATTCGACATTATGTGGGCGATGATTTTGTTCCAATGCGCCTGATGTTGCCTGGAAATCGCGACAATCGAGCACGGTATGAAGAATATTTCGGTTGCGATATCGGCTGGAACCATTCAAAAACTGAGGTATGGTTCCCTGCTGATTTACGTCTTACAACTCAATCAAATTTGCGCAGCAGTGCCGCACCACTGGCGATGAGCTTCGCCGAATTGGATGAGTTTCTAAACATGCCGGAAGCTGGCGATGAAGTAAAAGCACTGTATGAAGTGCTGAATTACAGTTGTCACTATGGTTTTCCAACCGTCGAACGTGTTTCCAGTTTAGTTGGTTTATCGCCTCAACAATTTCAACGCCGCCTACATACAATCGGTATGAACTTCACCAGTATCACGGCTTATGTATTGAGTAATATTGCAGTTGGCCTGCTGGATAAAGGCGTAAGTATTGAAGAAGTTTCTCAGCGCTTAGGCTATCAAAACGTTGCGAGCTTTAATCGTATGTTTAAGAAACAAAGAGCACTGACACCCAAGCAGTTTGTCGCTCGACTTGAAGAGCTGAGATAGTTTTATACTCAAGTGACTTCAAGATGCAGGATTCACGCTCAAAATGATTGACAAAAAAGAATAAAAACACGATTCTATAATGCTGCGTTAATTTTACCGCACTAGCTGTTGCAGCAGCTTTAATCAAATAAAGAAAGGTAAAATATGAAATTCCCAACTTCACTTCCAGCGGCTCATCAAACCGTACTTGAACACATTATTGCGACGCTATCTCAAGACTCTCGTATTTGCGGGCTGGGTTGTAGCGGCTCTTATGCTTCTAACACCATGGATCAATTCAGTGATCTTGATATTGTGATTGCGATCGAACCTGAGCACTACCCGCAGGTAATGGCAGAACGCTTTACGATCTTAAATCAATTTGATGCCATGCTGGCTGCTTTTACCGGTGAGCATGTGGGTGAGCCACGCCTGATTATATCGCTATTTGCTGGCAGTGATTTGGTGCATGTAGACTTTAAGTTTGTCTCTTTGCCAGATGCCGCCACGCGTGTTGATGACACGCAAGTTGTTTGGCAACGTGGCACTATGCTCAGCGATGTATTTGCGACGGCCAAACCTCACTACCCTCAACCAAACCCAAAATGGATTGAAGATCGTTTTTGGATTTGGACCCATTACGCCGCAACAAAAATCGCTCGTGGTGAATACTTCGAAGCTCTGGAGTTTCTTTCGTTCTTACGCCAAAACGTTCTTTCACCACTGGCGCTACAACAAGCAGGGTTAACCCCTTCAGGTGTGCGCACTCTTGAGAAAAGACTGCCGTTATTTGCCGAGAAGCTGCTGAAAACTGTCGCTCTACCTGAGAAAGCCGCATTATTGAGCGCCCTTGAACATTGCGTCACGATCTACTTGGAATTGCGCGAAAATGAAGACGTTATGATTAACGATGCTGCGAAAGCGGCGAGTTTAAAATATCTTGCTGCAATTGAGTCACTCTGAGCTCACATAACCAATCACGGTAAAGACAAGAAAACGCTAAAAATCGACACCAAAGTGGTCAAGCATGGTATTTCGCCTTTCAGGAGCATAAACAACATGGTCGGGGAGACCTTTAAGCTCAGCCACTTTGGTAAATCGGATTATTTCACTAGCTTAGAAACGTAAGGCACGTTTCTTAGCTTGTCTTGCCACGGCAAACCATAACCTACTAGTAAGTCATCATTTGGCATTTCGTAAGCAAAATATTGTGTGACCGGAATATCCACTCGGCCGGGTTTAACAAACAAGGTCGCGATAGAGAGAGACTTCACTGCGTAGTTGGTCGCCAAGTGCTCGATGAGACGTTTCATCGTGCCACCTGATTCAATCGCATCATCAATCACAATCACATCTTTGCCGGTAACATCAATATTACTGTGGTAGACAATCTGCGACATATTGTTGCGATCACCCGGAGTATGTGGGCAGGAAATGTAGTCGATCTCAATATCAAAGTTCAGCTTACGAACTAAGTCTGCTGTAAACAGAATTCCACCAGGAACAACACTGATAATGACCGCCTGAGAAAAAGTTTGATTGAGCATGTGCGCAACCTTCTCAACTCCGGCTTCAATTTGCTCAGTACTCAATACCAAATCACCAATATGTTGAGTCATTGTTGATTGACTCAATGCACCACCGCCAGACACTGTCATAAATTATCCTTGTTGTTTTGCGAGTTTTATTTGCGCTTGATGCTGACGAACTAAACGCTCACTCATGACAATCATCAAAACGCTCATAACGACTAATAAATAAGGGAATAGAGCAAACGAAACGTTACCCATTAACAAGCCTATCATTGGCGGAACAAGCGTAACGCCGGTATAAGCCGTAGCCATCGATAAGCCAATTACCGCTTGTGAGGCCTGCTTACCAAACCGTTTTGGTGTTAGGTGAATCGTGTTGGGATAAATTGGCGCACAACCTAAGCCAATCAGTAGCAGTGCCATTTGGTTTATCGTGGTTGAAACAGGCACGAGTAATACCAACACCCCAACTAAAATGGTTACAACCCCAAAACGGATGAGATGTTCTTCTTTCACTCGTGATGCCAACACACCACAAATAAAACGACCCACGGTAATACCTAGATAGTAGACAGCAGTCCAAAATGCAGCATCGACCGCGGATACACCTTTAATCACGGTTAAATAACTTGCCGCCCAAAGACCTGTACCCGCCTCTAACGAACAGTAACAACCAAATAGGATCAGCTGCTTCTTAACACCCTCAATTTTCAGCGCTTGACGATTAGAGAGCAGCGATAATGATTCTTGATCATCATCTCCTGTATGGGTAGTAAAGGTGCCTTTTTTCCACAATGGCAAAGTTGCAAACAATGCCACCACCAGCACAAACTGCAGCGCTGCCAGTGTCGCATAACCATAGCGCCAACCGCCCTCTAATGTTAGATAGGTGGCCATTACTAAAGGCCCGGCAGTCGCGCCTACGCCCCAGAATGAATGCAGGTAGTTCATGTGTTTCGCTTGGTAATGCAACGCGACAAAATTGTTTAACGCCGCATCGACAGCCCCCGCGCCTAACCCTAAAGGAATCGCTAACAAAATTAGCGCTAACACGTAGTTTGAGAAGCTAAAACCAAGTAGCGCAATCGCGGTCATCACCACACTGACAGCAACAACTTTCCCAGTACCAAAACGGTCGATAACTTTGGTCGCTAATAAGCTAGAAATGACGGTACCAGAGGTGATCACAATTGATACCACCCCAGCAAATTCAAGGCTGGCATTGAGATCTTTACTGATCACCGGCCAAGAGGAACCAAGCACAGCATCAGGCAAGCCTAAGCTGATAAACGCCAAATAGATAATGACAAGTAGCAACATACGTAAAATGAGAGTTAATCAAAAGAATAGGTAAGATACTGCTAAATTCTTGATAAAATATGGCTATACTGCTCAGAAATATAACGATCCTATCAGAATGCAGATATGCAGATTTATCACATTAAAACCGATGAGCAAGGAAAAGAGCTCACTGTGCATGGCTCCAATGACTTTCCTTGTGCGGTATATGATGAAAAATTTTCTGAATTTCTCAACGGTGAAGTGCCTTGGCATTGGCATCAAGAAATTGAGATTGTACTCGTCGTCGCGGGTGCTACTAAATTGGAATGCATCGGCTCAAGTGACGTTGTCACACAAGGCGATGTAATCTTAGTTAACTCCGGAGCCCTGCACAAGTTAACCAATGAATCTGCAGAGGATTGTCATATTCTCAATGTGGTCTTTGATCCTAAACTGCTCGGTGGAGCGCACTTTAGCCGCATCTATCAAAAGTATGTCTCACCGATTATTCACAACGCTGAGTTTACGTTTTTCAAATTTTCAGCAAGTGTTGAATGGCAACAACAGGTTATTTCTATCCTTAAGCAAGCATTCGTCGCTTGGCAACACACTCGACCGGGCTATGAGTTAATCCTCACTCAATCACTCATGCAATGCTGGCAACTACTTTGCGAAAACCAGCCAAATTTATTGGTAGTAAAGCAGGTCTCACCGACGAAAGAAAAACGCATTCAGACCATGTTGCAATTTATCCATTGTCATTTTACTGAAGACATTTCCGTTCAAGCCATTGGTCAATCTGCCAACATCAGCGCCAGTGAATGTTTTCGCCTATTTCGCACCGCCCTACATTCCACCCCAAATGGCTACTTGCTTAACTATCGCCTGCGTCACGCTTCGTCGCTACTGCTTGAAACCAACCTGCCAATTACCGATGTTGCTCAGCAGAGTGGTTTTAATTGCTCAGCCTACTTTGGTAAAAAATTTCGAGCCGCCTACCAGAGGGCACCAAAGCAATATAGAGTCCAAGTGTAAGTGTTTGCTTACTTACCCTTGTTAACATTCAGCGTTTGCATGCATTTACTCCAAGTGCACTCAGTTAGATACATAACATACTACGAATGATTTGATGCGCCTCTTCAACCTCAGACAATTGGCCAGAGGTGATGACATCGAGTGGTTTGCGGCCGTGAAAGAAAACGCTTTTGCTCGCCGTTTTAAGAAATTGCCTTTTGGCATTCAAATCTGGATAGAGCAATTGCAAACACTCTTCAATCGCGATGATATGTTTGGCTTGATCCAAGTCCAACTGACTCGCCACTAAGGTATTGACTGTATTTTCAGACACACCCCAATCACGCAAAATGTTAGCCGCATAGTTGATCGTATTCATCACTACCTCTTGCCGTGTTTCAATTTATATCAACGAGGCAATATCAATACTGCCCTACTTCAATGGCTGACTCAGAGAATATGGTTTTTAGACGTTCACCATAACGCGTCAACTCATCGACTCGCTGTTGTTCAGACATACGTGCTGGACCAAACACTTTCTGTGGAGCGAGCACGGAGAAACCCGTAAACTCCAATATTCCTCGATGAATGGGGCGTAAAATCGCATCAAGATCGCCGTTCCAACCATCTTTGACATAGATTTCTTCTGGCCCGCCCATCGTGACACTTAACATAGCTTTTTTGCCTTTAAAGACACCATTTTCATAAAAACGGCCGCCGCCATACACTCGCCCCATGGCAAAAACTCGGTCAACCCAACCCTTCAACATCGCGGGTAAACCAAACCACCACAACGGGAATTGGAAAATAACCAAATCACTCCACTCAAGCTTTTCTATTTCTGCTTCAATGTCGACAGAAAAGCCGTCATGTTCTGCGGCATGCATTTCTTCAAGCTGTTGTTTGAAGAATTCTGTATCTTGAGTTTGAGTAAAATTGTGTCGACCAGAAACTGGATTGAAATTCATCGCATGCAAATCCGACGTTTTTACCTCATGCCCAGCACTTTTCAATGTCTCAACAGTACGCTGGAACATAGCGCCATTAAAACTCTGTGGTTCAGGGTGCCAGTAAACAACTAATACATTCATGTGCCTTCTCCAGTAATTGAATAATCTTTGCTTGCTTGACCATAGTATTGACCAAACCATTGTTAACTTGTAGTGTGCATTTACTTACAGTTAACATAACCAAAAGTTAATGAAATCACTGCCAAGCCAATTACCCATTTTTATTCAAGTTGCCAAAAGTGGCAGCTTTGCCAGTGCAGCTCGAGCACTTGGTATTTCTGCCCCTGCGGTAAGTAAAGCCATCACCAAATTAGAAGATGACTGGCAAGTGAAACTGTTCTTTCGCTCCTCACACTCGTTAAGTCTGACGCAAACAGGTCAGCAACTCGTTGATATTTTGTCACCCTCAATGGCGTTAATTCAAAACACTATTGAGCAAATATCCGATGCCACTCAAAGTGCCGGCGGCACGATTAAAATCAACTTACCAGCCAGTTCGATTGGTCAAGAGCATATTCTCCCTCTTATCCTCGAGTTTATGGCGCTCTACCCCAAAATAACCTGTGATCTGCACTTTGATGATCGTAACGTGGATCTTGTTGAGCATGGGTTTGATTTGGGAATTGGGGTCGCGATCAACCAAGACTCCCGCTTAGTGGCCCGACCGTTACTTGTTCAAGATATCGGTATATACGCATCGCCTGCATACCTTGACCAATTTGGGGAACCCTCAACCATTGCGGAGCTGGCTAACCACCGTTGCATTCCCGTTCGTTCTCTCACGACGGGACGTTTTCATAATTGGCGTATCAAAGAAAATGATCATGCGAAGTTACTCACTCCGAGTGGCAACTTAATCGTCAATAATTTCGCTGCAGCGAAAAACGCCACGCTCGCAGGCGCTGGAATTTCCATGCTCGGTAGTTGGATGTTTCGAGATGAGATCGCCAGTGGCGCTATTAGACCTATTTTGCAGCCATTTTGGGGAGAACCGACCACTATCTGGGGTTATTATTCATCCAGAGAATACTTACCAATGCGCGTAAGATTGTTGATTGACTATCTCGTCGAGAACATAGAAAGGATGGCCTAAGCATCGGGATAAACGACGCGATTCTCGTCGGAGTGGGATCAGTCTCTGTATCTGATAAGAACACCATTGTTCGTTACTTGACCACACCAATCAAAAACGCTTACTATCTCGCCATCACCTCATTTGGAGTTTACGCCATCATGGAAATCTAAGCCTGTCGTCCATTTCACTTTTATTTTTTTGGATATACAGGGTTAGTAGGCGTAGCTCACTTTCCGCTATTGATTTGCAAATTGACTGCTTTACACGAAGACTCGTGGATTTTTGCATCATTCAAATACCAACGTTAGCTGCGGCTGTTGTCCCTGTCATACAGGAGGCAAACTATGCCAACATTACAAGCGATGAATATCAGCCATCAATTCGACAACGGCGATACGCTGTTCTCTCAAATCTCATGCTCTATGACCAAATCACGTGTCGGCCTGGTTGGGCGGAACGGGGTCGGAAAATCGCTATTTTCCGCTATCTTGTTGGGCGAACTCATGCCATCAAGCGGCGTGGTCAACTCGCCAAGCTCTTTTGCCATTTATCGTCAGCAAGCATCGCACCTATTGCAAAGCAAATTATCAATCGCTGAGTATTTGGGTAAAGATGCCATTCTCAACGCTATCCATCAGGTTGAATCTGGTGATTGCAACGAGCATTGGTTTGACCTGATTGGTGATGAGTGGGATTTAGGATCTCGCCTTAAAAAGCAGTTGGTTGATATGAAGCTGCCAAGCGACCCTCACTTTCCTTGTGCGCAACTTAGCGGCGGCCAACTAGCACGTTTACAGCTCTGGCAACTGTTTGAACAGCATGTAGATCTATTGGTACTTGATGAGCCATCTAACCACCTTGATCGCGAGAGCAAACAATGGCTGATTGAGCGAATACATCAATTTGACGGGGCGATTCTACTGATTAGCCACGACCGCCAATTACTACGCGAAATGGACGAAATTTGGAGCTTTCTGGATTAGGGCTGAAAGTGTTTGGTGGTAATTATGATGATTACGCCAAACAGAAAAATATTGAATTACAAGCGGTAGAGCGCCAACTCGCCACGATTGCCAAAGACAAAAAGCAACTTGCAGAACAAGCTCAACGCAATCATGAAAAAGCACAACAAAGAGCCGCACAAGGTAACAAAGCACGCAAAGATGGGAGCCAACCGAAAATACTGCTCGACGCCAAAAAAGATAAAGCTACTGCTGGCGTATCAAACCGCCTCAAGAACGAGCAGTTGCGCCATGCTAATCTGCAACAAAAAGAGCAAAGCCTCATCGTGCGCAAAGAGCAGCTAAAAACACAAAAAATCTACCTAACAACGGGGGAAAGCAGTTCAAAGCAGGTCATTTCGCTACTCGAGGCACAACTTACCTATGGCCGTACATCACCGATTAGCTTACAAATTTCCGCCAACGAAAAGACCCACCTCACCGGAGAGAATGGCTGCGGTAAATCAACGCTACTTAAAACTCTGCTTGGTGATGTCTCGCTTTGCAACGGAGAGCTCAAGGTCAACACTCCACTCTATTATCTTGACCAACATTTTGCGGTGGTTTCACCAGGGTTATCTTTGCTCGAGAACTTATTGCACCATTGCCAAGGCATCATAGAAAGCGAAGCTCGAACTCTGTTGGCTGGCATTGGGTTTCGTCGAGATAACGTGTTTCGCCTCGGTGAGCAATTAAGTGGTGGGGAAAAAATGAAGCTTGCGATGCTGATCGTTAGCCACCAGCCAAGCAAGCCGCTGCTGTTACTCGATGAGCCAGACAATCACCTCGATATTGACGGCAAAACAATCCTAGCCCGTGCACTAAAAGAGTATTGCGGCGGCTTTATCCTGATTAGCCACGATCAAGATTTTGCAGAGGAGTCAGGAATCACAAAGGTCGTTCAACTATAACCGGCAAATAGAGCAAATAACTCCGTTCAGACCATTGGCAAAGCGACTCAATTGGTGAGCTTTGCCAAATTTTTCACTTCAAGATTCAATAGTCATGCTTGATTCGTTCAGCGCATGACAAATAGGACATTTGTCCCAAGTGACGGTTATTTTGATAAAACAAGAATTGTGTCACGCAAGGAAAGGGGCATGAAAGCCTAAATCATTAACTCCGCTTAACGGCTATCCCCAATTAGCCAAGTGTTCTATGATGAAAGGAAATAACAAACCAAAAGAAAAACATGACTTCTGCTCAACCGCATAACGAAGAGTTTCACTCAACCTCTGTCGATAAAATCATTCGAGCCTACAACGGCGAAGTGTATGGCATCGCATTTTTTGAGTACTTCCTTGCTCACTATCCACACCCTTCCAATCGCGTACTTTGGCAAAAGCTAATCGAGATAGAAAAGCTCACTGCTGATATTCTGCATAGTTGGTTAACCACGTCAGACGTAACCTTTGAGACCGATCCAAAATCCATGCAGCACAAAGGTCAGCTTGAAGCAGAGCAATGGATAAACCTTCCTTGGGAAGATCTCATCGATACATTGCTACCTTGGATTGAGCCATACGAAAACATGTATTGCCAATGGGAAGATACCGCACACGAACATCGCCAAATTTTCACCATAATCGCTGAGCATGAAACCGCCATTTTCCATTGTTGGCAGCAAGAGCAACAAGGTAAAAATGGAATTGAAGCGCTCAAAGCGTTTATTGATAGATACACTCAACGCGACGATGACGCTTAAGATCTTACCGAGTTAACTCAACAAACGAATGTGCGACGCGATATCTTGAATCATCTCTTGTCCTGAGTCTCCGCGCTGTTTCACTAAGCTGATAAACAGCGCATCAGTAATCACATTTTGTGCGGTACGCGCGATCATCGAAGAGGCGCGATGTTGTGATTCATCGGCGATAGTTTCTAGACAAATATCCGCAATATTACGTAGCTCACTTGCCGTTGGTGAGGTAAAAGCGATCACTCTCGCCCCTTTCTCCTTGGCCGCGTGGGCAGCGGCATTAATTTCTTTGGTCTCACCAAGAAACGAAATCACGATTTGCACATCGTTTGGTGTGAGCGTGTGTGCGATGCCAATTTGCACATGGCTATCAAATTCCATCGTTACGCCGATACCGAGTTTGATCAGCTTATACGCTAAATCTTTTCCAGAAAGCGCTGAGCCGCCCATGCCGACAATTTGTACTCTCGATGCATGATTCACCCACTCAACGACAGTCTCAAACTTATCACTAATTAGTGCATGGCTAGTTTGAAAAATGGCTTCTGATTTCGCGGCGATCAGCTTTTGAATGATGGTCGATGTCGAATCGTCATTAGTAATATTGGTATGAAGTGGCGAGTTTTGAATGGCGCTTTTTCTACTGAGTTCTTCGATTAATCCCTGTTTAAACTGACTAAAACCTGAAAAACCGATCTTCTGGGTAAATTTAACAATACTCGATTGGCTGACGTTAATCTTCGCTGCCAATTCTTGGCTGGTGAGATGAAGCACTTGCTCTGGCTCTGTCACAATCCAATCAGCAATCTTTCTACCACTTGCTGACAATTTATCGCGGTTAATTAGAATTTTGTGAGTGATCGACATCACAGCCTCTCAATAATGAAGGAATTAACTATTCCATTTTGTTCCTGCGTTATTCATCCCTTTCCCCTATGTAGGTCAAGCAAATAAGATAGCGATGGAATTAAACCGATTTATCATGCAAATTATTCCAAAAATCAGAAAATTGGAATAATTTATCTTGTGATATTCATCACCTATTTCAAAGATTTAAACCCCTACCATATCGTCAAATCCTCCGATTTAGAGAGAAGTTATGAAATTAGAAATTAGCCATCTAGTGACTGAGATGCGCAATGCTGCGAGCCAAGAAATCGACAACCTTTCAACCACTGAAATGTTGAAAGTGATCAATAACGAAGACAAAACTGTCGCTTACGCGGTAGAGAAAACCATTGATGAAATATCAATTGTGGTTGATGAAATTGCGCAGGCATTTTCCCAAGGTGGACGCTTAATCTACATGGGAGCAGGCACTTCTGGTCGTTTGGGTATTTTAGATGCTAGTGAGTGCCCACCAACGTACGGCACCTCACCAGAACAAGTAGTTGGTCTGATTGCCGGTGGCCATACTGCGATTTTCAAAGCAGTAGAAAATGCCGAAGACTCACCGGAGTTAGCCGAGCAAGATCTTAAACAACTTAACGTCACCGACAAAGATGTAGTGGTAGGTATCGCGGCGAGTGGTCGCACACCTTACGTGATTGGCGGAATGAAGTTCGCTAAACAACAAGGGGCATTTGTTGCGTGCATCGTATGCAACCCGCAAAGCCCGATGACGCATGAAGCCGATGTTTCGATTGTGCCTGTTGTCGGCCCAGAAATCGTTACTGGCTCATCAAGAATGAAAGCAGGTACAGCGCAAAAACTCGTACTGAACATGCTTACTACTGGTGCAATGATCCGCTCAGGTAAAGTGTTTGGCAACCTAATGGTGGACGTAGAAGCAACCAACGCGAAGCTCATTCAACGTCAAACCAATATCGTAGTTGAAGCTACAGGCTGTAGCGATACAGAGGCTGAAGAAGCTCTGCAAGCGTGTAATCGCCACTGTAAAACGGCAATTCTAATGCTGCTTGCGGGCTTAGATGCTGCGCAAGCAACAGAACTACTCAACAAGAAACAAGGCTTTCTGCGCGCAGCACTCGAGAAATAACGAGAGGACAGCACTATGGCGAAAATAAATAGTAATACCATTCAAGATATCCTCGCTGCTGTAGGCGGCAATGGCAATATCGTAAAAGCAGGCAACTGTATGACTCGTCTGCGTCTGACCTTAGCGGATTTTGGTGCGGTACAGAAAGATACACTCAATGCCATGGCCGCAGTACTTGGCGTAGTGGAATCAGATGAACAACTTCAGATCATCTTAGGCCCAGGTAAAGCACAGCAAGCTTCAGAAATCATGAACGACTTACTCGGTCAAGGTTCTGGCTCTGCTGCCATCCCAACTCAAGATCTCGAGACCATTGCGAAACAACAAAAATCTCAAGTGAAAAGCAAACAGACCAGCGCGGTTCAACGTTTCTTAAGCAAATTTGCCACTATTTTTACCCCGCTTATTCCTGGTTTTATCGCTGCTGGCTTAATGTTGGGGCTTGCAACGCTCATTGAGCAAACTATGATCATTGGCCACGATCCTAGTAGCTTTGTGGTCAGCTTGGTTGCTTATATGAAGATCTTCGGTAAAGGCTTATTTGCTTTCCTAAGTATTCTTATCGGTTACAACGCCCAGCAGGCATTTGGTGGTTCTGGCGTTAACGGTGCCATCCTCGCCTCACTGTTTGTGTTGGGTTACAACCCTGATGCCACTTCCGGTATTTATTCCGGCATGAGTGATTTCTTTGGCTTTGCCATTGATCCACGCGGTAACATTATTGGCGTACTGCTCGCGGCCATCATCGGTGCTAAGGTTGAACGCTTAGTTCGTGAATATATGCCAGATGATCTTGATATGATCTTAACCTCAATGGTGACGCTACTCATCATGGGTGCAATTACCTTTGTGGTTATCATGCCTGTGGGTGGTGTGCTATTTAAAGGCATGTCTTGGTTGTTCTTAAACCTCAATGACAACCCAATTGGCGCTGCAATCTTGGCAGGTTTGTTCCTAATTTCAGTGGTGTTTGGTATTCACCAAGGGTTTGTTCCAGTTTACTTCGCACTGATGGAAGCTCAGGGCTTTAACTCGCTCTTCCCTATCCTAGCTATGGCAGGTGCAGGCCAAGTGGGCGCGTCACTCGCGCTTTACTGGAAATCAGAAAAATCATCGGTTCTGCGCACACAAATTCGTGGCGCCATCATTCCGGGTATTTTAGGTATCGGTGAACCACTCATCTACGGTGTAACCCTACCGCGAGTAAAACCATTTGTGACCGCATGTATTGGTGGCGCAGCGGGTGGTTTCTTTATCGGTCTGATCTCATACCTTGGTTTACCCGTGGGTCTCAACACGGTATTTGGTCCATCAGGTATTGTGGCGATTCCATTAATGACATCAAACGAAGGCATTTTCCTTGGCATGGCAGTGTTTGTCTGCGGCCTACTGATTTCGTATGTTGCCGGTTTCTTTGCCACGCTATTCTTTGGCACTAAAGATATCGACCTAAGCTAAATCCCCAAAATCTTCAACAATAAGCCACGATTTGGTATCAAGTCGTGGCTTTTCACTATCCTCAAGGCACTTCACGATAAAGAATTTGGAACGGTAGCTTGCTCCAGAAAGACAAGTTTACTTAGTTTGACTCATCTGAAGCACGGGGCGCTCCCTTATCACTTTGCGACGCTTCAAGCCTGCGTTACACTTACCACTATTCGTTTGCTTGCCAAATCACGTGGCTTAACATGTCTAAACTAAAAATTACTGTTATCTCTTTGTTTGTGATCGCTTGTGCGGTTGCGGCTTGGGTATTTATTCCAACTCACACCACCGTTGGCCGCCAAATCAGCGAGACGCCGGTAGGTGAAAATATGACGTTGATTGGCTTTAAAGTCATCTCGACTGAAAAAAAACTCAACATGCTTAACCAATATTATCTCATTGCCAATGGCACTGAGATTGACGATCAAGATCCAATCATCACGACTTCTGATCAATTCCTGCTGGTTGAAAATGTGAAAGACAATACCTTTAAACTCAGTGTTAAAGGCCGCATCGAGCAATACCGAAACGACGCTTGGGTAGAAAAATCAGACGGTACCGTTGAGCACTGGTTTATCAGCCTAGATTCAAGCTACATTCGATAACGCCTCTCTTTTTGTCACCTTATTTGCCAACTTGGCGACTAAGGTGGCATTCCTTTCTTAAATAGGTAAAATCTCGGCTCTGAAATAACGCTGATAGAAGTTTTACCATGCACCACCCTGAGCAACTGTTTACTCATTTTAACGCTGACATTACTGGCATCGAATTGCCAATTGCGTTTACCTTTCCGTTTTACTATCAGCCTCATCCGCTTTGTGTCATTGCCGCAAAAGAGCTGCAAACTCACTTAATGCAGCAAACTGATTGGCAGCATGACTTTGGCGTCGATAACGAAGCAACAGGCACGGGCAAAATGTTCGGTGTACTTTTGGTGCGCTCACCTCAAGGTGAACTTGGCTATCTTAGTGCTTTCTCAGGTAAAATTGCTGACTCAAATTTGCTGCCTCACTTTGTGCCACCAGTATTCGACATGTTGGCAGAAGAGTGTTTTTTCCGTGCAGAACTAAGCGAGATTACAGAACTTAACACCAAGGTTACAGAGCTCTCCGCTAACCCAAAACTACACGAGCTGCAGCAAACATTGGCGCAGTTTCAAACAGACTATCAGCAACAAGAACAACAACAACGCCAAGCGATGATTGATGGCCGCGCAGCGCGCAAACAGCAGCGCCAACAAGCCGAGCAAACCATTGAGGGCGAAGCACTTAAAGCCATTATTGACGATCTTGCAAAGCAAAGCGTAGCAGAGAAGAACGTCCTTAAATACCTCAAGCTAGAGTGGGATGAAAAAATTGCTCTGGTTGCAAACGAGCTAAACCAGCTCAATCAAGCGATTGATGGTGCGAAAGAGCAGCGCAAAGTACTCTCTAATGCCCTGCAAAATAAGTTGTTCGAGCAATACTGCTTTTTGAATGCCAAGGGTGAGAGTAAATCGCTAAAAGCGATTTTTGCACAAACCACGACACCGACACCACCAGCAGGTGCTGGTGAATGTGCTGCGCCAAAACTGTTGCATTACGCTTACCTAAATGGCTTTACTCCGCTGGCAATGGCTGAGTTTTGGTGGGGAGTCTCACCGAAATCTGAAGTGCGCCAACACCAGAAGTTTTACCCATCTTGCCATGGGAAATGTAATCCGATTTTAGGGCATATGCTGCAAGGCCTAGAGGTTGATCCGAACCCACTTGAAGACAACTGGGGTAAAGACAAAGAGCTGGAAGTCATTTATCAAGATGAAGCTATCGTCGTAGTAAACAAACCATCAGGTTTACTATCCGTGCCGGGCAAAACCATTAAAGATTCAGCGTATACACGCGTGCAGGCGCTATTCCCAGACGTTGAAGGGCCTTTTGTTCTACACCGACTTGATATGGCAACCTCTGGCTTGCTGGTATTTGCCCTCACTCGTCGTGCCAACAAGAGCCTACAGAAGCAATTTATTACTCGAGGCGTAGAAAACGATACCTTGCGATGGTTGAGGGCGTAGTTGATCAGCCTTGCGGTGAGATTAATTTGCCAATGCGCGGTGATCCCGACGATCGTCCTCGTCAGTTAGTCTGTTTCGAACACGGCAAGCCAGCTACAACCTACTGGGAGTTAGTTGAAGTGAAAGACGGCCGCAGTAAGTTAAAAATGTACCCAAAAACAGGTCGTACACACCAACTTCGCGTTCATTGTGCGCATTATCAAGGGCTGAATATGGCCATGGTTGGTGACGGACTGTATGGCGAAAAAGATTCTCGTCTGCATCTACATGCCGAACAACTCTCATTTGATCATCCATATAGCCACGAACGATTAACGTTTACTGCGCAGTGTGAGTTCTAATAAATAACGCTAAAAAATAAGCCCCTTCCAGTTAGGGGCTTATTCATTTGAGAACGTGAAACGATATTAGCGATTAACCAACTGTAGCAGTTTCTCAGCGGTTTCAATCGCCTCTCTGCGATTAGTGATATTGAGCTTTTGATATAGGTTGCGAATATGGGTTTTCACCGTGGTACTCGCGACATCCAATTTATGAGCAATTTTCTCATTACCAAAACCAGAATAGATCAAGCCTAGCACTTGCCACTCGCGCTGAGTCAATGGGCTAGTTCGTACTAACTCTGGTACGTTAGGATGATCAATCAAGCGTTCAACAAACTCCTCGTCAAAGTGCCCTGAACGGCTATGTTGGCTCAACGAAATATCTTTGAGTAGCTGCTGAGCACGATGACGTTCTAAATCATCGAGTTCGCTACGCATACTGATCTTTTCAAAAATATGACCAACGTCAGCGCCATTGATCAAGTAATTGCAAACCATACCTGTCTGATTACTTAGCGTTAATGCTTCTTTCAATCGTGCTTTAGCGAGTTCATCTTGATTCTGACGATACGCCCAAATCGCTTCAACAATTAAGTTACGGTTCGTGTCTGCAATAAGCTGGGATTTCTTTGCCTCCTCGGCTAAGAAATCAAGCACTTTACGCGCATCATCATACTGCTCTAAGTTAATGTATACTCGAGCGATATTACGCCATTGCAGTTGGAAGAAATGATTACTTGCCGAAACCGGTCTCACTGCCGATTCCAGCCAATCTTGCATCGCTTCTGTATCGCCTCGTTCTTGCCAATAAAGAATCAATGACAATGAAGCATTCGCAACCCAATCAACATGGTAATTCGATTGTTCCATCAAATGTTGAATATGCTTGATATGTTTCGTTGCCTTATCAACCGTACCACGGCTGATCGCAACACGAGCAAGCATTGAATAGACGTTAAGCAACTCACTTGGTGATTGGTTACCCAGAACCTTCAAACCTTTGTAAGCACACTCCTCTGCTTCGTCCAAACGATTCCAAGACCACAATATCTGCGAGCGAATACGCAACAAGAATTCATGCAAAGGGAACTGTTGTAGATTGTGTTCTTCGATCAGACGGAAACCCGACTCTTGAACATCATAAGCCGCCTGAACATAACCTTGTGCCGCCATGATTTCACTTTGCTGAGCAATCGCCCAAAGCGCCTGATGATAAACCTGATATTGACGTGCAAGTTTCTCAGTTTGCTGCATCATGGTCAGCGCTTGATCCAACTTACCGAGTACGTGATTCACTTCACCAACAATCGATGTCGCGATGATGCGGCTGTTATAGTTGGTTGTCTCTAATTGACTCAACGCCAATTCGGCCAGTTCAAGCGCCATCTCTGGTTGATTGCTATTTATGGCTACCTGAGCAAGCAGTGTATTCGCTTGACCATGATATTGAATATCAAGCTCAATATTACGCTTCTTATACTCTTGTTCTGCTTCCTCAAGTAACATTCGAACTTCGTTCGAGCGATGCTGTATCTGAGCTAGCCATGCTCTCATTAACGTCAATTTTGGCTGAGTGAACAAAACATCCGGAGACAATTGATTAATTGCCCCTTCCACAATCGCAAACTCACCGTGGTTATTCATATCCCAGCCAAATTTATCTAGGATCTCTACCATCAATGGATCAGATTGTGCTTTTCGTGCGTGACACAGTGCTTGGTGTGGTGACTCAAGCTTTAACCATGCTTGAGCAGCGTTCAAATGCAACTCTTGCTCATGCAACATCAATTTTGAATGACGTTCATGCGATAAAAATTCTTTGAATAGATTGTGGAATCTAAACCAGTTGTTTTCACCTTCAAGAGGATAGATAAACAAGCCGTAGCGGTTAAGTGACTCAATCATGCCCAGCGCATCCTCACGCTGAGTTAACTCAAAGACTAATTGATCATTGAAATGATCCAAGACTGACAATTGCATTAAGAATCTGCGCGTATCAGGCTCCAAAATATCAAACACTTCTTCCGCTAAATAATCCCATAGATGGGTCATGTTGAGATTAGATAGTGTCTCGTTAGTTTGCGCTAGCGTGACATTTTGATGTTTCGCTTGCAAAGCAATCAGTTGCAATGCTGAAGGCCAACCCTCAACTTGAAGACGCAGGTTATTTACCGTCTCTTCATCAATGGCTTCTGCCATACGCTGGTCAAAGAAACGCGCGGTTTCTTCCACATCAAACGCAAGCATGTCGCTATCGATTTCAATCATTAAATCGCGCACACGTAGGTTTGCTGTCCCAAGTGGCGGAGCTGAACGACTGGTGACAACCAAAGTGATGTTTTCTGGCATGTGCTTAAGCAAGAAGCGCACGGCATCATGGATCTCATCATTTGTGATCAAGTGATAGTCATCGAGAACGATAAAGCACTCTTGCGTAAACGCAGACAACTCAGAAAACATTTCGCTTAGCAAAGAATGTATCGAAAAAGACTGACGCGTTTCTGCAAGCTGCAGTGTGTTCGAGCAACTAAAGTTTGTTGCTTTATTGATGGTTTGCAGTAGGTAATTGATAAAGCGATAACTGTCGTTGTCATTTTCATCAATATTAAACCAGGCAACGTTCGGCTTATCTGCTAGCCATTGCGCCGCCATTGTTGTTTTACCATAACCGGCAGGAGAGCGAAATAATACCAGTTTTTGACAGCAAGCTTGTTCAAGTAACTCCAAAACTCGCGGGCGATAGATAGCGTTATGAAAACGACCTGGTCGGGTGAGTTTCGATGGAATCCACATTTTTATAAGTACCTTTATATTAGTGGGATAGTGAGAAGTTAACCTGATGATGAAAAATGCAAAATAGTTAAGATATGATTTTTTATCGACATGCCGGTCTAACTTCTGTTTTTAGTATTTATTTTATAAGATTACGTATTGTTTATTAGTGAGGATAATACTCACTAACGTAACAAATGTTACGATAAGGCAATCACCGTTTACTTTGATCAAAATCCATATTTCTTCCTAAATTAGAATATTCTTAATTAGTGCTGCAAAATAATTAAATTTGTTTCAATTCTTTAAATTCACCAACAAACATTCAAACTTGTCTGTTTAAAAAATACAAATTACCGATGTGACCAAAACGACATTTTTATATCTTATAAAACCATTTATTACTACAAACCTTCACTCTCGCCGTCATATTAGAACCCTGCTTGCAAATCTAATCACTCTCATCCTCTAGGTATATCTAGGCTTTATCGAGCGTTTCAGTCCTTTCTCATTCTCTACGCCTACCCCACTACTCCCATGTCATCCTCGAAACGGGAGGATGTTTATTCATGGTTGGAAATACACGATATGGGCAGATGAATTAGCTATAACGTGAGATTTCTAATGAAACCTAATCAACAGCAAAATTTCGATAAAAACCTTTTTCAGCAACGAGTGCTACAGCATCTCTCTGCAACTTACGCTCAATCACAAGAAACGGCGAGTAGCCGTGCTTGGTATTTAGCGATGGGTCGCGCTCTCGCTGAAATTACAACTTGTGATTTACTTGAGACTGAACACGATCCTCGAATTCAAAAAGCCAAGAGCCTCAACTATCTCTCGCTTGAATTTCTTATTGGCCGTCTAACGGGCAACAACCTTATCAGCATGGGTCTTTATGAGCAGATCTCAGAAGCGATGGCTGAGTTGGGACATAGCCTAACTGACCTGCTTGAAGAAGAGCGTGATCCGTCACTGGGCAATGGTGGTCTTGGTCGCCTTGCCGCATGTTTTATGGATTCATGTGCCGCACAAGAATTCCCAACGATTGGCTACGGCTTACACTACGAGTACGGCCTATTTAAGCAGTCTTTTGTCGATGGACGCCAACAAGAAGCACCAGATGCATGGCGTGGCGTAGAAGGCTACCCATGGGAAGTCGCTCGCCCTGAGTATGCACAAGAAATTGGCTTCTATGGTCATGTTGAAGTTCAGAACATTGACGGCAAAGAAGTTCGTCAATGGGTTCCAAGTATGCGCGTAAAAGCAATGCCTTGGGATTTACCAATCGTAGGCTACGAGTCAAATACCGTTTACCCACTGCGTTTGTGGGAGTGCCAAGCGATTGCACCATTCTCTCTAGAAAGCTTTAACAATGGCGATTACTTCGAAGCGCAGCACGCACTCATCAATGCTGGCAACATCACGAAGGTTCTCTATCCAAACGATAACCATGAGAAAGGAAAAACATTGCGCTTAATGCAGCAATTCTTCCATTCTTCAGCTTCAGTGCGCGACATTTTGCGTCGTCATGAAGCCGCCGGATACTCGCTTGCTGAACTACCAAAACAAGAAACCATTCAGCTAAACGACACACACCCAACCATCGCAATCCCTGAACTTATGCGCATCTTGATCGATGAGAAAGGCTTAAGTTGGGAAGATGCGTGGCAAATCAGTTCAAACACCTTCGCTTACACCAACCACACGCTTCTTCCAGAAGCGCTAGAAACATGGTCTGAATCGTTGATTCAGCATCTACTCCCTCGTCATATGGAAATCATTTACGAGATCAACTATCGCTTCTTGGAAGAGGTTCGCGCTCTGTGGCCAAATGATGTTGCGAAGTTGAAGAAGCTGTCGATCATCGAAGAAGGCTTCCATCGTATGGTTCGCATGGCAAACCTCTGTGTTGTCGGCTCATACGCGGTCAATGGTGTAGCGGCACTTCACTCTCAGTTAGTGAAAAGTGACCTGTTCCCTGAGTTCCACGAGATGTACCCAACTCGTTTGCTCAATGTCACGAACGGCATCACACCACGTCGTTGGTTGAAGTTCTGTAACCCAGGGCTATCAAAACTGATCACCGAGAAAATTGGCTCACAATGGCCTGCCAAACTTGAGCAACTAGAAAGCTTGGCGCAATACGCGACCGATGCAAAATTCCAGAAAGCGTTCATGGCGGTGAAGAAAGAGAACAAACAACGTTTGGCAAACTGGGTACAAGAAAACATGGGTATTGAACTTGATACCAATGCCATTTTCGATGTGCAAATTAAACGCCTACACGAGTACAAGCGCCAACACCTTGATTTGCTACACGTGCTATCGCTTTACCACCGTATTCTTAATGACGCTGATTTTGAGTGCACGCCTCGCGTAGTATTTTTTGCTGCGAAAGCGGCACCGGGCTACCACCTAGCTAAAGAGATCATCTTCGCCATCAATAAGATTGCCGAGAAGATCAACCATGACCCTCGTATTGGTAACAAGCTTAAAGTGGTATTTATCCCAGATTACCGCGTCAGCATGGCAGAGATCATTATTCCGGCAGCAGATGTATCGCAACAAATTTCGCTGGCAGGTAAAGAAGCATCTGGCACAGGCAACATGAAAATGGCGCTTAACGGTGCATTAACTATTGGCACAATGGATGGTGCAAACGTTGAGATTCGCGAAGAAGTAGGTGATGACAATATCTACATCTTTGGTTTGGATGTCGAGCAAGTAAAAGCCCTTAACGCGAAAGGCTATAACCCATACGAATACTACCACAACGACCCACTGCTCAAAGCCTCACTTGATCTGTTACTGGGTGAAGAGTTTACACCGGGTCAACCAGACTTGTTGAAAGCGACATACGAAAGTTTGCTTGATGGTGGCGACCCGTATATGTGTCTAGCTGACTTTGCCTCTTATGTCGAAGCTCATGACAACATGAGCCAACAATACTTAGACCAATCTGGTTGGGCTAAGAAAGCCATTCTCAATACGGCTTTAGTGGGCAAATTTACCTCAGATCGCAGTATCCGCGACTACGTGAACAACATCTGGAAACTTGAAGCGGTGAAACGCTAACAACAATGGCCAAGGTAGCGCACCGTCTACCTTGGCCCTTTTTCTATACATTTATTTAGAAGGTTATCCTTCGGAGAGAGCGATGAAAGAACAATCGGCATTACATAAAGTCGCGCATATGGCCAAATTGGCTGACAGCTACATCAATGCTTGTGGGGAAGAAGTTGGTATTAGTGATAGCACACTCACTCGCCTACTCTCCGCGCTTGGTTATGATACTAGCACTGATGAGGCACTACTCGAGTCAGCACGCAAAAAGCACAAAACACCTATGCTCGCGCCTACTTTGGTCCTTCAAGACCACGAAGCAAAAGAAGTGGCGCTGCAATTGGGAACGAGTGCTCGCATCAGTGAATTTAGTTGGCGGATAGCCACAGAACAAGGAGAAGTACTTGAAGGCTATCTTCAATCGCAAATAGTAAGAGATGAGCGAGCTGAGGGTGGCCCTCTAGTGTTTGTATTGCCTGACAATTTGGCCTGGGGCTACCACACACTGCAGGTTCATCGCAAAGGGCGTAAAACACCAAATCAAAGCACACTGATCATTACACCTAGTGCTTGCTTTAAGCAAACGGCGCTCAACCAACAGCGCAAACTTTGGGGCCCAAGCATTCAGCTTTACACTCTACGCTCTCATCATAACTGGGGCATTGGTGACTTCGGCGACTTGAAAATTCTGATCAGTGAATTGGCGTCTCGTGGCGGTGATTTTATCGGTCTCAACCCAATTCATTCGCTGTTCCCTGCAATGCCTGAAAGCGCGAGTCCTTATAGCCCTTCTTCACGTCGCTGGCTAAATATTCTGTATATCGATGTTTGCTCTGTACCAGAGTTTTCTTTGAGCTCAGAAGCGCAACGCCGTGTTGGCAGCGGTGATTTCCAACAACACCTAAAACGCACACGCGAATCTGAATGGGTCAACTACAGCGAAGTCGCAGAGCTAAAAATGAGCATTCTTCCTCTGCTTTATGAAGAGTTTAAGCAACGCCATTTAAGCAAACAAAGCGAAAGAGCTCGCGCCTTTATCACGTTTATTGAATTGGGTGGCGAAAGCCTATTGCACCAAGCGGCATTCGATGCGCTGCATGCTGACTTAAATCAGGGCGATGAGTGCATTTGGGGTTGGCCAGTATTCCCAGAGCAATACCGTTCTTTCCACTCGAAAGAGACTCAGCAATACATCACCGCAAATCAAGACAAAATCCATTTGTACATGTATTTGCAATGGCTTGCTGATGAACAAATTCAAGAAGCGCAAAACCTCGCTATCGAGAAAGGAATGTCGATTGGTCTCTACCGCGACTTAGCTGTGGGTGTTGCTGAATCTGGCAGCGAAACATGGGCAGATCAAGGCAACCTTGTGCTAGACGCAAGCATTGGCGCACCACCGGATATTCTTGGACCTCTAGGGCAAAACTGGGGCTTACCACCACTTAACCCACAAGTATTAGAAGCGACCGGATTCGAAGCCTATATTCAATTGCTGCGTGCCAACATGAAGCATTGCGGAGCGCTACGAATCGACCATGTACTGGGGTTACTTCGCCTTTGGTGGATTCCGCGTGGCGAAAATGCAACTCAAGGTGCCTACCTCTACTACCCAGTGAAAGAAATGCTATCGATTTTGGCGCTAGAGTCTCACCGTCTGCAATGCTCAGTCATCGGTGAAGATCTTGGCACAGTGCCAGATGACATTGTTGGCATTCTTCGTGATGCGGGCGTGCATTCTTATAAGGTGTTTTTCTTTGAAACATCTAAAGAGGATGGTGGATTCATTTCCCCTAAACATTACGCTCCGCAATCTATTGCGACACTTTGCACCCATGATATGCCAACCATGCGCGGTTTTTGGAATTGTGATGATTTGAAAACCGGTCAGAAGTTGGGGCTATATCCAGACGAGGAACAACTAAAAGGATTGTTCGACGCTCGACTCAAGTGCAAGCAAGGGGTATTAGACAGCGTTCGTTGGCATGGTTTATTGCCTGATGGCATTGGCCATGATGCCCAGTACGTTCCTATGGATTCCTATTTGAGTGAAGCACTTCAGCTTCATGTCGCAGCGGGTGACAGTGCCCTGCTTAGCGTGCAACTCGAAGACTGGTTAGAGATGGATGATCCCGTCAACATTCCGGGAACGGTCGATGAATATCCAAACTGGCGACGTAAGCTCTCGATGGACATTGAAGAGATGTTCCATCTCGGCAAGATTAATCGAATCGCAAAACGCTTAACAGAAGTTCGATCAGACAGCAGTAAATAACATCTCAGGAACAAGGCAACTTGTTCCTGTCGTTCGTTTTTCATATCGGGGTTTAATGCAATGAAATTAAAAGCAGACTTGCTAACCATCTCTACTTTACTGGCATCAGCATGCGTTGTGGCGGAGCCTACCATTACTATTTCGACCACCACCAATAGTCGCAATTTCCCTCTTAACCCCGATCAACCTTTGGTTGTGCCATTGGTCAAAGACAGTTACACCATTGATGTCATCGGTATTGATGGCAACTGCGAAGCAACGGAGCCGCAAAAAGTGCTGTTTAATCAGCCGATTCAACTCAATTGCGGTGCAACCACTTCTATTCCCCTAAAAATTCGTTTTACTGGAGATTACTCATTTCGTTATGACGCAAATGAGCAGACTCTGCTCTTTAAACGTGAAGCTAAAAAAGCCAAAGAATCGGTATTTAAACGCCCTATCCCGAGTGTTGAATGTGAAATTTATCAAGGCGGTGAGGTCACCCTCAGTCTTGGCGATAGCTTTGCTGATGGAACGCTACTTCGTGATGCTTACTCCGATCAAATTGTCACGGTACGCAATCAACAAATTTCTATCCTACCTAGCCCGAAATCCGGAGGGTTGGTATTGCTTGAGCCCGTTGAGCGCTCACAACAAAACACGCCATTTACCTATCGCAATGCCAATATTTACTTTGTCATGATTGACCGATTCAACAACGCCGATCCAAGTAACGACAACAGTTATGGACGCAGAAAAGATGACCTGCAGGAAGTTGGCACATTTCACGGTGGCGATCTTAAAGGTGTGATCGAAAAGCTCGATTACATCGCTAGCTTGGGCACTAACGTCATTTGGTTGTCACCGATTGTTGAACAAGTACATGGCTTTGTCGGTGGCGGAGAAAAAGGGTCATTTCCTTTTTACGCTTACCATGGCTATTGGACCCGTGATTTTACTAAAATTGACGCTAACTTAGGCAACGAAGAGGACCTAAAAACCCTCGTTACTGAAGCCCATAAACGCCGGATTAAAGTCTTGCTTGATGCGGTGTTAAACCATTCTGGCTACGCGACACTGGCAGATTTGCAACTCGATAATATTGAAGTTACCTCAGCCAACACCCCAAGCGCATCGCAGTGGCAACCGAATGCTCAGCAAAGCTGGCACGATGTGCACCAATTCATCGATTATCAGAACCCTAATTGGACCAATTGGTGGGGCCCTGATTGGGTGAGAGCGGGACTGCCCAGCTACGACGCCCCAGGCAGTTCAGATATCACTATGACGCTTGCTGGTTTGCCTGATTTTAAAACCGAATCAGCACAAAGTGTCACCCCTCCAAATTGGCTTCTCGCAAATCCGGGCACGCGCGTAGAAGCACGAGAGAACTTCACTGTCGCTGATTATTTAATTGAGTGGCAAACCGATTGGGTGAAACGATTTGGCATTGATGGTTACCGCGTTGATACCGTTAAACACGTTGAGCGCGATGTTTGGCTGCGCCTAAAACAAGAGGCAAGTAGTAGCCTTGAGCAATGGCGAGAACAACACGCTCAAACAGGCCAGCCGTTCTGGATGATGGGTGAAGTGTGGGGTCATGCTGCCTACCGTAGTCCCTATTTTGATGACGGTTTCGACGCGTTAATCAACTTTGACATGCAAAAAAAACTCGATAAAGGCGCGGCATGTTTTAGCCAGATGGCAGACACCTATCAACACTACGCCAACACATTGAAGAAGGAGCCTGATTTTAACCCAGTTAGCTACATGTCTTCTCACGATACCGAGCTCTTTTTCTCTCGATTTAAGAATTATGAGCTGCAACGCAATGCGGCAAGTGCGCTATTACTGAGCCCTGGAGCCATCCAAGTCTTTTATGGTGATGAAGTAGGTCGTGACATTGGCCCATATGCCGACGATTTTCATCAAGGCACACGTTCAGACATGGCCTGGCAGCTCAGTCTCGAACAGCAAAAACTATTAGAACATTGGCAAAAAATTGGCCAGTTCCGTCAAGCTCACCCGGCTGTTGGTGCTGGTGAACAACAAATTATCAAACAAAAAAACGCGTTTGTATTTTCTCGAACTTACCAAGACGACAAAGTCATCATCGCATTCGTTGGCAATTCGAAAAAATAGCGCACTTAGTCATTTCTACCGTTGTTTAGGCTTATAGAAAGGAAATAAACCATGCGAAGTTCAGTCATTTATAGGATGTATACCGGCTTCATTTTAATCATTATCCTGTTCGCGATAACGGTCGCCATCATGCTCAAAGGCATGAATGATATTCACGGCAAATTCGAATCTGTCTCTAAGACGTCTTTGCCCCTTGTTGCTCTCTCAAATCATACCAGTGAGCAACTGCTGTACGCTGACAAATCGTTTAAGGATTTCCTGACCACAGAAAATCAGGAACGAATGAACATTCGCCGCCAAAACTTTTTTGACTCGCAAGAGCAGTTTTTGCTGACTTTAGCCGAGTTAGAGACAGCGAGCGCCGTATACCCTGCACTCGCACAACCTTATGCGACGATCCTTGAAATCGAACAGCGTTATTTTGGTGAAGCCAAACAAGCAATGTCTGACTATCAGCAGATGTTCACAGCTCAGGAGGCAGTGCAAAAGTCATCTCGCGAATTTCAAAAGTCATACAATGAACTCTCCGTAAATATGAAAGAGTACATTGCGGACAAATCGACCATTTCGAGCAAATTTTTAGCCAAGACCTACTTTATTAAACTTGGCGAGATCGAGCTGCTGATCTCAGATGCGCTCGCAAGCAATGATCCTGAATTTGTAAAAAGAGCAGTAGAGCGAAATAAAAAAATCGCGCCCGAACTCAATGATGCTTATGGGTCATTGGCTAAAGCAATTCCCGGCCTCAATGATGCTTTCGGTGACTCAGTGACTCAATTCTCATCTGAGATTAAACCTGGTTCTGGAGCATTAGATCTTCATAGTAATTATCTCAATGCGCGCACATCGCTTTACAACAAAATCGCCAGTTTAGCGACCATGATTGACCAAACTCTACTGGTATTCCAAGACTTTAACCGCATTGTGGATGACAGGCTACAGCACTCTCTGGATGAGGCGGGGAGCATCTACGCCTCAGGCATAACAAAAGCCTTGATCATCGCAGGCATCGTCATCTTCTTTGCCGCTGCGATTGGTTACCACATCGCACACAGTGTTCGTACGCCGCTCACCCGTATCCTCGATGTACTGGAAAGCTTAACCAAAGGCGATATGACACAACGAATTGAACTGCAGAGCAACAATGAATTTAGCCGCGTCAGCAGCCATATCAATACGCTTGCGGATAACCTTCATAGTATATTAGTCAAACTTTCTCATGCCTCTGCTGCATTGGCGACCACTGCCCGTGAAAACGAAGAAACATCGTCACAAGGACGAATGCAACTCGACGCACAGCGCGACCAAACCGCCGCACTAGCAACGGCCGCAACAGAAGTGTCTCAGTCAGTACAAGAAATTGCACGCAGTGCGAAAGGCTCTTTAGATATGGTTCAGCGAGTCGAGACCGCCTCAAATGAGGGGCGCACCATCATGAGTACCAACATATCGACCATCAATCAATTAGGTATACGCCTTAATGACTCCGTCAATACCGTCAATGAACTGCAACAGCGCAGTGAACAAATCGGCTCAATCTTAGACGTGATTCGTAATATTGCTGAGCAAACCAACCTTCTCGCTCTCAATGCAGCCATTGAAGCGGCACGCGCTGGGGAACAAGGGCGTGGATTTGCCGTGGTCGCAGATGAAGTTCGCGTGTTGGCCTCAAAAACATCGCAATCGACCAGCACCATTGAGTCAATGATTGGAGAGTTACAAGCAAGCTCGCTTGCGGTCAATGAAGTAATTAAGAGTTGTATGCATGATATGGAAATCTCTGTAACGCAAGCCTCCACCGCCAACAATACCATGGAAGAAATCCAATCCATGATTCTCCAAATCAGCGATATGAGCACGCATATTTCTCAAGCAACTGTGGAGCAAAGTGCAACGGCGGAAGAGATTGCTAGCAGCATCGAATACATCAATAAAGTGACCGAGCAAAGCTACCAAGCAATGTCAGAGATTGCAGAATCCAGTGAGTCATTAACGCGCTTGGTCGGTCAACAAAATGAACTGGTAGGACAGTTCAAACTGTAAAAGAGACAAATTAAACCTATCTCCATAATAATACGCGACTTTGTCGTACTCTTGTTTCTCGCTTAGTGCTATTGGTTTGGCCGCCGAACAGCTAAGCAGAAACAAGTTTGGCGTTACGCATAGCTGGCAGTGAATGACGTGCCTTACCACTTATTGATTCACTGTTTTGTAACCAGCCTGAGCTTTGCTCAGGCTTTTTTATTGGCGATTGAACAGTGAAAACATGAAAGCAAGATGAGGTATGCGATGACCAGTGTATATCGATTGCTAGGTCTTAATATCGCAGCTGGAAACTGAATTTAAGCGCTGAAAAGATGAGAGCGTATCCTGCATGGCAAAGAATGCATTAAGAACAGTGTACGCAGACTCGCTGTGACATAGGCTCTGTTGCACAAGCGTACTTATGCTCTAGCTCGGCTAGAGAAAGAGGTTTACTGTAGTAATAACCTTGTGAGATTTCAGCACCTAGGGTAGACAGCTTTTTCGCATGCTCTTGAGTCTCAACCCCTTCCATCACGATGCGATAACCCAGACTCTGCCCCATCGAAACCATGGTTGAAACAAACGCTAAATTGGATTGGCTATTCACCACATCTGAGATAAAACCACGGTCGATTTTCACCTCATTGAGCGGTAAGCGTTTGAGCAGCGATAATGAAGAAAAACCCGTACCAAAATCATCTAAAGAAATATCGATACCGACATTACGCAGCTTCAATAATGACGCAACACAAACGTCATAATCTTCAATCACCGCAGTTTCCGTTATCTCGATACAAAATAGCGAGTGGCAATCGATACTGAGTAATGGTCTCAATTATCTCTTGCGCAAAATGGGGGCTAATGAGTTGTTTGGCACTGACATTAATCGAGATCCTTCTTAAGGAACGCAGCCATGTCGAATTCACGACATCCTGACAGGTGCGATGCAAAAGATACTCACCCAGTCGATTGATGACGCCAATTTTTTCGGCCAATTTGACAAATTGAGTTGGCGAGATCTCACCTAATTCAGGAGAATGCCATCGGGCTAAAGCCTCAACACCAATGACCGCTCCAGACGAATGGCAGAATTGAGGTTGATAGAAAAGAGATTTCTTGCTTATCTATCGCACGAATTAGGTGATACTCCATTTTGAGTGCATTTTGGCCATTGACCTGCATCGTTTCGTGGAAATGAACAACCTGATTTCCACCCGCCTTTTTGGCTTGGTACATTGCGATATCGGCTTTTTTTACTAACGCCGAAGCACTCTGTCCATCAAACGGATAAAACGCCACGCCAATACTACTTTGCACCACCAGTTCGATCTCTTCATGCAACATTGGGCTCTCAATCGCACGCAGAATTTGATGAGCAATGGTTTCAGCCTCTATGCGAGTGCGAGTATGACAAAAGAATAAAAACTCATCCCCCCCTAAACGTGCGATGGTATGAGGTTTTTTGACAATGTCTTTAAGTACATCCGTGACATGACAAAGCAAAGCATCACCAACATGGTGACCAAATGTATCGTTAATACTCTTGAAACGGTTTAAATCCATCAGCATCACGGCAACGGGCGTAGCGCCATCATCCGCAATGTGTTTTGCAATGTCTTCCATCACTTTGCGTCGATTGGGAACGCCCGTCAAAACATCAAAATAGGCCATGTGATGGATTTTGGCAGCACTCTCCTTTTGGTGGGTAATATCGGTTATCGAACCGACGATACGACTGGATTGTGCGCTGTCTGATGTGATTGAAGCACCGCTTACTAATACCCAAATGTAGTTATTGTCTTGTTTTTGTAACCGCAGTTCGATTTTCAGTGGCGCTTGATTTACGAGGTGCTGCTCAACATGCTCCTCAAAAAGACATAAATCCTCCGGATGAATCAAGCGAAACAATAAATCGCTATCAATATCGTGATTGTGCGTTAGCTCACTATGCCCCAGCATATTGACCAATCGTTCATTGAGTCGCAGTGTGTTATCCGTTATCGACCAATCCCAAATGCCATCGTTGGAACTATTGGAAACCACATTCAGTAGCTCTAGCAACTGCTCTGAGTTTCGTTGACGAAGATTACTTGTATTAAGCAACTCTCCCCTTTCGATAAACAGCGCGAGCATATCTAGATAGCTACAGAACACCGATTGAGTGCCGATATTTTGTTCTTGTTTGAGCCCGTCTACTACAGCAATGAGTTTCCAACTGTTTTTACGTCCGGTCGCAATGGGTAGGATTGTCGCTACAAAATGCTCTTCATTGCTCAGATTAGGAAAATCGCGAACGTCACTGAAACTTTGCTGATTAATGTCGTTATGACAAGGCTTAATCATGCCCACATTTATCCAACTTTCGACGCGATAATTATTCTGTTCACCGTGCGCGAGGCAGGCCCAATCAAGATTATTCCCATACAAACTATGCGCATCAAGAATGGATCCAAATCCATTTTGCGCTTGTGCATAAAAGTTCTCAAACACTTCCGCCGGTGAGCGGCCAGCAACGTTAAGCAATTGATGGCGAATTGATCCTTGGTTTTCATTCACAATGCAGTCTGGTTGTGCATTGCCACATGAATGACGAACAATCAGTTTTTGAGAAATGGGATGAATCTTTGCCGAAAATGAGGAGCCATTAATACGTTCAAGAGCACGCACAAATGCTTGCCTTGTAAGGCGCTCTAATTGTTGATCTACCGTGGTTAGGGCAGGCTGGACGTGCTGGCCAAAAAAGATGTTATCAATGCCGACCACTGCGACATCTTGGGGAACCTGAATTCGGCTGTTTTTGAACTGCTCAATCATACCGATAGCGTTATGATCGGTCGCACAAATAACGGCCGTACATGGTGATTCACGACGAATAAATTCATTTGCCGCTTCTCTACCACCAGCGATAGAACAACTGCTCACACTAAAGAAGCGACCAATATCAAAATCGTTATTATGGCTAGCGACCACTCGTTGGTAGGCTTTAAACCTTGCTCGAACATCATTGACACTTAAATCACCGCAAAAGCCGATGTGTTGGTGTCCTTGCTCGACAAGCCATTGATATAACAGCTCCACTCCGAGACTTTGGTTGCTGGTAAACTGCTCGACTTCTAGTGGGGCGTAGCTGCCACCGACTGAAATAACGGGAATACCACGCGCCAAAGCAGTTTGAATATAAGAGTCTGAGGCAGTATGTAAAATGACGATTAGCGCATCGAAATGATGTAATGCAGCAGGATAATCAAACTCGTGGTTTTCTCCGCTGCGAACTAAGACTAAGTTAACATCGTACGACTTAGCCATCGTGCGTAATGTTGCGCTTATCTCCCCCATATAAAATCCACTTAACAGAGGTAGAATTACCCCAACCGTAGGGCGTTTTTTCGCAACTATCGTCATTTACAGGTATGCCTCCGCTAACTTAGTCCACACCGTTCTCTTTGTATAAACGTTGGCATGCACGCCCATCTCGGTGGAATAGATGACAGCGGTGAGCTGGGATACCAATCTCTAGGCAATCCCCAACGTCTACAGGCAGGGTATCTGGCTGGCGGAAGATCACGTCTGCATCTGCGCCCTCTAGGCTCAGATATACTTGAGTTTCATTGCCAAGCTTTTCAACGATGGTGATATCGCCATGAATAGATGCGTCACTTTCACTTGCTTGCACCAGGTGCTCTGGTCGAATACCCAGTGACATGCGGTCACCTACGTTGACCGTGGTGCCATCAACTGGAATCCAGAAACTCACCCCATTCATCAGACGCACTTTAACGCGTTCTGACTCAACCTCATCCACGTGCACGCTCATAAAGTTCATTTTTGGCGAACCAATAAAACCAGCAACAAAGCGATTTATTGGGTAGTGGTAAAGCTCCAACGGTCTACCAACTTGTGATACCGAGCCACCATCTAATACTACGATTTTGTCTGCCATGGTCATCGCTTCAACCTGGTCATGAGTCACATAGATCATGGTGCAACCAAGTTGACGTTGTAGCTTGGTGATTTGGCTGCGCATATTAACGCGCAAAGCAGCATCTAGGTTTGATAGCGGTTCATCTAATAGGAAGACTTTTGGTTGTGAAACCAGCGTACGGCCAATGGCTACGCGTTGACGCTGGCCACCAGAAAGTGCTTTTGGTAGACGGTCAAGTAAATGACCAAGCTGTAAAATTTCAGCAGAATGAGAGACACGTTTGTCGATTTCGGCTTTATCTGCCTTTGCCAATTTTAGGCTAAACGACATGTTGTCATATAAATTCAGGTGAGGGTAAAGCGCGTAAGATTGGAACACCATCCCTACACCGCGCTTTGATGGCTCTACATCGTTCATGCGTTTATCCCCAATATAGAGATCGCCAGATGTAATGTCTTCTAAGCCAGCTATGCACCGCAAAAGAGTCGATTTACCACATCCTGATGGACCAACAAACACCACGAACTCACCTTCATTGATTTCTAAATCTACATTTTTAGAAATCATTAAGTCCCCATATGCTTTACAAACGTTCTTTAACGTGACACTAGCCATATAGCTTATCCTCGAACAATAAATTCCAATCGCTGCTGATCATTCAATATATTTATCCAGCGAGCAATAGCCAAAGTAATAGGAAAAAAACGGGTAGTCTTTCATTTTACTCACGAAAGCTACCCCAATCAGCAACAAGCGAGTTTACGTAATAAATTATTCTTTTCATTCCGCTCCCAAACCAAATAAAAAGCATATAATCTACTCACTAGTGCCCATAATACTCCAGCAATACAGGAGCGCTGGAAAGGCTGGTTCTTACCTAACCCTCTGCTTGTAAAGTTTGTAACACATGATAAAAAGAGACATCCTCCCAAAAAAATAATTAGAAGGGGGAGTAGAAAAGGATGAGCAAAATTTAAGCGCCAAGATGCAATTTAGAATTAAGTCACATTATTAACCTTATTTAATTTGAACCAGATCTCAATAAGAACCAAATATTAGATCTCGATCACTATATTAATGATGGCTAGTTCTCGAAAAAATCTAATAGGCGTAGAGGCGTAGGAGGTAGGAGGATGAGATTAGCTGGTTTTTTTCTAATTATAACGGTTAGAACATGCCAGAACCTCATAGTTGTGGCCCTACATCTAGTATATTAAAGGACGTAAAAAATGAAAAAATTAAGTGCAATTGCTATTAGCACACTTGTTGCCTTAGGGACTTTCAGTGCTCACGCAGCTATTGAAGAAGGACAACTTACGATTTGGATAAACGGGGATAAAGGCTACAACGGCCTTGCAGAAGTTGGCAAAAAGTTTGAAGAAGAAACGGGTATTAAAGTCACAGTTGCTCACCCAGACGCAATGCAGGACAAGTTCCCACAAACAGCAGCAACAGGTGACGGTCCAGACATCGTATTTTGGGCTCACGACCGTTTCGGCGGTTACGCAGAAGCTGGCCTGTTAACTGAGATCAAACCTTCTCAAGAGATTCAACAAGGTATCGTTGACTTTGCATGGGACGCAGTACGTTACAACGGTAAGCTAATCGGCTACCCTATCGCAATTGAATCACTGTCTCTAATCTACAACAAAGACCTTGTTCCAAACCCACCAAAAACTTGGGAAGACGTGGCTAAGATTGATGCGGAACTGAAGAAAGATGGCAAATCTGCCATTATGTGGAACCTGAAAGAACCTTACTTTACTTGGCCACTAATGGCGGCTGATGGTGGCTATGCATTTAAATACACTTCTGAAGGCTACGATGCGAAAAACTCTGGCATTCAGAAAGAAGGCGTTAAAGATGCGATGAACTTCGTAAAAGGCCTAGTAGATAAAGGCGTTATCTCTCCTGACATGGATTACTCTGTATCAGAGTCAGGCTTTAACCAAGGCACGGTAGCGATGACCATCAACGGTCCATGGTCATGGAGCAATATCGACAAGTCAGGCATCAACTACGGCGTTGCAACACTGCCAAAATTCCAAGGCCAATCTTCTAAGCCATTCGTTGGTGTATTGAGCGCGGGCATCAGTACTGCGTCACCAAACAAAGATCTTGCAGTAGAGTTTCTTGAAAACTACCTACTGACTAACGATGGTCTACGTATGGTAAACAATGACAAACCTCTAGGCGCAGTAGCACTAAACTCATTCCAACGTGAGCTTGATGCCGACAAACGTATCGCGGCAACCATGGATAACGCGCTAAACGGTGAAATCATGCCAAACATCCCACAAATGAACGCATTTTGGGTAGCGACGAAAAACGCAATCATCAACGTTGTTGAAGGACGACAAACGGTTGATGCAGCGTTAGCGGATGCAGAAAAACAGATCGTTAACTAATTTTTCTGCACCACTTAAAGGAGGAGGCTTCCTCCTCCTTTGATTATCAGTATTTCCCCGATTTAGCTAGCAGGTTTCCTATGCAGTCAGTTCAAGGCAAAGATGCGATGCACGCACCAGAAGCCATCCTTCCGGGTAGCAAAAAAATATTCACTAAGTGGGCCCTATTAGCCACTGTCGGTACGATCAATGGCTACGCGACAATTCTTATGTATTCTCGTGGCGAGATTGCATTTGCCCTACTTACTATTCTTTTAACAGCGCTAGCGCTTTACATTTTCAGTAGCAAAAAGACTTACGCCCACCGATACATTTATCCAGGTATTGCAGGGATGATTTTGTTCATCCTCTTCCCTCTGGCGTATACGGTTGGCCTCGCATTCACAAACTACAGTGCTAAAAATCAGCTTTCTTTTGAACGCGCACAACAAGTGTTACTTGATAGAACTTACCAAAGCGGTGAAAGCTACCCATTTACACTATACAAAACCGGTGACGGTCACCAAATTGTTATTAAACAAGGTGATAAATTACTCGCGACACCAGTATTTCAAATCAATGGCCTAAACAACATTGATTTAGACCTAACTGAAATTACCGAGCCACAAGGCACCAAAGAGCCTATCAAGACTATCGTCAGCAACCGTGATCAACTCGGAAAGCTCGATCTACACATCGAAGACGGTGATGATATTCGTATGAGCGGTTTGCGTAAGTTTGCGGCGGTAGTACCTCTATACACTCTACAAGCCGATGGCGAAACCTTATACAACAACCGTACGCAAGAAACATTGCGTCCAAATATGGATGTGGGCTACTACCAACCAATCGACGAGAATGGCCAATTCATTAGTAACACCGTCTCACCTGGTTTTATCGTTAATATTGGCACTCATAACTTTGAACGTGTATGGAAAGATGATGGTATTAAAGAACCTTTTATTAGCATCTTTATTTGGACCGTTATTTTTGCATCTCTGACTGTATTATTTACATTAATTATCGGCTTAGTTTTGGCAAGTGTCGTTCAGTGGGAAGAATTGAAAGGCCGCGCAGTCTATCGTGTTATTTTAATTCTTCCATACGCGGTACCAGCATTTATTTCCATCCTTATTTTTAGAGGCTTATTCAACCAAAGCTTTGGTGAAATAAACATGGTACTAAATGCGATATTTGGTATCAGTCCATCTTGGTTCTCCGATCCATTCTTAGCAAAAACAATGGTGCTCATTGTTAATACCTGGCTTGGTTTTCCTTACATGATGATTTTATGTATGGGATTGCTAAAAGCGATACCGAATGATTTATACGAAGCGTCAGCTATTGATGGTGCTAATTTCATTGATAATTTCATTAAAATTACGTTACCAACAATGATTAAACCGCTCACACCGTTA
Source organism: Vibrio taketomensis (assembly GCF_009938165.1). Classification (NCBI taxonomy): domain Bacteria; kingdom Pseudomonadati; phylum Pseudomonadota; class Gammaproteobacteria; order Vibrionales; family Vibrionaceae; genus Vibrio; species Vibrio taketomensis. The sequence goes on from NZ_AP019650.1 coordinate 1,114,916, forward strand.
TTAATCGCTTGTTTTGCGTTTAACTTTAACAACTTCGTTATGATTCAATTATTGACGACCGGTGGTCCAAATATGATCGGTACGTCAGAGCCGGCAGGTTATACAGACTTACTTGTAAGCTACACCTACCGAATCGCATTTGAAGGTTCTGGTGGTCAAGACTTTGGTTTGGCGAGTGCTATCGCAACACTCATCTTCTTACTGGTAGGCGCGCTCGCACTATTGAACTTGCGCTTCACTAAACTTTCTCAGGATTAAGGAGTAATCAACATGGCGATGGTACAAGGTAAATCCTTAAAATACCGCGTGTGGGCAACGCATATTGCGTTGTGGATCTTCCTATCATTGATCATTTTCCCACTGTTGATGGTCGTGGCAATTTCGTTTCGTGAAGGTAACTTCGCGACCGGTAGTCTTATTCCAGACAAGCCTTCATTAGAGCACTGGAAACTGGCTTTAGGGTTCTCGGTCACCAATGCTGATGGAACGGTGACACCACCACCGTTCCCAGTTCTCACTTGGTTATGGAACTCAGTAAAAGTGGCGGGTATTACGTCAATCTTAATTGTCGCGCTCTCTACCACATCGGCTTACGCTTTTGCGCGACTGCGTTTCAAAGGAAAAGACACCATTTTGAAAGCAATGATGATTTTCCAAATGTTCCCAGCCGTGCTTGCTCTTGTCGCACTGTACGCACTGTTCGATAAACTAGGTCAGTACATTCCGTTTTTGGGATTAAACACCCACGGTGGTTTGATCTTCTCTTATCTTGGCGGTATTGCACTGCACGTCTGGACGATCAAAGGTTATTTTGAAACGGTTGATAACTCACTAGAAGAAGCCGCTGCACTGGATGGCGCAACCCCTTGGCAAGCATTCCGATTGGTATTGCTGCCTCTGTCAGTGCCGATTCTTGCGGTGGTGTTTATTCTGTCGTTCATTGGCGCCGTTGGTGAAGTACCAGTTGCATCGCTGTTGTTGTCTGATGTCCAGTCCTATACGCTAGCCGTTGGTATGCAGCAATATCTCTACCCACAAAACTATCTATGGGGTGACTTCGCAGCAGCAGCAGTATTATCGGCACTGCCTATTACCATCGTGTTCTTACTCGCTCAACGCTGGTTGGTAGGCGGATTAACCGCAGGCGGCGTAAAAGGCTAACAACCTCAATCATTAACCGTTAAATTCATGATTTAAAGTCAGCAGTTTTCTGCTGACTTTTTCTTTATCTTCACCACTCAAGCCAGTGACAATCCTCTCAATCTAACCTATTAACGTCACTGGATTATAAACCCAGCCACTGAGCTTCTTTTCCACTTCTACTAATGCTGTTTAATATCAAGATGATTCTGATACAAAAACAATCCATACCTAAGTAGCCTCAGAATGCTTAGGGATATAATACGCAATCAAATTTGAAATCTAGCTCACCAACATTATCAATTCAACGTAATTAATATCCAAACTCATGAAAAAGAGCTGACATATAATTTCTACCTAACAACAATATGAATAAAAATTAACAATTAATATAATATGACCTGCATCTCAATCTGATAAATATTCACCTTATCTTTTATTATTTTTATTGGTAATTTTATTACTAATCCATTAAGAACGATTGATAAGTTTGATACAGGTAACAAAAACAGGCATTAAACAGATAGAAAACCACTAACTCATCCTTATTTTAGTGATATTCATCATTTTCCACCCACTACTTATTCATCTACTCCCCCCTACGCCCTCCCTATATTTAGCGCGATTGGATGACGTTTCTTATCTACTCCTTCGGTAATCTTATTTTCGTCAAATACAAACGGGAAAGCATTCCCAACGACCTCTCTGCTTTGGTGTTTCCCCCAATTAACCCAAAGCAAGCAGAGACCAAATAATGATAAAAACCTTAATGGAGTTAAGAATGAAAAAAGTAAGTGCAATCGCTGCTGCTATTTTTTCTACTTTAGCAGTCGGAACCGCTGCTGCTGCAGAAGCAGACTTTCATGGCTATATGCGTGCAGGCTTTGGCGCAAACGCTGATGGCGGCTCACAATTTTGTTACGGTAACGGTGGCCCAACAACATTTGGTCATGCTGTAGGTCGTTTGGGTGATGAGTGTGATAACTACGCTGAACTCGCTCTAAACGTGAATAAAGTATGGGAAAGCAGTGAAGGTGGCTCGTTCAACATTCACACATTAGTTGCTTACGGTACCTATGAAAATGGCGGTTTAGACGGTCGCGGTAACTCTTTCCAAGCTATCGGTACAGACCCTGATGGCCCTTGGGAAGGTGAACGTGCATCATTCCGCGAAGCATGGGCAGACTACACCATGGCTGATGGCAAGCGTCTTTGGGCGGGTGAGCGTTACTATGGCCGTAAAGATGTACATATCATGGACTTCTACTACGTGAACAACTCTGGCGCTGGTATTGGTCTTGAAACATCGATCTAGGTTTTGCTAAATTCCATATGGCAGCAGTACAACATAAATGGAAAACCCTCTACTAGACGTTGACAAAAACACCTTTGGAAGGCACACAAGTTTACTCGACTGCTAACTCCATTGACCTACGTCTAACCGGCATTGAAACTAACGATAAAGGTAGCTTAGAGCTTCTTAGCAGCAAAACCATCACACACTGATGTACAAAAAATGCCATCGATAACGGCATCGGAAATTCAGGTGATTACAGCCTTGATAAAACAGGCTTCTTCTTTACCGCTGAGCACACTCAAGGATTTGATTTAGGTTTTAACAAAGCTGTGCTTCAATACGCTACCGAGGGCTACGCATGGCAGGCTTCGTTGGTAACCACACTGGTGACTCATACAATATGGGAGGACCTGGTGGCGACAACCAAGAGGGTCGTGAATCGGTACGCTTTATCGATTGGGGTGTGATCGAAGCAGACAAATGGAACCTTGGTTACTCATTTGTTTACGCTCAATTGCTAGACGACGGTAACGGTAACAGCGACGGTAAAGCACTAAGTGTTGTACTTCGTCCTGGCTACAAATGGTCTGAAACGATGAGCACAATCGTTGAGATGGGTTACCATCAAGATGAATACCCATGGGCAGATAAACAAGATCTCACTAAGTTTACTATCGCTCAACAATGGCAAGCTGGCTCAAATTTTTGGGCACGTCCAGCAATCCGAGTTTTCGCTTCTAGCTACTCTGGCGACAAAGCGGTTGATGACAACGATCTAATGTTCGGCGCACAAGTTGAAGCTTGGTGGTAAACCCATTAGCACTCACTTAAACGTCAGTATTGTCTAGAACAAGATAGCCAGCGAGTCTGGCTATCTTGCTTGCAGGAGTATATCAATGAAAAAAATAGCCACAGTGTTACTTGGAGTTTCGGTCTTATTCGGTTGCTCAAGCCATCAAGACTTTGGTAGCCATAATCCTACCGAGCAATCTATTTCAAAAATTGAGCAGATTGAATGGCAGCAGGTTGATATTCCAGCAAACTTTTCATTCCATATCAGTAGTAACACGCAGTATCTCACCAACCAAGATTTCTCCAGCCCTGTTGCTGGCTTTGCTTTTGAAGTCACCGAACCTGAAATCACCATTGAAGTATCTGGCATCGTTAAGCAACTAAAAGTATTCGCACCTAACCTCGCCCTTTACGACCAAAACTTCAATTTAATCAGAAACTACAATGCATCCTATTTTGATTACGATGACACCGACTTTATTCGCGGTGATGTCTTATTTGGCGATATCGTGCTCAACCTACCAATTCAAACAACCAAAATTTACGGTTTGATTTATACCACGAAGCAAGATCTGGCAGACACCACCGAACTTCTTCACCCAGCTAAAGCCATGGCTATCGCCAAGCGTACTGTGCCGCCACAAATTGATAATCCGATTGCTCAGCATGTTGAGCAAGGTGAGATTCGAATTGCGCTCAAACGTGACAGCGGCCTATCGAGTTTTATACAGTCATCAAAATCGGCATCCGCACCAGAAATTCCGGTAATTGCGACCAAAACAGCCGTTGTTGCATTACCTGAAACAGAAAACTACTACCACTCATCCATCAAAGCAGCCGTTGCAGCGGATGATATACCTAAGGCGCTTGCTCTGTTAGAGGAAGCCAAATCCATCGGCATCAAGGATGCCCAAAAGGTATTTGTGAATGCGGTAAACAATCGATAATCAACATTTAGCCCAATAAACTAAAAAGCCCCTGCTCATCATTCGATAGCCAGGGGCTTTCTCATTTTATCAATCAGTCAAATGGTTACGCCTAAGAGGAAATTTTACACTGTAAAATCAAACGCCAAGCCCGCAGCTACAAAGCCACGCACTAGCAACGATAACCACAAACCTCGATGTGACTTATTAACCTTGCAAATCAGGTGGACATATCACCAAAGCGGAACAACACTTATAGCCAAACAATCCGTCTCGGGGGCGAGTATGAAAGAGTACAAAAACATTCTATTTGTGAGCCAAGGATTATCTGATGAACATCGCGCTTTAGAGCAGTCAATCAAACTGGCACATAGCAATCAGGCGGATTTACGCGGGCTGATACTCTGCCCTACCCTCCCATCGAATATGCAGAAATACGAGCATCTGTATGAGCAATCGCTGGAAGATCATCTTGCGCGGCAGATACAATATTTACTGGCTGAAGAACAAATAAATGATGAACTTCCGTTCAATATTGAGATCGGGAGCGGCGATAAGCCTGTCGTCAAAGCTATTGAAACCGTTTTAACCCATCAACATGATTTATTGATAAAAGATATTGAGCTCAATGACACAGATTCTCGCGGGTTTCGAGCATTAGATATGCAGTTATTACGTAAATGTCCCTGCGCGGTTTGGCTCCATCGCCCCAGTGCCAAAACCGAACTTAAACAGCGTATCGCGGTTGCAATTGACCCTGTTGCGTCAACGAAAGAAGAGCAAGCATTAGCGCTGCAATTACTGCACACTGGTCATGCGTTGGCTCGCGAGCACGATAACCACTTACACATCATCTCCTGCTGGCAATATGAACTGGAACATTACCTTCGTCATCACTCATGGATCCAAGTCGATGATGAAGAACTGAATGCCGAAGTGGCGCTTGCACGACACAATCATCTCAACTTGCTCAATGAGTTGATCGACAAATCCAATCTAGAATGTGAGATTGCCATTCACCATATCAATGGTCGAGCCGACGAAGAAATACCACGTAGCGTCAATGAACTAGGAATAGATATCCTCGTCATGGGCACCGTTGCGCGGGGCGGCGTAAAAGGTTTAGTCATGGGAAATACCGCAGAGAATATTTGCCAGTCGCTCACCTGTTCATTGGTCGCACTCAAACCAGCGAGTTTCCGCACGCCCATTAGCTAATGCACTTTTAGGAAATTTCTTACAGAATCATTAATAAAAGCATTTCAAATTGAGATCTTGCTTCCTATCTGTATGGCTAAGTTTCACCCTACAATACGCCGCGAATAATCTGAGCAGCAGACTCAGAAAGCGACAATACAGCCACGTCCACATTGCACGTAGGCTCGCTCGCAACGCATAACACGACATTCAAGGAGAGATATGAAATTAGGGTTTAAATGCTTTCGCTGTAAAACTCGGGATACTTGCAAAGCCTATTTAGAATCGATAACCAACATCCAAATTATCGAACAACATGAATTGGATTTGTTACTACGAAACGCAAAGACAAAAGCTAAACGCCGTTAGTTTTCCTCGTATTAGCCTTCCATTCTCACTCAGCCTATTGATATAACAGCAAATCCATCGACACACTCTCTAGGCTGAGGGCAACCAACATTCACGAGGCTTCAAAAAGAGGGAGAGACAAAACTCCAATTAAATTCGCATCCTGGTTACGAAACACGTAAAATGCGCGCCTATTTTTATTGTGTAAGAGATAAATAGTGACACGCGATCAATTTGAGTTATTGGCTCCTGGTGGAGATTTGGATTCAATCAAAGCTGCGATTGCCGCGGGTGCTGATGCAATATATTGCGGCCTTGACCGTTTTAACGCTCGCAACCGCGCGACCAACTTAACCTTAGATAACTTGAACGGCGTGTTAACTCTTGCACACCAGCACAACTGCAAAATTTTTCTGACCCTAAATGTTTTGATCCTCGAGAGCGAAATTCCTGCAATCGTGCGTCTACTTAGCCAACTCAACACCACTCAAATCGATGGTGTGATCGTGCAAGATTTAGGATTAGCGTACATTCTCAAGCATCATTTTCCTGACTTAGATGTACATGCCTCAACGCAGCTCAATACTCACAATGAAGGGCAGATTCGTTTTCTCAATCAATTAACGGCCAGTCGTGTGAACCTCTCTCGAGAGCTTAATATCAATGAGATCAAACATCTGGCCGAATTTGGTAAACAGCACAATGTGATGATGGAAGTGTTTGTTCACGGTTCTTACTGTATTGGCTTTTCCGGTATTTGTTATATCAGCTCTGCGCGCAATGGTGCATCAGGCAACCGTGGTCGTTGTAGCCAACCTTGTCGCGAGCAATATGAACCGACTAAAACTGGCAACCATTACCCACTGAACTTAAAAGACAACTCCGCCTTTGGCGATCTACAGGCGCTAGCTGATGCCGGAGTTTACTCACTTAAAGTTGAAGGCCGCATCAAGAAATCACACTACGTTTATACCGTGGTGAACAACTGGCGTAAACAAATCGACCGTTTGTGTGATGGCGAAGCGCTATCGACTGATACTCGAGAGCTATACACCGTATTTAACCGTGATTTTTCCAATGCATTTTTGCAAGGCGAATACGGGAAAGCAATGTATATCGACAACCCTCGCGACCATGCTGTAAAACACTTCGCGCAAGTTTATCAGTGCCAAAGCATTGATGACGTGCAGCAAGTAAAGAAAAAATTGTACGACGATAAGACTGCGATCATCGAAACCGTTGCTAACAAAACGGCCGATTTCGATGTCACGAGTAACATCGCCAAAGCGAGCCTCAAAGGGGCGATTGATGCGCCAACACTGCCTGCATTAGAACATTCAGCTGCCACTGCTGCCCCTAAATTATCTGTGCTCATTTCCGATCCAGCAGACGCTTACCTATGCGAGCAGGAAAACATTGATGTGTATCTGCAATTGCCAATGGGCTTAGCCGATGAATGCGCATCCCTGATTGCGCTATTCCAAGCACAACCAACACTTAAACCTTGGTTCCCAGCGATTTTGATTGGCGACGATTTTACGGCCGCTCATGAATTTTTGTCGACATTGAAACCAAGCATGCTTATCACCAATAACTCCGGTGTAGGTATGATTGCGAAAGATCTTGGCTTGAATTGGGTTGCCGGCCCACAAATGAACACGACTAACTCTTATGCGTTAAAGTGTTTGCAACAAGAGTTTGCTGCAAGCGGCGCATTTATCTCTAACGAGCTAAATATGAAGCAGATGCGCCACATCAAACGTGCACCATCAATGCGCACTTTCTACAGCATTTACCACCCAAATACGCTGCTTACAAGCCGTCAGTGTTTGTTCCAACAAACCGAAGGGTGCAAGAAAATTAAAGTCAACAAAGGCTGTTTGAAGCGCTGTAACAAGCGCACCTCAATCATCAACTTGAAAGACAATCCATACGTAATTCAAAAACAGCGCGGCAGCCACAACTCGATATACAGTGAACACAACGTGCTTAACCTCGAAGTGCTTAGCGATCTACCCCTGCTGTTTACGGATGTGATGATCGATCTGCGTGATATTCAAACTGAAACCAAAGTTGAAGCAACGAAACTCGCGCTTGTACAGTTGTTTAGCCAAGCACTACAAGAAGGAAATATGGCAGAGCGTCAGCAAATTGCTAAAGCGATTCAGCCGACGGCCAACGCTCAATACCTAAAAGGGCTGTAATCAGCCCCTTTAGCGCCCATTTCTGTCATCTGTTTCGACAAATGATACAAAAATGTGACAATTCGCATACCATCTTTTGGTAGAAGTCATTATCTTAGTTAGTGGAGCAATAAGCTTCATGACAAAACTAGGATATTTTATGATTGTATGGTCGATTGCAGGTTTGGTTATCTTTTTCATCGCTCAATTTCTTACACCAACGAAAGCTATAACGGTTAAGCAAGTTTGCTGCGGACTTATCTCATGTGTACTTGGCCCGTTAATGCTCATTGCAGTTGTCGGCTCTTACATCAACGCAAATATTTGGCTAAAACGCTCCGCAACCGCGTAAACGAGTATTCGCGTTAATCTATCCTATGACCTGCCCGACTCTTGGTGAGTAACAACGGCAGGTCATATTATTTTTACCCCTTTCATCTTCAAGTGCCCTTCTTATTTTTAAGCCTTCTATGCCTCTTTTAGCACATATTCTTACGATACAATCGCCTTTCACAATTGATAGGTAGATAACCCATGAGCCAAGCGCCAACCAAAATCACTTTCTTTGAATTCCTCACTCCGCTTATCACGGCAGGAAAAAAAACCATTACCATTCGTGATGAAGCAGAAAGCCACTACGTACCGGGTACACAAGTTGAGGTATTTACCTTAGAAACCGATCGCAAGGTTGGTGAAATCAAAATTTTGTCAGTTGAACCACTAAAATACGATGAGATTAATGAGTTCCACGCTGAGCAAGAAGCGCTACCATTAGATGAGCTAAAACGTCTGATTGCTGAGATTTACCCAAATTTGAATGAACTGTACATGATCAGCTATGAGCTCGTGTCTGTTGAGTAATTAAAAAAAGAGGCGATAACGCCTCTTTTTTTACTAGATTGATTCTCGAAACCAAAACCGCTCAGTGCGAGCATGCTTTTTACGTTTTGATGCCACGATATAAAAGAACCCTATCATCAGCGGTAAATACCAAGTTAAGACTTCCACTAACTGGTGTTGGGATAATATCGGTAAGTTTAGTGTTCCGGCAAATAATTGCTCATCAACAAACACCATCAATGATGGAGCGACCACATACAAAAAACCGAATAACGCTCCGAGTAAAGCGTATTGAGCGACGCTAATCAGGCCAGTAAACACTCCCAATATCACGCCAAATGTCATGGCAAAAACCACACTCAGCACGACCGACTGACACAGACTAATCAGCATAGTCATGTCAATCCAATGATTACTGTTTAAGTGCTGCTGGAATGAAGGGAAAAGATTTAAACAACCTTGCAGCAGTTGCTCAGAATAATTGGCATACCATGCGCTCGCAAACACTGCGCTATAGGCACCAAAAAGCAGTAAGCCAATCACTAATGCGCAGATTCCACACACAAGTTTGTACATGACTAGCCCTATAAGTTAATTTATTTGATTAGTTATCAATAAGCCTTAAAACAGGACAATATCCAAGCAGTTTGAGCAAAACTTATAACCTAGCGCTCATTTCTTTCTTCTCATGTGTTAGCTTCAATCCAAAACGCAGTGCAAAACCAAACACCCAAGGCCAACATTCAAAAAATGCAAAAAGCAGAGGCTTAGCTCTGCTTTTCATTGATGACAGCTATGATTATTGCTCGACAACTGGACGCACATCATAGCTATGAATCATTGGTGTTCCGTTATCATCAAGACTCATTAACCATGTTTCATCAACGGCCATATCAACCGGTTGACCTTGCATCATCGACTCTGGGTAAGTTTCGGCAATAAGACGAATATGTAAATCAACTTGATACTGATCACCCAATTCTTTAATGCTGAGTTGATGCACATTATGCTGACAATTTGGTTTGAATGTTGCGCGCGCAACACCATACCAATCATTGAAACCTTGATGCCCAACAAAAATACCTTCTGGCGATTGCCATTGCACATCAGAAGCCAAGTAGCGTGTATATTGCGCGGTATCCTCTGCTAACTGATCAAATTGAGCAAACCACTGCTTAACTAGAGCGGTAATTTTGGCTTCTGGCGACTCCGTTAAGTGGCGCACACTGGTAATGAGACGCTGTGCATGTTCAGTTGCTCGAGCCTGTACGTCTTCCAATTCGTTATACACGCTAGGAATGTAAACCATTCGATGACTATAGATTGGCTTTTGAAAATTCATACCCGCTAAATAACTTGTTTGCTGAAGTGGGTGAATCAATTGCTCAATCGTAAAGTGGTTATAACCAAGTGGTTCATACGACTCGGCCGGGCCACCAATGGTAAACGACAAAATTAAGTCTTTACCTTTTAACTTGTCGCCATGCGTGCCGTAAGCAAAATTGAAACTAAAGACATCATCGATCCATTTTTTCAGTAACGCGGGGACTGAATACCAATAAAAAGGAAACTGCAGAATCACGACATCAGCAGCGATCAATGCTTGCTGCTCGGCAGCCACATCAATTTGATAATCTGGGTAAAGCTCATCGAGACGGCGCACTGACACATTATCCAATTGCTCAGAAACTTGCTGCAACACCACACTGTTCGTGTAAGAAGAATCTAAATCTGGATGACCTGAAATAACTAATACTTGGCTCATAACTCTGTCCTCAAAAAAGTGGCTGCTAAGCGATGAACAAAGCATACCCTCTCGTTATTAGTTTTAGATGTTGTTTGCTTAAATAATTATTAGCTATAGACTAACAATAACCTCTAAAAGGCGAGTTATCTGCAAATGAACGGTACCACTTATAATCAGCTTATGATGTTTCACACCATCGTTGGTGAAGGCAGTATTTCGGGTGCTGCACGCAAACTAGAGATTGCACCACCGTCGGTCAGCCAAGCGTTAAAGTCATTGGAGGAGAGCCTCGGACTACCACTATTTACTCGTACCACCCGTCGCATCGAATTGACCCAAGCAGGGCAACAACTGTTTGAGCGCACCAAAGATTCAATGGATGAACTGAGTTTAGCGCTTGAAAGCGTGAGTGACCTAAGCAAAGTACCATCGGGCAAACTGCGCATTACTATGCCGCGTTTTGCTTACCAAATTTACATAGCACCAATCTACAGCGAATTTTGCCAACGCTATCCAGAAATAGAACTTGAGATCTCGGTTTCTGATGCCACTGTAGACATTCTTACTGAGGGTTTTGATGTCGGAATTCGCTTTGGTGACAAAGTTGAAGATGGCATGATTGCGCGCCCACTCACAGCCAATCAGCCTGAAGCGCTATTTGCCTCACCACGTTACCTTGCTCAACACGGCGTTCCCACCAACGTGGATGAACTGCGTCAACATAAGTTTATTCAATACCGGTTTATTACTTCCCATCAATTAGCCCCACTACGCTTAAATGTGGAGGGTGAAACCGTCACTGTTGCCACCAATACAGCTCTGATAGTCAATGACACCGATCTTCTCATTGACGCAGCACTAAATGGCATCGGCTTATGCCGAATTATCGAGCCTATAGTAGCAAAACACCTAGAAACAGGCGCGTTAGTCCCTATACTTGAGTCCTATTGGTACGATTACGTTGGCCTGTATGTTTACTTCCATAAAGACGCGCAAAAAGCCAAACGAGTCCGTGTATTAATCGACTTTTTGTTGGAAAAAATTGCGGCGGAGCAACTGAAATGACCTCACCTATTTTGTACATTTTCTCTGGTTTGCCGGGCAGCGGAAAATCAACATTGGCTAAAGCCCTAGCCCGAGTAACCAAGGCTAGCTACCTGCGTATCGACACGGTCGAACAGGGCATCCGTGACTTATGTCAGTTTAAAGTAGAAGGTGAAGGCTATCGGCTCAGTTATCGTGTCGCCAGTGACAATCTCGAACTGGGCAACAGTGTGATTGCCGACAGCTGCAATCCGATCGAGTTAACTCGCGAAGAATGGCAAGACGTTGCAAACAATCTAAACGCCCAATTTATCAATATCGAAGTACGCTGTAGTGATAAAACCGAGCACAAACAGAGGGTAGAAGAACGCGTCAGTGAAGTGACCAATCTTATACTACCCAGTTGGCAACAGGTAGTTGATCGTGAATACCATCCTTGGAACTCAAACAGCATCAATTTGGTTAAAATCGACACTGCAGGTAAGTCAATTCAAGAAAGTATCGAAGAATTGCTCCAACTGCTAAAGGCTCATCAACGTTAACCTTGCTGCCAACGAGTAATCGCAGCTTTACCTGTCGTTAAACCTAACTCGTATGCTTGCTCTAATGAACGACAATCTTGGCTTAAGCGCTTAAGTTTAAACTCTTCTGGTGGGCAAATTTGGATGATCTCCACCCCTTGCGGAGGGTTGGCAATCAGTTCCAAACTCTGATTGTAACGTTCAGAACGCGTCAGCATCGCAGGTATCAAATCAGGAGTATCACGCAACAAATATTTTAGTAACGCTTTATGTTTATCCGCCCCTTTACGATAACTCTGCGGACGGCTACGCAGTAACATGATCTTTTTCGCCCCTCGACGAATCGCTTCAGCGACGGGTAAAGCGTCAGCAACACCACCATCAACATAGCGCTGACCGTCGAGTTCAACACCATGGCGATATAGTATGGGTAATGCGCTCGATGCTTTCATCGTGTCCGCTAAAATCTCAACGTTTGGTGTGGGATAACAAGCTTTACCAGAGTTACGATCGGTCACGACCATAAAAAACGGACGTGAATCTGCCTGCAGAGCCTGTTTGTCGATCCCCAACTCTTCAAGCGTGATTTTCCACATCCAATCGAGATCCATAAAATCACCACCACGCAAATATTGGCGTAGACTGAGAAATTCTTTTCTGCGGCTGTAATCAAGATAGATCTTGAGGTTGCGCTTAGGCATTTTTGCCAGATAAGCGGCTAAATTACTAGCACCAGCAGAGACACCCCAAAAGCTATCGAATGGAGAGAAGTTTTCCGCTAAAAAATGGTCCAAAACTCCACAGGAAAATACACCACGCATCGCTCCGCCTTCAACAATTAAAGCCGAGCGACCAACTTGATCAACCGTGTTCATACTTGCCTTTTCCATCCCAATTCGATTGCGCTACATTAGCAGAACTTACACTCGACTCGATAGCAAAAATTCGTCTTCCTATTCGAGTTACGCCTACTGAGCATATAGGTTTTGTCGTGTGCGTTTGCTTTCAACATATCAATGAGTTAAAGAGGATCTTCAGGATTGGTTAGCAGCGACTCACCAATGTGCGCTTTCGCTCGCTCATCGTCTGGGTTTCTAAGATTACAACTATCAAGTGATAAACAACCACAACCGATGCACCCATCAAGGTCACTTTGCAGTGCTTTCAACTGATTGATGCGATGCTCAAGTTGATCGCGCCAAGCAGTAGCCATCTCACGCCACTCCTTATTGGAAGGTGCCTTGTGTTTAGGTAAAGATTCAAACGCGCTAGCGATCTCCTCCAGTGATAGACCCACTTGTTGCGCTGCTTTGATTACCGACACACGACGTATCACGCTGCGATCATAACGTCTTTGGTTACCCTCATTACGCCAACTGTATATGAGGCCTTTTTGCTCGTAAAAGTGTAATGCGGAAACCTTCACACCCGTTCGCTTCGCAACTTCCCCAACTGACAATTCCATATATACCACTGCTTTGACTAACACCTAGGTTTATTGGTACTGAAAGGATGGGATTCTGTCAAACAAAAAGGCCACTAAAGAAATAGTGGCCCGGGTGCTAAGCTTTATTTTTCAATCGACATTCCAATGTCTTCAAGGCGTTGCTTAAAAGCATCGACGCTTTCTGCCTGATAAGTAGGTGAGCCGTTGAAGTAACGAGGTTTTTCTGGTGCTAATGCGTTTTTCAGTGCTTTCTCTTGCTCGATATCATCATGGTAAACCGTGACTCGATTTGGGATATCCTGCTTAAAAGTCGCCATTATGTTCTCCTTTCATTTGGCTTAACGTTACTTTTAAGCGTAGATAACGGACTAAAAGAGTCAAAGCGTTAGAGTAATGTTGAGAATCATTACCAGCAACAAATCCATTTAACACGCTGTTTTTTATTGTTTTATCTTTAATGACTTTTCCACACAAAATTTTGCTTTTGTTTTTAATTACGCCACCACGTATAGTTTGCACTCAATTCGCGAATATTTTTTCACCACCTGCAACGATCTATCCCAGCGAATTTGTCTCTCTAAAAACCTAAATTATTGGAGGTGGATCACTGTTTATAAACGTATTTCTTGGGGAATGAACAAATTTTTGTCAAAGCTAATGTCCTATAGTTCACTATTATGAATATATGGATGAGAACGACCAAAAGCGCTCTCATTTACAACGACGTAAGCACAATGATAATAACGATAAGCACCCATTGTTAGCGACTATAAAAATAGAACGAGAAAAGTCACAGCAATTCGCGCTTGTACTGCATTGGTAACCAATGATAACTATGACAACAGCCGTTTCTAGCCCATATCCTCTCGGTGCAACTTTAGCTCCACAGGGTTGTAATTTTTCAATCTATGCACCTGATTGTGATGATATTCGACTTGCCCTTTTTGACCATCAAGGACAGCGTCAAACCTACCCGCTCAAACACGAATACGCGGGAATAAAACATACATTCGTCCCTGATATACAAGCAGGGCAACGTTATGGGTACATCACCATCATCAAAGGACAGGAGCACTACTTAGCCGATCCTTATGCCAAGGCGATCGATCAGCCTTTGCATTACACTCCTCCTTTTAATGCTCGTAAAAGTTTTCAACTTGCCAAATGTGTCGTGACCAGTGACCAATTTGACTGGCAAGGCGTTTGTTCGCCTAAACGACCAAAGCAAGAAATGGTGATCTATGAGACTCACGTAAAAGGCGTCACTAAACTCAATCCTGAAGTGCCAATCGAACAACAAGGTACTTATCTCGGCTTGGTTAGCGAAGCGATGTTGAACTTCTACCAGCAGCAAAACATTAATACCTTGCAGCTTTTGCCCATTGCCGTCTGTATGCATGAACCCCATTTGCTTGATATGGGAAAAGTAAATTATTGGGGCTACAACCCTTATTTGTTTATGGCACCCGATCCTCGCTACGCAGCAAAAGACGCCGTTCAAGAACTGAAAACTGCGGTGCGAGAACTGCATAGACAAGGTATCGAAGTCATATTAGATGTGGTCTACAACCATACCGCAGAAGGCGGTCAAGATGGCCCTACCTTTAATTTGCGCGGCTTAGATAAACATTACTACTTAACCCATGGTCAGCACTTGGCTAACTATACCGGTTGTGGCAACACCGTTGACCTTACTTATCAACCGGCTTTAAACCTCGTCATGGACACCCTGCGATACTGGGTGAATGAATTTCACATTGATGGCTTCCGCTTTGATCTCGCCGCGACATTAGGCCGAGAAGGCGATCAATTTAACCCCAATAGCGCCTTTTTTAAGGCAGTGGCACAAGACCCGATTCTTAAACAGGTCAAACTGATTGCCGAGCCTTGGGATATTGGTCCTAACGGTTATCAAGTAGGTAATTTCCCATTTGGTTGGAGTGAATGTAATGATCGCCTACGTGATATTAGCCGCAGCTTCTGGCGTGGCGACCAGGGCTTTCTCACTGAACTGGCGACCCGCATGATGGGCTCGAGAGATTTTTATAGTGCAGCTAATTGGCCTTATCGCCTTACCGTTAACTACATCACTTATCATGATGGATTTTGTTTGCAAGATTTAGTCTCTTACAAGTCTAAGCACAATGAGAGTAATGGTGAGCAAAACCGGGATGGTCATGGCGATAACCGTTCCGCCAATTATGGCAAGGAAGGGGAAACTGACGACCCGTTGATCATCGAGCTACGTGAAAAGCAAAAGCGTAATTTTATGGCGACTTTGCTGTTTTCCTTTGGTATTCCGCACATATTATTTGCTGATGTGCTATCTCACACCCAAAAGGGCAATAACAACGCCTACTGCCAAGACAATCCGACGAGTTGGCTTGACTGGCAACTCGACGATCGTAAGCAATCATTCCGAGATTGGTTAGCCAAAATGGCTGCCGCGCGGGAGCAATATATGCTGCCGTTTATCGATGCATTTAGCGGAGAGACACGCAACGATAACCGAGTCTATTGGCGCCAGCTCGACGGCAATGCTCTCAGTCATGAAGATTGGAACAAAGTGACGGCTGTGGGCTTACATATGGGAATTGATGACGATGGTGATGAGCTGTTCTACGCGATAAACCAAACCGATGCTCCCGCCAGGTTTAGTTTACCGAATAAAACCGGGCAAAAATGGACCATGATATGCAACACAAGTGGTACGAGTATGCATAAGGCCGTGGATAAAAAGAGTATCGTTTTAGAGCCAGTTTCAATCGCGATTTTTTTCTCATCAGCAACAGCAGCCAAGCTATAAACTAAAAAGCATCAAGTTGTATATAAATCGATACAGCTTGATGCTTAATTCTTATGTCCTTGTGCCTGTAGCACGGATTGCTAATTTGAATAGATCAATTTAAAATACGACATAAATCACAATATTTAGTCATATTTTAGCAATTCACATCATGGCTTTACCTAAGTTCGTCACAAGAAGCATCAAACCGTACGTAATCCTTCTATCACTATGTATGCTTTATCTTGCATATCAACAAATGAAGCATTCTGAGCACAATGCTCAATCTCAATCTATTGCGAATTTGAACACGGCCGCTCATCTTGTTTCCGCTCAAGTAGAAGCCGCATCGAGCAAACTATTCTTGCTCGACAATGCAAAATCAATCAAAGAGTTTGATATTACTGCGCGCGAAATTCTAAAACACTCCCCTATCTACGCAGATATCATTCACGTAAACCAAGAGACTGGACAATACCGCTCGGCACAAATGCTGCCTACGAATACAGAGAAAAACTCGCACATTCTTTGGACGCCATTAATCGCTTTCTCGGCGAATGTCGCGATTTCATCTCTTTATGAAAAGTCACCAGGAAATTGGGTGTTTGCCGTAAGATACACACCAAACGCAATTCAACAGATCTGGCTAGAGTTCGATCTAAAACACACCACACAAAGCCTACGTGGATTACGTACGCTAGACAGTGGCTACGTGTTTGTGGTTGATCGCCATACAGGTCGATTGGTTTTCCACCCGGATCCGAACCGCATTGGCACGCCTTCTTTAAGCTATGAAAGTGGCATCGATGGCATGCTTGATTCGGGGATTAGCTTTGCAGAGCACGAGTACTTATACCGCTCGGAACATAAAGTATCGATATTTGATGCCAACAATGAGTTTGATTGGGTATTTATCGCAGGCACAAACCGCTCAGAGTTTTTCACTGCGTCTTCTCAATTCGCACTCACTGCGTTGTTTATTCTGTCGTTACTCTACATTGCTGGCGCACTAGGCTATTTGTCTAAACAACTCGGTCGCTCGCTCTCAACATTAAATGGACAGAGTGATATCACAGGTTTTAAACGCCAGTTGCGTTCTGTCATTGACCGTTTTATTCCACATAAAGGCGTGCAGCTTTGTTTATACAGTGAGCAACACGGTCAATTCTCGGTAGTGGATTTCCATGGAAACAATCGAGTGGTGCTGTGTGACAAGCAACTTGCGCAGCAATTGGTTTACAGCAAAATTCACATGATCAGTAAAAAATTGGCTGATCCACTCGCGGCTAAATTGCAAATTCGCAGCAATCACTACGCCATTCCACTGCGTAATAACACCGAATTAGTTGGCGTCATCTATATTCAAACTTGGTTTCCATGCAGCAGCACGATTATTCACATGATCCGCGGTTACAGTGAAGTAGCGCTTTGTAACCTGTTATTACACAAGAGCCTAATGAGTAAAGATGTGATGACCAAACTCGATAGTCAGCACACCATGAATGCTTCTATTGATTGTCACCAACATTCTGAAAACATCTATTTCGCGCAACTGGAGATCGACTTTTTCGAGCAAATCCTGAATCATCATGGTTCTCAATGTGCCGACAAAATTATTATTTCGACTGCCGAGTTGATGCAAACCTGTTTCCCTAAACCGAGGGCGATCAGCTTAGCTCGAGATGGTATTAATAAATTCAGTTTGCTGTTTCATGCACATGATAAAGCCGATGCACTGACCAAATGTGACGAATTGCGCCAGCTCATTGAGAAAAACCCAGTAAGAATTGGCGAACTCACCGTCCCTTATACCGTAAGTATTGGCGGTGGTTTGGTTGAAAACACCCATCAAGAAACACTCTGCTACACCGAGAGAGCTTTGTATAAAGCCAAAGGCGCAGGTCGTAATCAGGTGAGTTTTAGCGCTTTTGCTATGTAGTGACTCTCAATCAATGAAAGAAGGCTCTGCCTTCTTTTTTTTAACCCCGCGATCCATCGTGGTGATACTAGCCTCATAACCTCACCCTGAAAGAAAAATTCATTAGGTATCGCAAGCATGGACTGCGAGAATATAGCTTGCCCAACTCTTAAGGAAAGACGATGAGTGAATCTAAAATTTCCACCTCACAGCTCGCAAAGCTGAGAGAGTGCAGCGCGAAAGAGCTGTTTAATCAATTAAAGCGAGCGGGATACATCAATCGCAGCGATGAGAGTTGGGTATTGACTGAAATCGGCGCTAAATTTGGTGGTGAGTACGTTCAACATAGCAAGTTTGGTCAGTTTATTGTTTGGCCTGCCAATCTGTTAATTGACGAGCAACTGAGTAGTAGTAAGCACCTCTCTGCCACTCAATTAGGTCAACGGCTTAACCTTAGCGCTAAACGTATCAATCAGCTATTAAGTGAACTCGGGTGGATACAAAAAACCGAACAAGGCTGGATGGTCACTCCAACAGGGCTGACACATGGTGCGCAGCAAAAAGTGGATAGTGAGAGTGAGCAGCATTTTGTCACTTGGCATGAAACCATCGTACGCAATAAACGTCTCAGACAAAGTGTGGTTGAATATCGGGGGCAAGATGCTGACGCCAATGCGACAGATAAATCTTTTGCTAGTTTTCAGCACAAATTCGCGGCTAAACATCGCACGTTAGATGGGCATTATGTTCGCACTCAAGCCGAATTAATTATCGATAACTGGCTATATATGAACGGCATTGTGCATGCCTACGATCGACAACTCCCTATCGAACAAGATCAACTCAGTGATTTCTATCTGCCGAGCGGAAAAGTGTATATTCAGTATTGGGGTGACGAGCATGGCCCATTGTCTGACAACGAGATCGATCGCGTACGCCAAATCTACCAACAATACCAATTTTCCTTAATTGAACTGTTTGTTGATGAGATAGATAAACTCGATCAGATTCTACCAAGCCGCTTACGTGAATATGGCATTCATGCTTACTAACCAAATCGACAGTTCAACAACAAGTAAGTGATGCCCATTACCTGATTCGATGCTGTACATGACAATAAAAAACGCCACTCAACGTGGCGTTTTTCAGTTTGTATTCAGTAAATGGCGCTAGATTACTTTCTTAGTGAGTAGCGGGCTGCCGCTGCTTCTTCTTTAGAAACGATTGTCTGACCAATGGGTGCCAATGAAATCACCGCAAGTTTCAAGTGTTGCAGCGCAAATGGAATACCGATGATAGTAACGAAACACGCTACCGCAGACAGAATATGGCCTATTGCCAACCAAATACCGGCTACGAAGAACCAAATGATGTTACCGACAATACCGAATGGACTGGTACCAATATCTATCTCATTGGTTAACTCATTGCGCGAAATCGCTTCTTGGCCAAATGGGAAGAAAGAGAACTTACCGATGACAAAACAAGCCCTGCCCCATGGAATGCCAATAATACTGATGAACGCGATCAAACTTACTAGCCACCATGCTAAGCCCATCACTACACCACCACAAATAAACCAAATGATGTTACCTAGTGTACGCATGTAAATTGCCTCTTTGTTTCTTACTTTAGTGGTTATACTCAGCCAACCAGTATTCATAGTGTTCATGAACCTAACATGAATCACATCGCCGCAATACCCTGCCAAACCGCAGTTGCTCCGCTTATTGAGCATAGCATCAATGCCCCTAAACGAATCTTTTCTTTGGGTAAGGAGCCAGTTGTCATGCGAGCTAATTGATACCCGGCCCAACCCGCCGGAATAAGTGGAATCGTGATCCATAAGTGATGCAAAGTTAGAAAACCAACGGGAGCTTGAACAGCAAGCGAAATCATAGAACTAAAGACAAAAAATGCCGATAGATTTCCGCGCAATTTATCCGCATCTTGGTGCTGCAACAGTAGCGCCATTGGCGGGCCACCGATCGCCGAGCTGGTGCCGAAGAATCCAGAAAGAAAACCCGCAATGCCCATACGTGTTGGCGTTGGTTCAATACGAAACGGCATCAGGCTAATAACAACCGCAAGCAGCACTAATACGCCTAGCCACAATGCCAAGACATCACCAGACACATACAGCAGCAACAAACCACCAGCAATAGAGCCCGGAATACGTCCCATTAACGCAATTTTAAGCCCGCCAATTTCGATATTGCTGCGATATTTCATGGCATTAAGAATAGAGATGAAAAGCGCCATACGATAGGTGCCGGCACATAATCAGGAGAAACTAAGAAAAGTAGCGGTGCGGCAACAATAGCAAGCCCAAAACCAATTGAGGTTTGTACAAAAGCGCCAACGAAAATAAGAAACGCAGCCAAAAGCGCTTCTGACGTGAACCACTCAGAAATCATCGATGAATTCTACAAGAAAAGGAAAGAGAGCTGAGTATAACCCAGCTCTCTTTATTACGCTTAATAATTATGCGCTTTTAATCAAACGCATATCGTCTTCAGACCAGCTTTGCTATCAAGCCGCAGCCAGACGCGCAACTGGTTTATCGTTGATTGGAATATGCAGCAGTGCTGCTACAAATGCCAATACCACGGTTGACCACCAAATTGGCTCGTAACTGCCGTAATAGTCATAAATTCGGCCACCCGCCCAAGCGCCCAAGAAGCTGCCAACTTGGTGAGTAAAGAACACTAAACCATACAAGGTTGACAGGTAACGAGCACCAAAAATCTGACGAACTAGACCTGAAGTCAGTGGCACGGTACCCAACCAACAAAAGCCAATTGCCCCACCAAAAATAGCAGCGGTGTGCTCAGTAATTGGTAGTGATACAAATCCAGCAATCACGACTGTACGCATCAAATAAAGCGCAGACATAACGTAACGCTTATTGAATTTGTCACCCATCACGCCCCAAAAGTAAGAGCCGAAGATGTTAAAGATACCAACATAGGCAAGTGCCATTGCCGCACTCGACGCTGGGAGGTGTTTATCGGCTAAATAGCTTGGCAAATGGGTGGCAATAAACATCACGTGGAAGCCACAAACAAAGAAACCCGCATGAATCAACCAGTAGCCGCGGTGGCTAAACGCCTCTTTTATTGCTTGAGAAAGAGTGATGTCATTGGCTGCTTGAGTCGTCGCTTGTACGCCCGCTGGCTTGGCCGTTTTCATAAACATGCTCAGTGCCATCATCACGGTACATAACATTGCAAACACTTGCAGCGCGTGTTGCCAACCAAAATCATTCAACAGGTATTGCGCGCCTGGGATCATCGCGAACATGCCAAATGATCCCGCTGCGGTGGTTAAACCAAATGCTTTTGCCGCATGCTCTGCGGGTACGACTTTAGCGACTGCACCAAGCACAATCACGTAACTTGTCGCACTTAGACCCAAACCAACTAATGCCCCTAAAGTCAGGTATAACATGCTGGATTCAGCCGTAATCGATGTGAAGTACAAACCTAACGCATAAGAAAGTGCACCTAAAAAGATAATGCGTTTCGATCCGAACTTATCTGCCGCCATACCAATAAATGGTTGGAAAACACCAAACAAAAGATTTTGCAGTGCGATAGCAAAGCTAAAAAATTCACGGCCGGTACCAAAGTGCTCTGAAATTGGCATCATGAAAATACCAAATGACTGTCGGATACCTAGGCTAGTGATCAGAATACCGATCCCTAACCACACTAATAGTGGAAAACGAAAAATACTCATGACAACCTTAATGATGATGAGAATGAGAAGAGTGTCCTTCTGAACTGCTTTGATGGCAGCCCATATCAACCGCTTGTTGAGCGAGTAGCTCAAGCAAAGGTTCGCAGTGATGAACCGCAACCAGCGTAATACCAAGCAGTAACGCCATTCGGGTTAGCTGAGCAGCCAAAGATTGAGAGAACATACTGAGTCCTGAAGTTAAAAGAGCGCGGAGTGTATGGTTGCAAAAACAAAACATCCAATGACATTTTGTCAGGTTAACTATGCATTTTATGCATGACGATTACAGTCAGATTAAACTCTGCGCATAGTCTTAGTAGGCAAGAAAAGTAGGCTTTAACAATGTCGTGAGCATGCGCCATCACTTTAGGCGAATTGTTGGCATATCTCCTACACAATATCGCATCCAGTTTCGCGAGTAATTTGGCTCTCAATTATCATTTCATCATCTAGACTTACACATGATTAAAAGCCTTATCTCTTAAACATCGAATAGCAAAAGGACAATTATGGCTTACTTAACTATCGTCGCTCACATCGTATCAAAACCAGACCAAATCGATTTGGTCAAACAAGAGCTGTTGAACTTAATTGAATTCACTCGTAATGAAGAGGGGTGTGTTAACTACGATTTGCATCAAGACAATACCAACCCAGCTATATTTTTGTTTTATGAAAACTGGGTAGATCGTGATTTATGGCAACAGCATATGGCGAATTCACACATTGAACGTTACCTCGCTGCCACCGATGGTGCGGTTGAAAGTTTTGTCGTGCATGAAATGACGAAAATTGGATAAAAAAAGCCCCGCGATACTGGCGGGGGCTTTTTATTTTTGAAGCCTTACTCGACATTAAGCACCTTTTGCTTAATCACGGTAAGAACACCGTTATCGGTATTACTTGGGGCACTATAGCGAGCGAGTTTTTTCACTTCTGGGTGTGCATTTTCCATTGCATATGAGTGGTAACTCGATTTCAGCATTTCCACATCATTAAAGTAGTCACCAAAACTCATGGTTTGCTCATGGGTGAAGCCCAATGTTTTCTGCAAATGTTCGATTGCAGCGCCTTTAGACGCGTCTGCATGCATTACATCCAACCAAATGTGAGCGCTCACTACCACTTGATTATCCGCACCAAAATGTTCATTTAGGCTCGGATAAACTAAGGCCTCAGTACCATCAAAATGGCAAATCGCAATTTTGATGAACTCATCGTCGACTTGCAGTAAATCTTCTACGTACTGACACTCGTGGTAATACTTAGAAATCTCCGCCAATGCTCGAGGGTCTTGCGTCTCAATATAGGCCGTTCGCTTACCGCACAGAACAATATAAGCGCCTTCAATCTCTCGTGTAACGCGAATCACGGCGTGGGCAACGCCCTCTCCTAGCGCGCAACTATATAGCTCTTTACCTTGATGCATTACCACCGTGCCATTTTCAGCGATAAACATCATTTGATCTTTAATTGGCGCAAAAGTTTGCTCAAGGCTAGCGAATTGACGACCAGAAGCGGCTGCAAAGATGATGCCTTGCTCGCTTAACTGCTGGTAAACATCGTAAAACTCTGGATTGAGCTGAGAAGAGGCATCAAGCAGTGTGCCGTCCATATCTGAAGCGATAAATTTGATTGAATGTAGAGACATTTGAATTACGTTTTTTGGCTAATTGGACTTAAGTATAGAAGACCGCAGATTGCGCCAACTCCCGTGCAAAGTAAACCCCAAAAGGCGGAGCAATTTTTTGCGACGTTATCCGTATTTTCCTTATTTACATTCGGCTACCTTTGTCGTGCAACGCAACGATAACGTTTGCGGTTAAAAATTAATGCATTTATATGCCATTTAGCCACTTGTTGAATTCCAATTCCGCGCTTATGATAGCGACGATCAGTGAATAGAGAATTGGTATGAACCGACTGTGGATTAAACAAGGCCGAATGATAAGCGTTATGCTTAGCCTTCTGCTCGCCTGTTTATTCGCGGGTATCGCCAGTGCAAATCATGCCCCATCAATCTCTTTTTCTCCAGCCTTCACTGATACATTTATAAGTGATAACCACTTAAATGATACCCAAGCACCACCAGCTGAAAATAGAGATTCTTCACCTGAATCTCGACGATTTGACGTTGAGCAGCGTGCGCCCGCAAAATCCTTAGCACCAAGTCTCGCTTCTATCTTGCGCAATGGTTCGTTTGTTCCGGAACGTTTGCACGAAGCAGAACCAACTTATGAATTGGTGTTTGATTTTAGTCAGTCTGTTACTTCTGCATTGGTTTGGCGAGTATACCTCGCACTTGACCATTGGCACGATTGGACATTGAACCCTCCTTCCACTCTCCACCGGATCGCCGGATGGAAAGAGTCCAATATCATCTATCGGTTTATCGCCCAAGCCGACGCCTAACCTTCTTCGCTGTGTTAAAGCAGCTGCGAACTCGCACATCTATCGATCATGCTTGTGATTGAGCAGATGCGCTATTTGAATTTCCATCCCGCCTCGTATTACGCGTATATCGCTTAGGCCGAGTGATGGAACTTGATATTGCACTCCTATTGGCCTGAGCCAAAGAGAAGAATGTTATGCATAAAAAGAAAACCAATCGAACCGTGCTGAACCATTATTCAGCATGGAAATATGTGGTACTCGTCGCCACAGTCATCATCATGTTGTTAAGCGCCTTACCGTCTTGGTTTGGTGAAGACCCAGCGGTTATCGTTGATCAAAAAGACGCCCCTCTGTCTGTTGTAACCATCAAACAAAAACTTGAATCTGAGGGCATGAGCGTCGCTCGTGTTTCACAACAAGATGGTCATACGACCATTGTTCTCGCCAATGCGACCGATCAAAACCATGCCAAAGAGCTGATCTCCAATCTGGTGCCTGAAAACGACATCGTGACATTAGCTATGGTTCCAGCTGCGCCTAAATGGCTACTGGAAATGGGCTTTAAACCAATCAAACTTGGTCTAGATTTACGTGGTGGCGTGCAGTTCTTGCTTGATGTAGATATGAATGAGGTGTTCCATTCGCATGCCGAGCAAGCCCAAGACTCAATCAAAAACTTTGCACGAGAAGAACGTATTCGTGGTGTGCGTGTTGACGTCAGTCACGACTCAATCCTTGAGATCAAAGCACCAAGCGAAGACGCTGTGGCAGAAATTCGTCAATATGTGCGTGAACAATTTCCACAATGGGTTGTACGAGGTGACGGCGATCTTAACCTCACCATGGCGCTATCTGAAAATGAAGAAAACACACTAACAAGCCTCACTGTACAGCAAAACTTGCAAACCATGCGTAGCCGTATTGAAGAACTAGGCATCACCGAAGCTGCGGTACAACGTCAAGGTCAGCACCGTATTCGTATTGAGCTACCAGGTGTGCAAGATCCAGCAGCAGCGAAAAATGTGATTGGTGCGACAGCAAGCCTTGCGTTCTACGAAGTAAAACCAGAGCGTTCTGTCGGTACGATTACCATTCCTGACCAAGATGGTCGCCCTATCCACGTAGTGCGTAAACCAGTTCTAAGTGGTGAGCACATCGTTGATGCTCGAGCTGGAATGGGTGAAATGGGTATGCCTGAGGTTAACATCACGCTGGATTCTGCTGGCGGCAAAATGATGTCTGACTTCTCAGGTAAACACATCGGTAAACCAATGGCGACTGGCTATAGCGAATACAGCCGCGATGCGAAAGGCCATGTTGAACAATCTAATACCATCATTAGTGTTGCAACTATCCAATCTCAGTTGGGCAACCGCTTTAGAATTACAGGTGTTGGTCAACTTGCTGATGCGCAAAATCTTGCGTTGTTACTTCGCGCAGGCTCACTCACTGCGCCAGTGACTATCGTTGAAGAACGTACCATTGGCCCATCTCTTGGTGCTGAAAACATCAAAAATGGTTTTGAAGCACTGGCACTAGGTTTGAGCTTAACGCTGCTATTTATGGCGGTGTGGTATCGCAAACTAGGTTGGGTGGCAAACCTTGCTCTCGTGATCAACATGGTGATGCTATTGGGTCTCATTGCTCTGCTACCAGGAGCGGTACTGACCTTACCAGGCATTGCAGGTTTGGTACTGACCATCGGTATGGCGGTCGATACCAACGTGCTTATCTTTGAACGAATTAAAGAAAAACTTCGCGAAGGTCGCAGTATGGCGCAATCCATTGACCTTGGCTTTAGCAGCGCTTTTGCCACTATTCTTGACTCAAACATCACTACCCTAATCTCTGCAGCAACGCTGTATGCGATTGGTAATGGCCCAATCCAAGGCTTTGCCTTAACTCTGGGTCTTGGTCTATTGACCAGTATGTTCACCGGCATTTTCGCTTCCCGTGCGGTGATCAATATTTTTTGGGGTAAAGATTCACGTCGTGGTGTGAGGGTATAACAATGACTAAAATGAGCAAACTAACTAAATGGCGTCATGCCGGCACTCTGCTATCGTGCTTTTTTATTATTGCATCGATCTTCATGCTGGCGACCAAAGGCCTTAACTATGGTCTAGATTTTACCGGCGGTATGATCAGCGAAGTACGCCTCGACCAGACACTGACAGGCCCACAAATTCAAGCAAAATTGGAAGCGGCGCTACACCAACCGGTATCGGTCGTATCGACTGGTGATCAAGGCCAATGGATGCTTCGCTACGCGGCACCGGAAAACCTACAACAGCAACCTGAGATCAAGCCACTACTCGAGAGCTTTTCTAAACACGTTGAAATGATTAACGTTAGTTTAGTGGGTCCACAGGTAGGCCAAGAATTAGCTGAGCAAGGTGGCTTGGCGGTACTTATCACCCTAATGGTGATTCTGGCTTACCTAAGCTTCCGCTTTGAATGGCGTTTAGCATCAGGTGCTTTGCTGGCACTGCTACATGACGTATTCATTTTGCTTGGTTTCTTCGCTTTTACTGGTTTGGAGTTCAACCTAACCGTATTGGCGGCACTGTTGGCGGTGCTGGGTTACTCGCTCAATGACTCGATCATCATCTCTGACCGTATTCGTGAGTTGCTTAAAGCCAATGTGAAACTGCCAATTGCTGAGCTAAACAACCAGGCGATTCTTAATACGCTATCACGTACATTAATCACCTCTGGCACAACATTGATTTCTGTCGTATCGCTATGGCTACTTGGTGGTGAACCACTATACGGTTTCTCAGTCACCATGTTTATCGGTATTGTGGCAGGTACTTGGTCAACCATGACTATCGCCACCATTATTCCTGAAGTGGCAAAACTAGGTCCTCAGCACTACGCACCAGAAGTGATTTCTGATGCACCTTAGCCATTGAATTAATAGAAAGTAAATCAGCTCAAATATAACAATAAAGTGCGTTTATTTGCCCCAATCCCGTTACCTAGGTTGGGGCTTTTTTTATCCCGAGATCTGCCAATTAACGCAGCAAGAAACGAGAAAGCAGGTGCTTAAACTTGTCTTGATATTCCATCAAGTAACGACTGCGAGGTAACCAATATGGCGTGGTCAATACGGTTTTGGCTTTAGAAAAGGTGCGAAAACCTTCAATGCCATGATAGTGCCCCATACCCGATTGTCCGATACCGCCAAATGGCGCATCCTTCGCAGACACATGCATTAGCGCATCGTTAATACATAGACCGCCGCTGTGGGTTTGATTACGTACTTGTTCAATCAATGCTTTGTCTTGACTCATCAGGTACATCGCTAATGGTCTTGGCTTATTCTCGATATATTCGAACACTTGATGAATATGACGATAACCGACGATGGGCAATATCGGTCCGAAAATCTCTTCATTCATCACCGCCATCCCATCACTTAAGTTAGTAATCAAGTGCGGGAGCATTACTCGCTCCTCCGTTAACCAATCAAGTGTATGGATGGTCGCCCCTTTTTCCTTGGCTTCCTCGATATATCCTTGTAAACGGTCATACTGGCGTTGATTAATGATGCTTGTCATTGGGCGCGAAGTCGTTAAAAAGAGCTGCTTAAACCGCTCTAAATAGAGGTCAATAAACTCCTGCTGCAACGTTTCTGGCAACAGCACATAGTCAGGTGCTACACAGATTTGCCCCGCATTCAGCGATTTTGCCATTAAAATTGTATCAACAGCTTTGCTTAAATTCGCATCTGGCGCGATGATCACCGGTGATTTACCGCCTAATTCAAGCGTGACTGGTGTCAGGTTCTTCGCCGCCTGTTGTGCAACCAAGCGACCGACTGTTGTCGACCCAGTAAACAATAAATGATCAAATGGCAGTTGAGAGAAGTACTGCGCAATGTCCACTTCACCTTCAACAACAAATACGTGGGATTCAAGCGTTGCCAGAATTTGGCTTAAGATTTGATTGGTAGCAGGTGTATACTCACTCAACTTCACCATCACTCGGTTACCCGCTGCAATGGCCGTTGCGATTGGCCCTATGCTAAGAAATATTGGAAAATTCCATGGCACAATCACCCCGATCACACCCAGTGGCTGATACACCACTTCAAGTTTTGACGGGCTGAGCATTAAACCGGCTCGGCGTCCAGAGGGCTTCATCCATTTGCTCAAATGTTTCGCGGTATAATTGATATGCTCGATGGCAGGCAACAAATCACAAATCACGCTATCGAACTCGGAGCGATAACCAAAATCTTCGCTAAGGGCTTTCTCTAAATCAGCTTGATGGCGCAACAACGCCAGTTTTAGTTGCTCCAATCTCGCAAGACGCTTGTTCACATCAGCAAAAGGCTCCGTCTGATAAAGCGCACCGAGTTCTTCAAACAATGTTTTGAGCTCTGCTTGCGATTTTACGTGGGCCTTTTGCCAGCGATTGAGATCGACGACCTTTTCCATTTCACTCATACCTACATCCCAAACTACTCTAAATTATATACCAACCTATCTTCGTTCAGAGTAAACGCCGTCTCAAGCCTGATTTTTCCAAAATTCGCGTCGAGATCTCTTCCACCGATAAACGACTGGTATTGATATAGGGAATAGCTTCACGGCGAAATAACGCTTCAACCCCGGCCAGCTCAGCCAAGCATTGCTCTGTACTTGCATAGTCACTCCCCGCCAATCGACTCTCGCGAATCTCAGTTAAACGCTCTGCATCAATGGTGAGCCCGAATAGCTTGTGGCGATGAATCTCAAACTCCGGCAACAGTCGTAAACGCTGAATGTCTTCTTCAATAAACGGGTAATTCACCACCCTTAAACCAAACTGCATCGCCATGTAGAGACTGGTCGGTGTTTTTCCGCTGCGTGACACACCAAGCAAAATGATGTCGGCTTTTTCCAGCCCTTTGAGGGTAATGCCGTCATCATGAGCCAAGGTATATTCAATGGCTGCTATGCGATCAAAATAGCTATCAGAATCTTTACCCACACTACGTGAGCGCTGCATTTTTGGCACCGGCGTTAATTGCGTATCTCGCTCAACTTTTTGCACCACACTCTCAAGAACATCGTAACAATGAGCCGGAGCCTCCAGTAGCAATGTCTTTAATTCGGGCACCACAATAGAGAAAAACACTAAAGGCTTTTCCCCACTACGCGCATAAGACACATGCAGCTCTTTTAACACATTGTTCAACTTTTCCTCACTTTCCACAAAGGGAAAGGTTTTTTCATTTGGCGTGAAAGAAAATTGACCCAGAACAACGTGCCCTAAAGTTTCACATGTTATGGCTGTACCATCAGAAACGTAGAATACATCACGTCTTTGACTATTGTTTTGCATGTTTTATTTAAGCTTTAAAATTTATTTGATTAGGATGACTCCATAATACAAATAAATAACTCGAACAGACTATAACGCTGAGCACAGCTTTGAAAAAAATGTTAAAAAATTTTTCAATTTTCAGCCAAACGTTTGCCATATAAAACCCTACGCTAAATGCTGCAATCTGGAGAAAGATATGCAAAACAATACCCTATGGTTCAATGGCCTATCCATGGAAGATGTTGATAAGGTCGGTGGTAAAAATGCCTCACTCGGTGAAATGGTTTCCAACCTTGCCAAAGCCGGAGTCTCCGTGCCTAACGGTTTTGCTACGACCTCTTATGCCTTTAACCAATTTCTCGATCATGACGGACTTGATGAACGAATCCATCAACTTCTTGACCAACTCAATGTTGAAGACGTTGACGCACTGCGCAAAACTGGCGCACAAATTCGTCAATGGGTACTAGATGCGCCTTTCCCCACAGATTTAGAACAAGATATTCGTGATAATTACGCCGAACTGACTGCCGGCAAGCCTGAAATGTCGGTGGCAGTTCGCTCTTCTGCCACGGCTGAAGACCTTCCTGATGCTTCTTTTGCAGGCCAACAAGAAACATTTCTTAACGTCAAAGGCATCGATGCGGTGCTCGAAGCAACCAAACATGTCTACGCTTCACTATTTAATGACCGTGCAATTTCCTACCGTGTACACCAAGGCTTTAACCACCGTGGCATCTCATTATCGGCAGGGATTCAATGCATGGTGCGCTCTGACAAAGCCTCTTCTGGCGTCATGTTTACCCTTGATACCGAGTCCGGCTTTGACCAAGTGGTCTTTATTACCTCTTCTTGGGGCTTAGGCGAAATGGTGGTGCAAGGGGCGGTCAACCCAGACGAATTCTACGTCCACAAACCAATGCTGGAAGCGGGTCACCATTCGATCGTTAAAAAGACCTTTGGCTCAAAACAGATCAAAATGATCTACTCACCAAATCCAGAGATTGGCAAACAAGTTGAAATTATTGATACCGATGAGCATGAACGTAACCAGTTTTCACTCAACGATGCCGAAATCGAAGAATTGGCCAAACAAGCGCTGATCATTGAAAAACACTATCAGCGCCCGATGGACATTGAATGGGCAAAAGATGGCATTGATGGGCAGCTATACATCGTACAAGCACGCCCAGAAACGGTATGTTCGCAAAGCCAGCAAAACGTCATCGAACGCTACGAGTTGAACAATAAAGCGGAAGTTTTGCTTGAAGGCCGCGCGATTGGTCAACGTATCGGAACAGGTCCGGTGCGTTTGGTCGACTCACTCGATCAAATGTCACTGGTGCAAGATGGTGATGTGCTCGTCACTGACATGACGGACCCAGACTGGGAACCAGTCATGAAAAAAGCCTCAGCCATTGTGACTAACCGCGGTGGCCGAACTTGTCATGCAGCCATCATCGCACGTGAACTTGGTATTCCTGCGATCGTCGGTTGTGGTAATGCAACTGAGGCACTGGCTGACGGTGGCACGGTGACCGTTTCTTGTGCTGAAGGCGAAACCGGCTATGTGTATAAAGGTGAGCTCGATTTTGAAGTAAAACGCTCTGCGGTCGATGAGCTGCCGCTCCTCCCTACCAAAGTGATGATGAACGTCGGTAACCCAGATCGCGCGTTTGATTTCGCCCAAATCCCAAACGAAGGGGTCGGTCTGGCAAGACTTGAATTTATCATCAACAAAATGATTGGCATTCACCCTAAAGCCCTGCTTAACTTCGAGGCTCAATCGGATGAACTTAAAGCCCAAATCAAGCAACATATTCGTGGCTATAAAGACCCCGTCGAGTTTTACGTCAGCAAGCTGACCGAAGGAATTGCCACTATCGCCGCCGCATTCTGGCCAAAACGTGTCATTGTGCGCATGTCTGACTTTAAATCCAATGAATATGCCAATCTGATTGGCGGTAAAGCTTACGAGCCACATGAAGAGAACCCAATGCTTGGTTTCCGTGGCGCTTCTCGCTACATTGCGGCCGACTTTGAGCCTTGTTTTGGGCTTGAAACCCAAGCCATTAAACGTGTGCGTAATGAGATGGGGCTGAAAAACGTAGAAATCATGATCCCATTTGTTCGCACCACCGATGAAGCCGCAGCAGTGATTGATCTCTTGGCAAAATTTGACCTGCGCCGTGGGGAACAGGGCCTTAAAGTGATCATGATGTGCGAATTACCATCCAATGCAGTGGTAGCCGAGGAGTTCCTCAAGCACTTTGATGGCTTCTCAATCGGCTCAAACGACATGACCCAGTTAACGCTCGGCCTAGACCGCGATTCTGGCGATGTGGCATATCTGTTTGATGAGCGCAATCCTGCGGTAAAAGCGATGTTGAAAATGGCGATCGAAGCGGCCACCAAGGCAGGTAAATACGTTGGTATTTGCGGCCAAGGCCCATCGGATCATGACGATCTCGCTCAGTGGTTAATGGAACAAGGCATCAGCTCAGTATCACTTAATCCAGACACAGTGATTGATACTTGGTTGAAACTCAGCAAAGTGGGTAACTAATATACCCATTCTATAAACAAGCCCTTGCTGTGTAAGCAGGGCTTTCTATATGATCGATATTCTCAACTAGGATGAACGCTGATCTCAATCAGATTTTGTCGGATCAACAAATATACCGGTGAATTGCACCAACAGCCCCGACTTTTCTACTGGCCCTTCGATAATCTCAACCTTTTCTTTCTGTAGATGCTCAATAACGTCAGCCAGCGGCCAATTGGTGATTAAGCACACATCGCCTGAGCCTACATTGGCAATATTTCTCGGCTCTTGCCCCAAAAGCTGCAAATTGATCTTCTGCTGACCAAATTTTAACGCTCGGCGGCCATTAGCAAACGTCACCGCTTCCATGCATAACACCCGCTGATAAAAGCTGACCGACCGTTCGATATCAGCAACAGTAAGCACGATATGGTCAATATGGCTGATCATG
Source organism: Vibrio taketomensis (assembly GCF_009938165.1). NCBI lineage: Bacteria > Pseudomonadati > Pseudomonadota > Gammaproteobacteria > Vibrionales > Vibrionaceae > Vibrio > Vibrio taketomensis. Next base: position 1,147,548 of record NZ_AP019650.1, read on the forward strand.
GCTATCCACCCTTTGTGACCTCAGCTACCCTATTGGATATGGTTTCTATTCAGACTAATTGTTAGTACTTACTTCACATCCTCATACTCGTGTTGGAGTCGGTACCGACAAAGATCTGTAATTGTGTTGCTTCTTGCTCAAAACGATCATTGATTCCCGTAAAACGCTAGTTCATCTGCCTTAATGGTAAAGCAAACCTTAGTTTCCTCACCTGCTGCGATAAACTGTTTTGCAAAGCCTTTGAGCTCGCGCTTAGGTCGTGTCGTTGAAGTGCCCGTTTGCGAAATGTGGCATTGAACAACTTCGTAACCATCGACTGCTGAACTATTGCGTACATCAACAGCAACTTCAATATCATCACCCACTGAATAGCGCTCTGAATTCACAACTAAATTGGAATATTCAGATTGACTGAAGCTAAGCCCATGCCAAACGGATACAATGGCGTATGCTGAGGTCTTTATACGCTCCTGAACGCCCTCATCTACCCAACTCTTTACGCGCATAGTAAATTGGAATTTGACCAGTTGATCTTGGTACCGTCATGGTCAGTTTACCTGACGGATTATTAATACCATAGAGTGTTCGAGCTACCGCATTGCCCGTTTGAGTGCCACTTTGCAAGCATAGATTGGGCATCTGCATAACGCTCAATCGCAGCAGACGGCACTGGACGCCCAGTACATTGCACGATGATTAACGGTTTACCCGTTCTACCAATCGCTTCAATCATCTGCTCTTGACCTGCGGGTAAGGTAAGCTCAGCAATATTTCTTGCTTCACCCGTTCTGCGGTGGCTTTCTCCAACACAGCACCACAATATCAGCACGATGCGCACACTCAACCATCTCATCACTAAATGCACAATCATCGGTGATGACCGTGTTTCGCATTACTCAGTTGTTTAATACCTTCAATAATAGAGACCACATCATCGGCTTTACCATCAAGACACCAGAACCAAGATGCTGGCGTTTTGGTCAGCATGCGGACCAATAACGGCTACTGTCAAACCGCTGTCTTGTAGCGGTAAATATGCCTTGTTGTTTTCAGCATCACCAAGCATTGCTCGGCAAGCTTAAGCGCCATCTCGCTGTGGGAAGATTTACCCAACATCTGTTTGTGAGATTCAGGATCTACATAAGGGGTTTTCAAATAGCCCGGCTCGGAACTTAGTTAGCAAAACACGGCGTACAGAGTCATCAACATAGTTCATCAACTCAGTTTTTCTCTAACGCTGATGCGACAAAATCCTCATAAGCTTCATGGGTCATCGCCATATCAATGCCGGCTTGAAGTGCTTTAACCGCCGCTTCTGTGCCATTTTTGCGACGCCAAAGTACTCAGATCAGAAATTGAGCCCCAATCGCTAACAACCATGCCAGAAAATCTTTGTTGTTGTTTTAACCAACCTTGAACCAGCGCTTTAGAGCCTGTCACTGGCGTGCCACCAAGATCATTAAAACCTGACATCACGTTGCGACACCACCTCAATTGCTGCTTTAAATGGTGGCAGATAAACGTTATGTAAAAGTGTTAGCAGAGATCTCGGTGGTATCATAGTCACGCCACCTTCAGAAGCGCCATAACCGACAAAATGCTTAGCGCATGCCACTAAACTGTCAGCCGCAGGCAGGATCGTCGCCTTGAAACCTTTACGACTGCTTTGCCATTTGGCTGGTTAAAACGGATCTTCACCTGAACTTTCAATAACTCGACCCCAACGAGGATCGCGCACAAATGTCGAGCATCGGGCAAAGTCAATTAATGCCTAAGGATGCCGCTTCCGCTGCAATACAGCGATAAACTTTTCAACCAATTCAGGGTTCCATGAACATGATTGAGCTAACGGGATTGGCAGCACGGTTTTTGCCCGTAAATCACATCACGAGCAAAATAATTGGGATCCCAAGTCGACTGCCTTCAACCGCCGCTGTTTGGATTTCATTCAATTGATTTGGGTCAACCGTTTCGCCTGGCGCATTCCCAAAGCGGTATCGGCAAGAATACGCGAGCCCCATTCACCTCGGCTGACTTTAGCTAAATAAACCTCACGGTTGTCAGCGTATTCCAACATCGGGGACTGGCAAAGTTGACCAATTTTCTCCACCAACAGTCATTTTCGCTAAGAGATCTTCTACGCTCATGATGAGGTAGTGACGCATCTTGATACTTTCCATTGGTTACTCCATATTGCTCCTGGCGTTGTAGTAAGGAAGGCTTCTGTCAGAAACTCTCTCATTTCGCTGGCAAGTTGCACGTTACCTGAATCACTTGCTACCTGTTGAAGTTGATCCGCCGCTTCTGGTATAGCGAGAATCTAGTTCGACATAAATCTGAATAAACTCTTCTAGTTGCTTCGCACTCAACTGATTAATAATCTCGTTTGGCTTCACTAAGGCTTGGTAGTAATAGTTAGGCTTAGGACCGAGCACCGCCCTTCAGGTTTCGATAACTTGTTGATAGCCACCTAAATACTCATCACCTCGGCGCAGCTCCGGTTTGTTCATCCTTTAAGGCAATAATCGTTACCTTGCTGTTTGTTGCTCAGTTGCAAACTCAGTATTGCTGAGAAAGGTTATAGGTTTTAAGCCATGCCACGCTATACGCCACCAGCACCAGTGCCGCCAAAGCGCCCACTTGATCAGATTGTGTTCATCACTTCACCTACCCCGGTAAACGCTTTAATGAAGTTCTTTTGCAAACAGAAGAAAACAATATACCGGACCGCTATCATGGTTGTCATCGCCCATAACTGCTCCAAGTTCGTTCCCGGAACTTCAGTTTGGAAGTTATACAAGGCTAATTGCAGCGTCATTAATGACTCATCACGAACGTACAGTAGCGGTCCCATAAAGTCATTCCACGCCCCATGAAGGTCAAATACCTACAGTAGCCAGTGCTGGGCGTAGCATTGGCAGACAATCTTTCTAAAGATGCAGAATTCACTTGCGCCATCAATGCGTGCCGCTTCCAAGGTAAGCGTTGTCAATCTCGCCATAAACTGAACCAACAAAGAAGATGTTATACGCACTGATCGAGCCTGGAATAATCAACACTCGGTGTGTATTAATCAGTTCCACTCATACATCATCATGTAAGTCGGAATGGTAAAAGTACGGCTGGAATCATCATCGAACCCAAAATAACTTTTAACAAAACTCGTCCTGGAAGATTAGTTTGACGATGGCATACAAACCATTGAGAGAACAAAGTATTTAGTGCAGTAACAGAAACTGAGATGAAAATAGTATTAAAGAACCATGAAACAAATTCACTGGCTCAAATACTTCAATATAGCCTTTGAATGACCACTCTTTTGGTAGACTGTTCCGGGTAAATACTTTCTGGACCAGTCTTGAATGAGTTAATAATCATATAAAAGAATGGATACATCACCAATATAGAAACGGAGTACCAAAAGTGCCATAGAATTAATATGGTTTTATTTTTATTCTTTTCCATCGTTAATCTTCGCTTACTAGTGATCTTCAACTGCATCATGGTTAACAAGTAAATAGCAGCAGCAAGCATCAAGCCTATCGTTGACGCCTCACCATCTTCATCTACTCAAAACCTGTTTGATAGAGATATAAAACCGGCGTGCTGCTGATTAGTGGACCACCACTTAAATCAAAGTTCATAAAGACTTCAATGAACATTTTAAACCGTTAATATTCATGGTCATAACAAAGATGATTTGCGGCATGATCGTGGCGGTGTGATTTTGCTCGTTTTACGCCACCACGAAGCGCCATCGATATCAGCAGCTTCAAACAAAGAACGATCAATACTTGCAATACCGCCAAGGGAAAATGATCATCTGAACACCAAACCACTTCCAGGCGCTGAACACTGCAATCACAGGCATTGGCAACCATTGCTCAAACTTCAAAAACAGGCTCGCTTAACATAGATGATTCGACCATCGCTTTACTGGACCAGATGGTCCAGAAACAAAATCAAGATCACCATCGCAACCGTGATCGAAGTAATGACTGGTATAAACATAATGGTTCGGAAGAAACTTGCCATAAATTTAATTCATTTAACAGCAAAGCTAAACCCAAGCCAATAATAAAGCTCAGAAATACAAATATAACCTGGTTAAATAACACGTTAAATAGTGACTTCCAAATAACGTATCTGTTACAACAGAAATCCAGTTTGCCAAACCAACAAACTTAGTGTTTTCCGGAAGCAAAATATTCACATTCAAAAACTACTTTCAAAGAAAGAAAGGAAGATGGATACATCAAAAGAAAACAGTGAAATATATAATCCAAGGTTACCAAGATACATATCCCATAATGAGATTATTTCTTTTCATATTTTTACCACACTAATCCGTTGATATATTATTGCTTAAATATATCTTTAGCCTGTTGACTTGCTGCATCGACAGCTTGTTGAGTGTCACTTCTTTCAACACTACTTTGGAGTATTGCTGCAAAATGATATTGGCCACATCTGCCGACTGTGCAAATGGTTCACTCATGATGGTATAGGAAGTTGCTCCACAAACGGTTTTGCCTCAACACTCTTGTAATAGGGCGCTCTTTCAACGATACCAACGCTGGAAGCTGACCAAGCGTCATGTTCGCTTTGTGGTTTAGCTCGTCATCCATCAAGACTTGGACAAACTGCCAGCTCAACTGCTCTAGTTCTTGATCACTTTTAAAGATCATCAGTGCGCGACCATCTAACGTCGAATAAGATTGATCACCTTTGTTTAGAGTTGGAATCGGCGCTAACCCAACATCTTCACCAATCACCATTGGCTTTTGCAGCTTCCGCCAAGTTGGCTTTCCAACCGAAACCAAACTGTGGCCACATACCAATGTTTCTTGAGAAAAGCTCTTCTCCATAGTAAGTGGGGCATACTGCTGTACTCGCTGCATAGTCGAGAGAAACGTCGCCATATTGGCGTCTTGCTTATCGAAAATGGGATGAGTACCAAAACGGTTTAACAAGGTATATTCACCACCGTTGAAGTTGTAATACAACTGAGCAAGCATCCCCAATACCAGCTCCCGTCGATAGGACGTCATTCCATAGCACTGTCCCATAGACTGGGCTGCCATCGGCTCTTGGCGGCAGTTGGTTTATTTTATTCGCCGCAACAAAACTCATCCCAAGTTTTAGGCGGTTGTTCGGGTCTAATCCCGCTTCACGAAATAGCTCTTTGTTGTAAATCATTAGCTGGGTGGTCACATTCCATGGAATGTAGTAGCTGCGACAAAATTTTGCGCATAAATACCGGATCAATACGCTCAACCAATTCTTGATAACCTTCGAATTGATCAAAATATGCCAATTTCCCCATCTTGGCATAGCCGGTTGGTAACCAAACACCCTGCATAGAGGTTTGGCAAGTCACCGGCAACCATACGTGTCTCTAGGTTTTCATCGTTCGATACCACCACTTTCACGTCAGGAAAGCGTTTATTAAATTCAGGAATCACTTCCTGACGAACGAAGTTCATATAGTTACCTGCAGGCGTCATCACCTCTAACTTGGTGGCAGCCGCCGCGCGGTTTGATAGCTAAGGCAAGCGCACCCGATTAACCATTTCTTCATGATCACCCTACAAAGTTTCCCTCGAGATCAGCTTAGTTGGTGGATGCGTAATTCTTCCAGGTCTTTTCACCGTTAAGTGCATCAATCAATGTTTGTGCAGCTAACTCACCCATACCTGTTTTCTGATGGGAGATGGTCGTTAACCTAGGAATCATCAATTCAGCCATATGTATATCGTCAAAACCGACTAGCTTCATATCTTCGGGGATATTGATACCGTGCTCTTTTGCAGCACGCATATATAGCCATTTCATCGTTCGCTGCAAAACCGCTTTCGGCTGTTTGCCTTTTCGAGCAGTTCTAGCATTTGTGCGTACTGATTTCTCAGTGAAGTCACTCTCAACCAGCAAGTCATCATTTACAGCAATTTTAGTACCCAAGTGCAGAGATGTATCCATCAAGGCGTTTTTGAGCATCGTATGAGTCATTCGGTCCACCAAAGTAATAAATCTCTTCGCATCCAGAAGCGATCAAGGCTTTGGTGGCAGCAACTACACCACCGAAGTTATCAATCAAAATGTTATAAATGTGTGGACCTGAAACCTCGCGGTCCAAAACTGCAATGGGAAATCCTTTTTCGCTATAGCCTTTAAGAACTCATCATCAAACGAGTTGGTAAGAATAATGGCACCGTCAACGACTCTGTCTCAGAATGTATTTATGCGCAGTCGAATTTTCATTGCCGTACATACTGCATGCCACTAGGTCATATCCATGTTGATGACATACTTGTTCAATACCTTTCACTAATTCACTGTAGATAGGGCCAAACCATGAGTTGAAGAATAGACCGATAGCATTGCTCTTTTTCTGCTTGAGTTGTTTTGCATTGCTATTTGCTACGTAATTCATTTCTGCGGCAACGCTAAGCACGTGCTTGCGTGTAGCTTCACTGATACGAGTGCTTCCGTTCATAGCATAAGAAACGGTCGCAATCGACACGTTTGCTTTTGGCTACATCTTTAATCGTAACTGTCATGTATAAATTATGTCCTTGTTTAGAATCATTAACCGCCAACTGGTTTTGTTGAAACGATTCTACCAAGAAAGCGCATTAAGCAACAATTATTGCTGAATTAGCGTTAGAAGGCGGGAGGTTAATCCGGATTTCCGGATTAACCTCATTTCTTAAAGTAATTTCAGTAAATTGTCGTTCTGATTTAAGTTTTATTCAACCACTACGACATACCAACGCCGCACCGGAACGATAGCGGTTAGGCATTAACTCAAATGGTACGTCTTGACCATTCAGTTTAATCGTTTTAGGTGTATGACTGCCTTGTTGTGGTGAAATAAGCAGTTTAACCAACTTACCTTCGATTTCGTATTCAATAGCAACCTTGCCCAAACGTGGCGAGATAACTGGGTCAAGAACCAAATCATGGTTGTCGAAACGTAGACCGAACACACTACTAATCAATTGATTTAAATGAATCCCAGGCCCACTTGAATAGATTCTCCAGCCACCTTTACTGCCACTTCACCAGAGCGTACTTTTCAAAGTTATCGTAAGCCATGTAACGGTCGTTAAACTTGGCATCAGAGCTCGAAGTATACGTTCGACTGGCGCAGCTCTGCATTTGGAACCCATCTTGAATACCAACAGGAATAATCTTGTACAGGTTATCAAATACCGCTTCTGCATCCCCAGCACATAACGCTTCAATAAAACGAATATGCGCATGGCGGTACTGAAGACCGACTTCACGCCCCAGGTTCGCCGCTAACTCTGCACGTTTAAAATACGTTTGTTCACCCGCTTTATATTCAGCCATTTTATCCATCAAGCGCACACCATCAGGATGAACCAAACGATCTTTGATCACTGCCATGGCTGTGCGCCATTTTCGGCGAAAATGTCTCGGAGATAATTGAGCGACTCGCAGGCAGTAAACGATGCTTAATGCCTGTTTTCTTATCAGCAGGGTGAAGTAAATATTCCACTTCTTTCACTTCGCCATTTTCGGCACGATCAAAGTGAATAAAGCCAGCGATGGTGTCATCTTTAATCAAGTAGTGGTAGTAATCATGCTCCATTGCTTGTGCCAACTGCGCCAGTTGCGCAGAGAACTCAACGTGTGATGCATTCTTTTCTAGCACTGTAACCATGCCTTTCAATGCTTGTAAGGTAAGCGGAATCGTCAACCACTAACCATATTTTCACGCAATGACTGATTCGCAGGCTGCAAAGTATCATCCCAGTCACCATCACCATAACAAAGAGTGACGTACCAGGGGACTAGATTGTCGATAATGTGCTGAACTTGGCGTTCAACGTGAGCAAACAGTGAGTATGTTTGTTCACTCTTCGCAAACCATGATGCGCTAATGTGTATGGCAACATTTCATTGAGCAATTCGAAGTCACCCGTCACAGCGAGGTAATCGGCTAGTGCTTTTAATGGCAAACAACGATGTCACCATGTGACTCTTCTTGTTGAATTACCGCATATTGATCAAACATAAACCATTGTGGCCACGTGCCGGTTTCTTGATACTGATGACTATAGATTTCTTTAAACAAGTCGCGAGCTTTCGCGTACTCTTGCATCGACATAAACAGCTCAAACGGACCTTGCGATACATCACGTGTACCCACGCCGCGCCTGGTATTGCTCTAAACCATGCGGCGTGCTGTAGTGCACACAAGGGCGTTATGTGTAACCAATGTACCGTCTCATTCAGACGTTGGCTGTTCAATTCATCGGCTTCGAAATGCAGCTTGAAACCTTTAGTCAGTTGATTGACTTGAGGTGGCATTTTGCCGTCTCTTCATCAAAATCTACCCACCCTTTTGAATTAACACCGTTAAACTCGCCACAATAGCAATACGAGCTTTATCGCTAACAATACCTTTAAGAACTAGGTATTCAGGAGTTAGTCTCTGGATTGGTGAAGATATCGCTCGCTAAGCTCGGCACTTGGCTCAATTGCGAAACTTAGATCTTTACCGAACTTATCAATCAGTTCATTTCACCGCGAACAACGAAACCTTACCCTCTTGGCTCACAGAATCTTGCTTTCACCTTCGTTGTTGCCAAACACCAATTGATGAGACACTGCAACTTCGAGTAAAGAATTCAGACCATGAGTAGCAATCTCAAGTTGAATGAGCGGCGATTCTGCAGCAGCAAACGAGCGTACTTCAATGAAACCATCGCCGTATTTATAGATCAACGAGTAGTGGTACCAACTTCGTATGCTGAGGCATACCCAAAACTTGGTATTGCTCGCCTTGTTTTACCCAAATTCGCTGACCGCTGTTAGCAAACTGGTTCAATGGGTTACGACATACGCCTAATAGCTTGTTGAAGAAGTATTGCCTAGCGTCAATTGCGAGTTAAATACACCATAGATGTGGTGCGTCGCGCTCATGATTGGGTTGCGGTAATCTTTGTTGTTGCCTGATGCAATGACGCATGACCCGTTGCACGCTCAAGATAGCGCTCTTTAGCTGCTAACGTCACGTATTGGCTGTCGCCATAGAAAAATGACAACAATTCAGAGCCCTGCTTTTCAGCGAAACGTCGCTCATCGCCAAACCAATCAACTAACTCTTGCTCCGTAAGCTCTGCGCCATTGATGTATGCCGCTTTTGCTTGGGGCTGATGTTTCCAGCGCTGACTCAAGTTGAGAGCAGCCAGACTTGGCATGCAATTCAACAATCGTTGACATCGCAATGGGTTGAGTCCAGTTAGAGCTAGAACAATTGGCTTCCACAATCGCATAGAAAGTATGGATAGCTGCCTTGTTTGACTGAGCAATGCTTGGCGCAGTTTGCAAAGCAACATAGCCAAATTCATATGGTACTTTTCGTTTGGTAGTTCACGCAGTTCCAGTGCCGCTGCCTGACCAGTAAACTTAAATTGTTTACCGAAGAATTGATAGCCATCTGTACTGTAAACCAACGATAGGGCTGAAACAACCAAGTTGAATACGAGGGTTACCAGAACTTTGCGGTAAGTTCTGGCGACTACATAGCGTAAACCACACTCAGGTGAATTAAACACCTCATGATCAAGGTACTGTGAACAGTATGCTTCATTGGTTTTCACTGCGCCTTCATCAGCTAAGCCAAGGTCTTGACCGTAAACGGATCATAGTTGAAATCGCTACCACTGGTGTTCAACACTTCAACGTCGTAAAGCATTCTCGACAATTTTTACTGCAACAGTAGCTTGGAATACGTCGGTTGTCGTGCGCCATGCAGGTAAACCACTTGACTGTATAAACGTTTCAATTTGTTGATTAAAAAGCAACGGCGTTGCTGTTACCACATCATTTTCAAATGCGTAAGTAAATATTGCTGATTGCGTGTTCGCCAGTTGGTGTTCAAATAGCGATACCATCAGTTTGTCACTGCGAATAGCAGCCAACATGCCCTGTGGGCTAAATGTCATATTGAGTTTTCACCACCGACATTCAGTGCCGGTTGATTAATTTATTGGTACATTGCGAATACTCTCAGACGCCGCAAAGATTAAGAATAAAATATTGTTGTCAGTCGCATCATCAAACAGATGACACTTACTCATGAATAGTTCGATATAGCAACGGCTTGCAACCAATGGGATCAGCTCTCGATCTGACTGCTTACATACCACTCGGCAACCAAGTACATTAAGGTGGATATATACCTCCGAGCCAAGTTCCTATCGCTTCAACTTCCGCTGATAACGTATTGGGATTACTTTCGCTGCACACAGCGATATGCTCAGGTCGAATACCACACATGAACGGGTTTATCTAGCCACATTTCTGCCCGTGCGTGACGCTCTTGTGGCGATCGCACTTTACCACCTAAGTTAACACCAACCGCATCGCCCGATTTAACCACTTTACCACCTAGCATATTCATTGCTGGCGACCAATAAATTCTGCTACAAAGCGATTCTTTGGATTGTGATAAACGTTCATCGGTGTATCAACTTGCATGATACTGCCTTTGTTAAGAATGCATACACGGTCACCATCGTCATTGCTTCCACCTGATCATGTGTAACGTAAATCATGGTCGCAGGGCTACCGGAATCCTTTAGCTGCTGGTGCAAACGCGTAATACGCATGCGCATTGATACCGCAATTTAGCATCAAGGTTTGATAACGGTTCATCAAAAGAAATACCTGGTTTGCGCACCATTGCGCGTCCGAGCCACTCGTTGACGCTGACCGCCAGACATCTGCTTCGGCTTGCGATCAGGCAACTCAGTAATCTCTAGTAGCTCAGCAGCTTCTGCTACACGACGTTCAATTTCTTGTTTGATTTCTTAGCTGTCTCCAAACCGAACGCCATGTTTTCATAGGTTGTCATATGTGGGTATAGCGCATAGTTTGGAAAACCATCGCAATTCCACGGTCTTTTGGAGGCAAGTCATTACACACCTTGTCACCAATTGATAACTGACCGCTGGTAATGCTTTCTAATCCTGCAACCATTCTCAGCATGGTTGATTTCGCACATCCTGAAGGTCCAACTAGCACCATAAATTCACCATCCTTGATGTCTAAAACATCATGAATCGCGTGGAAACCGTTGTCATAAACCTTATTGATGCCTTCGAGTGTAACCTTTGCCATTGGCTTTTTATTCCTATTCAAAAGCTATGTTAAACGTTTCAACAAAGAGTAGCGATACAGAGGTTTTAATCAATCTATAAATACAACTACTCTTACGTTTCGTGATCTTTTATCTAGTGTTACGGGGTAGCGGATAAGTTTCATCAGCAACAAAGTCGTCATACATTAACTCAGAGTCGCTTGATAATTTCTTGAAGCTAAATAGCGATGAACGTTGCCACGTATAGACTCAGAAATGAATGCTCCCACAAACATCCCCTGATCAAGACCAATGACTTTATGAGATACTTCTCCTTGGTCATTGATAGCATCAACCCATCAGCACTGGTTTCTATTTGCGGATTATCCTGTTTAAGTTTGTTTAAACGATTTAAGGCGTCCGTTTCATTTATCATGTAATAGAGCGCTAGAGTATGCGGAGAACCTGTTGTTCCTGTCTCGATCGAATTACCAAATTTGCGATAACTTTCTGAGACGCTTTCTAAACCATAAGCGGCATAGCCGTCAGCAACGGTAGCCGAAGCGGAAACAAATGGAATACTGTACTTGTCCGCGTAAGTTGCATGGACACGAGAAAAGTCAGTCACTATCTGATAATCCGGTATTAAACTCGCCTCATCTAGCCACAATGCTGGCAACATAGCTTGGAAATAAGAACCATCCCAAGTCAGTAGCGATTTACTGTGTTGCCATTAAGCTCCACATTCCCCGTCATTAACCACATATCTTCAAACACTGTAGTTGGCACTCGCCTTCGCACACTAACACCGCCCAAAGAGGCGCCAGGCGGCTCTCGTTGGCTTTGCGATCGATGTAGTACCAAGAAAATCATTAGATTTATTGCTCCAACCTGCCCTCAATAATCCTCGAGTTGAATCATAAAGCGCTTCCCAACCACTTTGTTGTGCCGTCAGTAGCTGTTCCGCCCGAGCTGCAATTGCGTTTAAACGTTCATTACTATCATTTTCAAAGCGCCAACTAGCCCAGCTAAAGTAAACGACGTAATTGCGTTATCGACAGCCGATGCCGTCGCATCTTGATTAATGGCTAATTTCTGGTTTTCAAATTGGTAGAGCCAATAGAACAATCCACGCCACTTCGGTGCGGCTTCTAATTGTGTCAGAGACTCGCTCTAAACGAGTGATCGCTTTCTCATCGTTAGCTTCAACCATTTCTATCAAGACATTGATATATAAAGCAATGGTTGAAATATTAGTGTAAGAAGAGACCGCTATATTCTCACCGTTAACCAATACGTGGTCGTATGGCAAATGCGTGCTGCTAGAAACACCGATTCCATCCAGAAAGTAATCGATGTTATCTTGCAGTGACTGTTCAAACCCTGCTGGATAGACATCTGGGGCAAGTTCAATTGCATTGATCGCCGTGTGATTGGGTAATTGGGTAGACGTTTGACTATCAGATGAACCACCACAACCCATCATCAAAACAAGAGTAGAAGCAACAAAAGGGATAGATATTCGTTTCATAACAACCTCTAAATTAGGCATAAAAAGCCCCGAAGGGCTTTGAGCAGTGTTAGGGCGCAATCTCGATAAGTTTAAATAAACTAATTGGTTAATAACTTATATTGCTTTGCAATTTGATCAGAATGTCCAAATCACGCCGACTTTGGCAAACACACCTCTTTGTCACCCCAAGTGTACTGATTGCCATTGCGCTGTTGATGGTCACGATACGCTAGATCTGCGAGCAGACTGATTGACTGGTTAACCGGAATTTCGGTGTATAACGCATAGTTGTTGTAGTCATACCCCGTACCATCAAAGATTTCGGTTTCACCTAATTCGTATCGTAATTCCAGATATACGCCACTATCGAACTTAAACTGTACGAGCGGCTTAATCGCTGTTTCTGTCCACGCAAAGTCATTCTTATCTTCGTGATATAAGAACTTAGTGCCAAGATTGATCCAGTTATTTAAACGATAAACATAAAGCGGTTCCGTTTCATAAAACATCGCCCCTTCTTCATCCCAATAACCAGACTCAGGTTTAGGTGCAAGAAGTGATTGCCGAAAGTAAAATTCAGCTCTGGCGTGATCTGGTAACGCGTGCTCTCTTCAAAGCCTGTCACTTTTCGTAGCCAAATTCAATCGCATGGTTAAATGACTCGTTTACCCACTTCTCATAACGTGGCATTAATTCCGTAGTCAACAGTGCATTGCCTTCCGAGACTTTGTCTTTACCACGATACTTATGCGTTTCTTTTAACACGTAAGCTAATCGGAAATTATCCGTTATCTTGGTTGAACCATCTGCAAAGATAATCGATTGAAATAGCTGACTTGGTGCATTGTCATAGACATATTCTTCATATTCAAAACCAGTCAGAACACGGGTTCGCTTCATAGTTGCGACAGATTCATTAGAAGCCATCAACACATCACCAAAGCCTCCCACATCTTCTAATCCTCAAAACTGGTGGTGGTAAGTGCACCATAATTGGGAAATTCAATGCCATCCCACATACGAGGTTGCTCTTTTAGCGCAGCATAACCGTCAAGTTCAACGCCTTGCCAGAAGCCTACCTTCTCCCTTCTGCAAATACAGGCAATGAGGATGCGGCAGTAAGAGCGAGCGCAAGTGCCGTTAGTTGTTTCATACTAATACCACTCACTGTTAACCGTTGTTTGGAACATAACTGCGATACATCTGCTGAACATCAGCCATGTAACCACGAGCCGTTAAGTACTTTTCTACATCTGCGTTGATTTCATCAGCTAAGAACACCAACAAACATTCCTTGGTCAGAGATAGGATCTTGGTTGACATTTTTCCTTGTGAATCAACAGCATCATACCAACCAAACTCTGACTCAATTTGCGGGTAGTAGTTCTTCAGCGCTTTCAATGCTTGCACTGATGTTTCAGGGCTAACGATGTAAGACAGTGCGAGCGCATGGCGTGCCAGTTGTACCTTCATGAATTTCATTGTTGAATTTCACTTTGCTCTCTGACAGGAATGGGACACCAAATGCTGCATAGGCGTCATCAACCGTCGCAGAAGAAGATACCAGTGGAATGTTGTGCTTCGCAGCATAAGTCATCTGCAAGAAAGTCATGTCTTTGACCATAGTGTAATCAGGCATCAACTCTTGCTCATTCAGCCAAATTGCAGGCAGCATAGCTTGGAAATAAGCACCATCCCAAGTCAGCATTGGATTGTATTCTTTACCATTGAAAGTGTACTTATGGGTATAGAGTTCCATAGTATCGAAAGCAGATTGAGGGATGGCTTTATCGCCCGTTCCTTTCGTAATAAGCGCAGCCCAAAGTGGCGCTAAACGGCTTTCATTCGCTTTACGGTCGATGTAGTAAGGAAGCGCCGCATCATTTTAGTGCTCCATCCCGCATGCAACAGACCTCGACCTTGGTCATAAATTTCAAACCAGCCTTGTTTTGTCCAACGAGAATGGCTTCAATACGTTCAACAATTTTTGTTTCTCGGCATCCGTTGCGTCCAGGTACGCACCAGCTACGCCTGCGAGTGCAAGAGCTAAGTTGGCGTTATCAACCGCAGGAACAATACCGTCGGCTGTTGGTTTTAGCTTACCTTCAACAATATCGTACGGCCAGAAATATAGACCTTTCCATGTCGGTGTTTCTTCCTAATACATCAAGCACTTCCGCGATACGTGTTAAGGCTTTTCCTTCACCTGCTTTTTCAGCTTCAACCAAAATATTCAGATACAAACCAATTTCTGTCGTGTTTACGTAGTAATGCGGTTTACCTTACCTTCCACAATCGAAACAGTGTCAAAAGAACTTTAGCAACAGGGTCTACGCCAACACCATCTCTAAAGAAGTTAAGGTTATTTTGCAATTCCGCTTTAAATTGCGCTGGATACAGATGGTCACGAACAGATAATTCATTAATAACCACATCGCTTGCGAATGCATTACTAGCGAGGCCAAACAGCACAGCGACTGCGAGTACTTTTGTATTTATCATTGTAGAATTCCGTTTTATTTCGCTGGACTCAAACTTAAACGTTTCTATTAATCTGTGATAAATATTCGTGGTCGTCAATACTGTTAGTTGTGTAAACGTGATCCAGTTACAATATTATTTATTTTTCGAATAAAAATAGCACTAAAAATAAAATTAACCATTTTAATTCAATAACTTAAAGGAACAAAACAATAAATAACACTCATCTATTCATCCAAGTACATTCCGTTAAACCATGCCAAAACTTGGTCATAATCACAAAACGAATAGTCGTTTAAACGTTTTACTTGATTAGTAAAGCCAATATGGACATGCTTTAACCAATTAAACGTTTAAACAAATTTTATCCCTACAAAATTTTAAGCGGTATAACGATATGACCTGTAATGTTTTTAACAAAGCTCCTCGCGACTCTAATATGCACAGCAGGCTTAACTGGCTGTTTAGATGATCCATACAATGAGCCTGATACCTCAACGCCACCACCTACATCACAAGAGATCCTTTATATTCACCAAATGGTGATAGCGCTTTTATTCTGGCGATTACTGATAGTAGTGGAACCGAAGCGATCGTGGACGGTAATAACGTTTCTCAAGGCAATGTTAGCGTTACCAATATCTCTGGCGAAAAAACGGTATGTTAAACGTCACTATCACTGACAATAAATCTGGAAGAATTGCACTCACAAGTGGCGATAGCAGTAATGTTAATTTAAATGTTGATCCTGCAACCTCTACATTGCAGTTTTCTACGCGAGCTATGAGTCTGCCAAGTTCAGGGCAAGAGATTTACATCACTAGCCAAAAGAGCACGACACTGATATAGGTAAAGTATCGCTTACCAGTAGTTACACAGCTAGTTATAAAGGATCGACACAAACAATTAAGATCCCTCTATCCTGTTTTACTGAAGCGGGAATGGACTTTAATGATGCTATATCACCGTTTACTTTCGTATCTAACAACAACCTCAATTTTGATCTTGGCAACATCCGCATCGTGACGAACTCAATAAATCAGCAAGATGTGTTGGAGTGTGACAACACAAGTACTTTACTCAAGCTGATGACCCTAGTGATGCCTTCAAAGCAAGCAAAGTATTTGTGGTAGGAAGCCCTTCAACCGGATGGGCAACAGCAGTTACCAACTGGATGACAGTCGGAAATTCTACCCTTCACTGGGGACATGACCACATTCGCATTGAATACAGTAACGCTCCAGCAGGAGAAAATGGTGGCTTAGTACTTGCAACTCAGGACAAGTCATTAAAGACATATCAAACTATGTAGATAGTGGTGTTCTACAGTTCATGTTTTATGTAGATAGCTATGCTAATCACCCGACTAAACGCTTCCAAGTTCAGATGGAGTCCAGCACTCATGGAACTCCGAGCCATACTTTCTACCAGCAGGAGCAGCAGAGAAAGGTTGGCAGCAAATTCAAGTACCACTGAGAGATCTATTTACTCGTAAAGATGGTTCTATCAATATCAATGCGCTAAGAAATATAGATAAAGCCGTATCAATCTTGCCAGAATGGGTGGAAGGTGAAGACACGCTTCAAGGAATGGACTTCTCTATTGGCAGTGTACAGGTGGTTGTCCCATAACTGAAATTGATATCATTAATACAAGCTTACAGGGAGTTACCTGTAAGCTTTACATAACAGATATATACAGTTAATTAGCAAGCCAAAACTTTATAACCCAACACCGCCTTAAGTTCACCCATAGATTGAAATTGTTGTTTGAGAATACGCATTGGTGTTACTGGCATACCATAGAAATCCACTCTATCACCAATAATCTCGCCACCTAAGTCTGTAAGAATATGAATGGTTGCATCTCGCGCATCCGTCATGATTTCATCGGTGTTGTGGAACAAATACTCGAGGGAATGAAGAGCCAAAGCCTTACCAATACCTAATCCTCTAAAACGACTATCGACTGCAAACCGCCCCCAATGCCATTCTTCATTTTCTTGCCAGCACGCAACTGCACCGACAACGTATTCACCAGAACGAGCTACCCACCATTGTTGTGGAATATCGACATTGAGTGGAACGAGATTGCTAGGTATATTCTGTTCCCCCGTGAATGTATCCAATATTAAATCATCAACCTCAATTTTATACTCTGGTCTTAGTTGCTCAATTTGGACTCTGGCTTTGTTGTGCGTGGCGTTTTTGCGAAATGCACTTAATCTCAATGCTCTTAGCCCCTGAATCACTGTCTCCGACTCTTCACAGGTCATCAACCCAAGCAACTCAGAAAGCTCATTATTTGCTGAGTTGTCAGCACTCGCTAATCGATTTACTCCGCACATAGTGAGCACATAGCTTTTCTGCCGCTTGTCATTGGGGTTACAAACTACGTCAACGAACTTCATTTCGACTAACGTGTTAATGGCTCGACTTAGCGATCCTTTTTCAACATTGAGCTGGTTAGACAGCTCCGTAAATGGCGTTAAGCCATTTTTACGTAAATAAGTCAGTAGATGAACTTGGGTGAGTGAGAGCCCTGAATTTAAGCAATTTTTATCTAATAAACCGAGCTCCCTCACTAGATATCTCAGCTCACTACGGATTTGTTCAATAGGCGACATTGCGTTTATCATTAAACTTTGTTGACAGTATCAACAAACTCGCTCAAAGCGCATAAGAAGTCAACTTTGTTGTCAGTAACAACAAAAATAATCAGACCTAGTTAGCATAATGTGCCGATAGGCGTATATCACCCACCATACATTCGACCGAAGTTGGGAATGTTCTTCTCCCAAATCGGTGTTTCCTCGCCAATCACCGCCTTCAATGTATCAATAAACAACTTAGTTTTGATCGGGGCATCACGATGAGGATACACGGCATAAAAAGTACCAAAGTCATCGATGTTTACATCGGTCATAATCGGGATCAGTTTGCCTTGCTTAATTTCGTCTTGCACCATTTGTGCAGTAATCACGGCAAGCGTATTACCACCAGCCGCACTCCTAGCCAACATCTCCACATCATTAACTTTGTACGCAACGTTAAGTTGGAAATACTGCTGTTTGCCTTGATTATCTTGATAACCAAACTTATCAAACAACAAACCAGGGGCGGCATAGATACTGGCAGGTAGCGACTCGAGTTTTTCCAGTGAGTTCACCTCACCATGTTTTTTTAGAAACGCTGGAGAAGCAACAATCAATAATCGACTACGTGCGAGCTTGCGGCTGATCAGAGTCGAGTTTTTAGGCTTGCCAATGCGAAAGCCAATATCAAATCCTTCCTTGACCATATCGACCATTCGATCTTCCAGACGCAGTTCGAATTCCACATCAGGGTACTGTTGCTGAAAAAGTGAAATCGCATCTTGTACATACTGACGACCAAACATGGTTGAGCTTGTAATGCGCAGCAACCCACAAGGTTCAGCATGATAGTTTTGGGCTAAGCGTTGAGTATCACTTAACAGCATTCGCAATGATTTGGCTTGGTTGATCATCTCATTACCTGCCGCAGTCAAAGACAATGAACGTGTAGTGCGATTGAGCAAACGTACGCCCAACTCATCCTCTAAACGGCTGATCTGTTTTGATATGACGGAACGGTCAACATTTTTTTGTTCTGCTACTTTAATGAATGACCCCAGCTCAACCACATCAAGTAACAGTAATAAACGACTAGAAAAATCCATACCACTCCATTGTTGCTTTCATAGCATCAATTATGTGCAAATTAGTTTATTTTCTAATCTTATAACAAACCTATAGTAGCTGCACACAACGGGAGAGGTTCTCCACTCAATTAATTTTGCTATACCCCATGAGGAAGCTACGATGAAAACGCTATCGATCACTCAACAAAACGGCATTACTACAGTAGAAATCAACAATCCACCAGTGAACGTAATCACGGTCGATGTTATCAACGAGGTCAATCAATTTGTTCTGTCGCTGAAAGATGACCGCGAAACGAAAGTCGTGGTATTTAAATCCATGCATGAAACTTTCTTCTTGGCTCATTTAGATTTAAACGTCATCAATGGCACACAAGGTGGTCAAGCGGCATCGATTGAATTCAATCACATGATTGCCAATATTAAAGCGATGAAACAAGTCTCTGTCGCAGTTGTCGATGGCGTAGCTCGAGGTGGTGGCAATGAGTTTGTGATGGCATGTGATTTGGCTTACGGCACTGAAAATGCGGCATTCGCGCAACCTGAGATTCACGTCAACATTCCTACCGGCGGTCAAGGTGCAGTTCAGTTTGCTCGTCGTATGGGAAAAAACAAAGCGCTTCAGGCATTATTGCTTGGCAATGACTTTACGGCTCAGCAAGCAGAGCAACTAAACATCATCACTCAGTTCGTGCCCAAAGCAGAGATAGAGGTATTTTTAGCTGCAACACTGCGTATTATCAGCCAGTTAGAGGTGCGTGATATCGTGATGTATAAAGAGATTATTGCCGCTTCGATTAAAGATGAAGAAGCTGGCGCAGAACTTGAGTTACGCTACTTCTTAGAGCGCGCCAAAGAACAAAAAACGGCGGCTATCATTGCGGCATTTTTAAAACATGCTGGGCAAACTGAGCGTGAAGCCAAAGACATTCAAGGTATCTTTGTGGATACTGCAGCAGAGCTACGCTAATAAAACAAAAGCCAAGCTAGATTATCGCTAACTTGGCTTATAACCATCTTATTTTTTATTAATTCGACAACTGCATTTCCATCAGGGAGGCATCATCGCCATAGGTGGAGCTGACATCATTGCTGTCTAGTGGTGCAAAGCCGAGGCTAGACCAATAACTGCTAGAGCCTTGTACCGCAACTAGGTTTATCCTTTTAACACCTTGTCGTTGAGTGAATTCGAACACCTTCTTTGTCAGTAATCGCCCCACCCCTTTACCTTGGGCTTTGCTGCTCACTGCCATATCATGGATGAAATGTTGATGTTGACCGCTTACTTTTGTAAGAGGCTGAAATAGCTTAGGTGGCGTTGGACTATCCCAAGGATGAGAAAGTAAGTAACCCGCAATCTCTCCATCTTTTGACTCACAGACAAAGCAGGTCTTGGGAGAGACAAGGCTTTTACTTTTTAGTACGTCGATACTTTCAACCACACCATCATGGTAGGCTTCTGCCTGAATTTTGATTATCGAATCCCAATCAGACTCAACCACCGCCCTAACTTTCAAATTACACCTCAAATCAAATTGTTATTTCAATAAACGCTACTTGTTAGTGATAATGCCCGCTTTGGTATTTTATCTCAATTTAAATCAAAAGCTTAAACTTGAATCATGAACATTCAAAGCTTCTCAATAAACTCTTCACATTGATTGCATTTATAACCATGCTTGTAAAAAAACAAAGGGAAACCAAGCAGAATAAAGACTAAAAACGCTGAGCGCTTTCCTTTCGTATAGGCGACTAGGTCATGGCTACCGCATTTTGGGCAAACTTCACTACGCTCTGCTTCGGGCATCTCGTTATCAACATCTTGTGAGAAGTCACTGCTTAAGATTTGTAGCGCTTGTTCAGCATCACGATCAGCAACCATCAAACGCACACCACCGATGGCGTTAGAGTATAACCATTGGGTATTAACGGTGTGCTCATCTGCAATATAGCTCTCTATTCCGGCACTCTCTAAACTCGCTTTTGCGATATGTGCTTCATGAGGAAATGAGTATCTTGCTACCACAATCATGCGTAACTCCTTCTCTCTTCAATCTCAAGAATTCCTATTTGACTCACTATAGTGCTGCGATTGTCATTACACCAAAGCTGAATATTACTCTAATGCTAATTTAAGAAAACTTAGTTTTCACTAAATTGGAGCATATCATTAACATTTTATGTTGTAACGATAATGGTTATCAGTAAGATTCTCGACATCAGTCGATAATGGAATAACATAATGAAAAAAGCTCAACTTGCTCTGCTCACCACTATGGTTTTAGGTTCAACTTCTGTTCTTGCGCAAGAGTACCCTCTTGGTCAACCAACAATCAAAGACGGCATGGAAATTCAAGGTGTATACCTTCAGCCAATCACTATGGATATGGATGGTATGACCCACATGCACAATTTATCAGCTAAAGAGTCTGATGTTCACCTAGAAGCCGACATTCACGCCGTAGAAGAGAACCCTAACGGCTTTGCCGAAGGTGCGTGGATCCCTTACCTAACCATCAAGTATTCAGTGGATAAACTGGGTGACAAAAAAGCGGCACAAACAGGCGAATTTATGCCGATGGTTGCCAGCGATGGTCCTCACTATGGCAAAAACATCAAACTCGATGGCAATGGTAAATACAAAGTAACCTTTACCATTTACCCGCCTTCATACAACAAAAACGTCGGATTTGGTCGCCATATCGATAAAGAAACTGGTGTGGCACCTTGGTTCAAGCCATTCGATGTCACTTGGGAATTTAACTACGCCGGCGTTGGCCGCAAAGGTAGTTACTAACTCACCGATTGTAATAATTTGGGGCATCAGCCCCTTTGTATCCACATCTCACGATATCGCCCATGAAAAATCGCTCATCTTTGTTATTGCCGCCTTATGCACTATGTCCTCCCTGTCAGTGTTGGCCGCAGAAAAATTCACCACGCAATTGCAAATGAAAAATGGCCAATTGATCCCACAAGTTTTAGACGTTCCAACGGGAAAAATCATTCGCATAAAAGTCTCCAACATTGGTAATCAACCTGCTGAATTTGAAAGTACCCAACTACGTAGAGAAAAGGTTCTTGCGCCGGGCGCTCATTCGGTGGTCGTCATTGCTCCCCTACGTGCTGGCACTTACACCTTCTTTGATGATTTTCACCTTGATCTTCCAGCAGGAAAAATCATCGCTAAAGAGCGAGTAGAATAATGGGACAAGTCGCATTTGTTATTTGGCGTGAGAGCATTGAAGCGCTGCTGCTGATCAGCATTATCTTTGCGTGGATTAAACAAAATGATGACAGCCAACAAGGCATGAAATATCTATGGTATGGCGTAGGATTTGGCTGCGGCGTATCGGTGTTGCTGGCCTCTGCTATCTATGGAGTTTTCAACATTCTTGGGGATACCGAGCAATCCATCTTTATGATCGGGATGGAGTTTATCGCCTGCATATTAATTGTCCAAATGGTGTGTTGGATGAATAGTCGAGGCAGAATGTTAAAGTCCGAGCTTGAATCCGGCCTTAGCGAACAAACCAAACATCGCAGTTGGTGGGGCGTCACCTTGATCGTGGCCATTGCCATTGCCCGTGAAGGCAGTGAAATCGTGGTATTTCTCTCCAGCTTTATCATGACGCTCAACTCAAACAATGCGGCAGAATTTTTTACTGAAGTGTTTACTGGTATCGCACTTGCCGCACTGACTATCTATCTGTTCTCTCTGTTTAAGCGCTTTATTCCATGGAAAATTTTCTTCAACATCACCGGCATCATTTTGCTTTTCCTTGCACTATCTCTATTGCTTAGAGGGGTTGAAGAAAGCATTAACTTGCTGATTGAATATGATTATTCCGTGCCCGATTTTCTTTACCTACCGGCTTGGAATACTACCGCAATAATTGATGACTCAACCGTGTTTGGCAACTTACTAGCGTCATTCTTTGCTTATCGTTCGCAACCGATATGGCTCAGCGTCATTACCTTTGTGCTGTACTGGATCGCTGTCGGTTCACTGATGGTTTTCGGAGGGAAAAATGAACAGCAAAACTAAACCATTTCTGACCGCTAGTTGCCTACTATTAAGCCTAATAGTCAGCGCATCAGTCAGTGCAAAAGCATTACGTTCTCCGGTTCAAACCGGAGATGACATTATTGTGGCCAGAGGTGATATACCAACACCAGCGAAATACCATCAAGCGACTCAAGCCGTATTGGCGTACGCAAGTCAAAATGTGGCCTCAATTATCTCGCGGCTTAATCAGCTTAACGCTGCTTTAAGCAGTGGTGATTTATCCCAAGCTCAGCAGCTCTACGTACAAGCTCACCAACACTATGAGCAGATTCGCCCTATCATACGGCTGTTTGGCCATACCGATCGCATCATTAACTCCCGTGCAAGCGACTTCCTGCAAGGAACATCGGATTATCGGTTTAAAGGCTTTCACCTAGTTGAATACTTGCTTTTTGACAGTAAAAACCTGCCTGCGGCAAAAGATGCGGTCGACGAGCTGTTGATGTACACCAAAGATCTCAAACAGCGTATCGCACAAGAGCAGATTGAAATTCCTAAACTGGTGCAATCATCAGCCGATTTCATTGAAATGGCGATTGAGGTCAAGCTCGCTGGCAAGGAAAACCTCTACAGTCGCTCAGACATTGCTGATATGGCGGCCAATGTGGCAGGTTCTCAACATATTATTGAACAAATATCGGCCTTTATTCCGCCATCGGTCCTAAAGCCAATTGACCGTCACTACCAACAAATCAATGCAATTTTGGCGCATTACCTAACACCAAAGGGTCACTACAAAACCTTTGAAGCGCTAACCGCACATGACAAGAAAAAGCTCTATTCCCTATTGTCACAACAAGCCGACTTACTGGCGACACTAAGAGCCACATTAGACGTTGATGTCTATTTCAAGTTTTAGGCGAAATATAATGAAAAATACGCAAAATTCGGCAAAATCAGCGGTGTCTCGCCGTAACGTTCTTAAAGCGATTGCTGCAAGTGGCGCAGCATTAACCCTCCCAAGTATGGCAGCATCGGGAGCAAATCAGTGCCATGACTACGCAAAAGTGATCAAGTTCAACGGTTTACATCAAGCAGGCGTAATCACCAAAGAGCAAAAGGATGCGTCTTTCATTGCCTTTGATGTCACCACAGAAAGCCTGGATGAGCTTGAACAGTGCTTTAAAATCCTCACTGACCGTATCGCCTATTTAACGCAAGCTCATGCCATTACACCGAACACTAACGACAAACTACCCCCTCGTGAATCGGGTATTTTAGGCAGTTACTTAAAACCTGATGCCCTGACCATTACCGTGGCACTCGGTGACAGTTTGTTTGATTCTCGTTTTGGCCTCAGTACATTCAAACCTAAGCATTTGGTTGAAATGAAAAGTTTTCCGAATGATCAATTAGAACAAGATTGGTGCGGCGGCGACATCACACTACAAATCTGTGCCAACAGCCCAGAAAGCGTGATTTATGCTCTACGTGATATTATTCGCCACACCAATCCTTACCTTGTTCCGGTTTGGAAAATGGATGGGTTTCTACCATCACGCAATATTGATAACCAATCAACACCCATCAACTTATTTGGTTTTAAAGACGGCACTGGCAATGCACCTAGTGACAACACCCAACTTATGGACGATATCGTTTGGGTAACCGATGATGACAAAGACCAACCGTGGTGTGTAGGTGGCAGCTATCAGGCCATCCGCTTGATTCGCTTTAATCTCGAATTTTGGGACCGCACACCACTAGAAGATCAAGAAAATGACTTTGGTCGTCATAAAGTGAGTGGAGCGCCTATCGGGATGAAAAATGAGCAAGACTCACCTGAGTTTGCTAAAGATCCTCACGGTGATCGTATTTTGTTTGATTCTCACATGCGCCGAGCGGAGCCGCGCAACCCACATCGCCATACCGCCGAGCTTCGTCGCCGAAGCTATAGCTATTCACTTGGGGTAAGCAATACTGGTGCATTGGATATGGGGCTGATTTTTGTTTGCTATCAGCAAAACCTCAAAACCGGCTTTATCGACACGCAAAAACGCCTCAATGGCGAACCGTTGGAACGCTATGTCAAACCTTTCGGCGGCGGTTATTATTTTGTACTACCGGGTTTAGATAACAAGCAAACCTATTTGGCGAGCCAGCTATTTGCTTTAGCCAAGCACAAACCATTAGGATAAGAGCAGTCACGTCACTTTGATCAAAAAAGGTCGCTTTGATAGCGACCTTTTATTCATCAATAGCTTAGCAATTTAGCATCAAACTTATGGTTTATAGTGCTTAATTGCTTGCTCAAGAACGTTGCTCGCTTCTTTACTTGTCATTACGCCTTCAACTTCGATTCCGCCGTCAATGCCTTTGTAGTTAGCAAACCACGTTTGCGCAATTTCAACCACTCCTGGGTAGTTTTTCTGAAGCACTTCAATCGACTCAACGTCTTTAAATGGTGATTGTTCGACCACAGGCACTGCAATCAACTTGTCATCTTGCTCACCACCGTCGAGCATTTTCAAGCCGCCAATCACACGCACTGGCACTACGCTACCGCGCTCTAAAGCCGCACCCAGCACGAGAATATCGAGAGGGTCACCGTCGCCACCTAAAGATTTTGGCAACGCTGTGCTTGGAATCGTGCCGTAGTTACCTGGGTAGCCAAGGTACTGAACAATACGCGGTTGGCCATTTTTAAATTCCCAGTTGATAATTGAGCTATCGTTTTTGCTCACTTCCCACTTTTCATTACTTCCGGCTGGGATTTCAATAATCGCATTAACCGTACCATTATCATTCTTGCTCGGAATATCGGCGAGATAGTCAAAGTCCGCTTTGATTGTGTAGGTATCAACCTGATCAAAATCATTTGCCGCCATAACAGATGCTGACGCTAATAAAATACTTGTCAATAATAGTGATTTTTTCATTTTAATTTCCATGTCAAAAACAAACGTATCTTTGATTGATTTCATTAAGACTAAATGAAAGATTTATGTACTTTTAAGAACCTGCACGAGTGAGATGTACTGACTGTTTATCCCATGCTAGTCCAGCGAATGTTTCATTCGCGGAGTTATTCTAACTCGGTGCAAATTTCATATTCATGGCAGAAAATCACAATAACAATGCGGCTGGTTATATTAATTAAGGTTACGTAAAGAAGTACGTTAGGCCTCGCAAATTAGAATTAATATTTGACTGAAAACGGTTTGTGTTATTGCGTCAAAAATGCTTATTTATCGGGCATACCTTCGATTTTAATGCCATCAGCAAGAATGCAATCTCGAGCTTGCATTAACATGGCAAACGCCTCTTCAAACTCCCCTTCTTTAGCATTAGCAATCTTATTTGCAGCTTGGGGAAATTGGCATTTTTTGACAATTTCATCTTGTACACTAATAGGGACTAATTCCCCATTCGGATAAAACCACTTGGGGGCTTCGTGAGCCAATGTCTGAAAACTCACCACACTCAACAAAGCCATTTTTATCACGTTATGCATAACAACATCCATGTAATCTAACAACGAACCCACAAATGGGATTAACCATGTTCTGGTTTCGTCAATTGCTCATCCACTAATACATTAGCCTGGCTTTGTTGCTCTGCGAGTTGCAGCTTCAACTTTTTAACCTCAGCACGCAAGCGCACCAATTCTTCTTTATGAGTTTCGTTCGGCTTAATCGCAAACTCATGAGCATCACCTTGGCGATCAATAATATATGGGCGACCCGCTTTGGTTGCTAACACACCCCACACTAAACATAACACCAAACACATCATCATTGATGCATCCCAACTCCCGGTATAAGTATGCAATGCGCCAAAGCTAATCGGACCAAATGCCGCTAATAAATAACCGACAAACTGAGCCATGCCTGACAATGCAGCGGCTTGAGGAGCGTCATGAGTCCGAATACCAACAAATGATAAACCAAGAATAAAGCCACCACCGAAGCTAAAACCAAACAACAAAATCCATACGGCAGCCAGTTTAGGGAACAACATCAAACCGCTAATACCGATCAACGAAAAAGCGGCCATTAAAAGGCATAACCCACGCTTATCTTTAAATTTTGCCATCAAAGGAATCAAAGCCAACGCAGGAATTGCGGTCGCAAATTGCATCAAACCATGCAAAAAGCCTGCTTGTTGTTCGGAATAGCCTTTATCGATTAATACACTCGGCAGCCACGCCAAAAAGATATACATAATAAAGGAGTTAATGCCGAGAAAAAATGAGACCTGCCAAGCCGCTTTTGTGCGCCATAAATAACTATGGCTATCGAGTTGCGCGGTGTCTTTCGTTGGTTTGGTTGAAAGCTTAACTTGTGGCAGCCAAACTAGCATCGCCACCACAATCGAAACGATGACCGATAGTAAAGAAAAACCCCAATCAGGAATCAATGTTATGCCGGCACTCTTTGCTGAGTTTGCTAATGGAATAGAAATACTCGCAACCACCGTTGAGCCTATCCCCATGATAAGAACATACAATGCGGTTAACGTGGGCAGATGGTTGGGAAAATCACGCTTTAACAAACTCGGTAGCAGGACATTACCGATTGCAATCCCAACTCCAATAACCACTGTGCCCGCAAAGAGCATACTCGCAGAACCTTGAGATCGCGCAACAACACCGATAAATAACGCCACCAATGCCAACATCAACGAAATCTCTAACCCGAGCTTTTGCGCCATTTTGGTTGCCAGTGGTGAACAAAAAGCAAAGGCTAATAGCGGCAGTGTCGTTAACATACCTGCTTGAGTCGCGTTTAAATTCAAATCATGAGTCACCCAATCAATGACTGGGCCAATGCTCGCTAGGGGGCTTCTAAGGTTCGCTGCAATCAATAAAATGCCAAGGATAATCAGTCCTCTACCCGCAACACGCATGTTTCTTTTTTCGTGTATCATCTACCTCTCCTCAATGGTCGGCTCCATTATAGTGATCTACATCTCGGAAAATTGGTGTATATTGACAAAAAACATCGCAAAACGGTCAAACCATGGAGATACCTAACCTACTGGATGATTTTGACTCCGATAACTTCACGCAATCGGTCGTCGCACATCGTGTCAGTTCAAACATTCAGGCTTTAGAAACTGTCTATCATCGCCATGAAAAAGGTCAGCTTGTTATGCCATTAACTGGCTGCGTGACTTGCACCATTGATGATGCAATATGGATGGTGCCGACCAATTGTGCCGTCTGGATTCCTAGCCAAGTCGCACATAGCAATCTCATCACCAGTAATACTGATGTGTGCATGCTATTTGTTGACCCTGCGGTAAAAGATATTCCGACACAAAGCTGCACCATTGCGGTTTCACCTCTACTACGAGAAACCATCATTCGACTTGCGGCCAGCGACCAAGACTATCAGCCAGAGAGTCGAACTGCTCGTTTGGTTTCAGTATTAATCGATGAACTGGTTTCCATGCCTGAAGAGCATTATGACTTTCCGATTCCTAGTGAACCAAGGCTAAATCGCATCGCGCAAGCCATGTTAGCCAAGCCTCATGAGCGGCATTGTGTTGATTACTGGGCCAAACGTTATGCGATGAGTGAACGCACACTCACTCGGTTAATTAAGCAAGAACTCGGGATCAGTTTCAGTCATTGGCGCCGTCAACTAGATATTGTGCTATCGCTGAAAAAGCTCTCAGCCGATACACCAGTGCAACGTATCGCCGAAGACCTTGGCTATGAATCGGTGAGTGCCTATATTCACTTTTTTAAGAAAAATTTAGGTTTGCCACCTAAACAATATATTAAGCAGCATTTTTCACACTAAATTGAACAGCTCCGTTTAGAAAGGCGTTCATTAAACCGCCAGTCAGCATCTTAAATTACTGAAATATGGGCAAAGTCACTGAAAACAGAACGTCATTCCATTATTTTCCGTGCGCAATTTATACTTGGAATTTAATAAAATGATGAAAGCTCTTTTCGCGGTTTCGACTCTACTTGCTCTGACCGCATGTTCTGGCGCTAACGTAACCAGCCAAATGCGTGATTTTGACAACACTAGCCCAGAAAAAATGCTACGTTGCGTAACCGTTGAAACTAACGATTCTGACACGAATGAAGAATTAGCAGCCTACGATGGTTGGTCATTGGTTTACGCTTCTGAATACACCACTGACAACAAATCAACCACAGAGCTAACCATGTGCTTTGAGAAAGCAATGTAATCATTACATTGCTTAGTAAGTTCAGACTAAGGCATCCTATTAGGGTGCCTTTTATTTATCTGCCGTCAAACAGCACTATGCTTACCTGCTAAACCAATCTCAACTCATAAAATGGCAATTCAAGCGTAGGCTCAAAACCTAATTTCTGTGCCAAGTTGAATGATCCTTTATTGCCCTTACGACAAGACCAGATAGGCTCCAATTGATTTTCGAACGCATGCTCAATCAATCTGGCGGTAATAATTGAACCAAAGCCGCGATTTCGATGTTGTGAATCCGTTTCCATCCCCAGTTCTAGTTTGCCATCCATTAAAAACGCAGCAAAAGACGTTGCGACATTTACGTCATCCACTTTTAGCGAAAAACCAATACTGCGAGTGAAAAACTCGTCAGCATTGTTCCAAAATCTTGCGGGTATTACACTGCCTTGAATACGGCCAAACGCCACCTTATCGACTGCGACACAATTAAAGTCATCGAGTTGGATTTCTGATCGATACTGCTGGTATTTGTTGCGATCAAACGCAAAGTTAACTCGAACATGTTTCACGACTTTCGCGTGAGCATCAAGAGGGAGATCATTGGCATCTAACTCGGATAACTTATTGTCAAAGCACTCCTCAACACGGCGCTGGAGCTCTGCCGGAAATACTTGCAACCATTCCGTTTGCTCTCGAGTTCCGCATGTCCCCAGGCAATAATGCTTTAAGTCATTATTTAGAAATTCATCGCTGACTTTACCAAATAACAGAGACATACCGTAAGGATGCACGATATAGAAAGCTTGCGGTAAACTTATATCATCGGTGTAAACCTTACCGGTAACATGATGAAGCAAAACAGCTTTGGCAAAGAGATGGTTTACTTCAACCGATTTGAGCGCAGACAAGGCTATGGAATATTGCTCTGGAGGTAATACTTTCAACGGGCATTCTCTTTAGTTTGATTGGAAAGAAATTCTTTTCTACTTCAATCACGAAAATATGAAAACACCACTGAGAATAATATTAGTTATATTGGAGTCAGCTCGCGTTTTTAGTAAAAAAATTGTCCACCAGCGGTGAATAAGTGGAAACAGTCAGCACAAAAAAGCATCTCGAAAGATGCTTTTAGTATCGATGAACAATTTCTAAATCCGCAGATTCACGATGTCATAACTGCCAATGTATTAACAATCGGATTAAGCCGTTTTCTGCAGACTTTGCATGCGGTACTGAACGATATCTTCAATCGTTAACACTGGCATACCATGTGCTTTCGCAAAGGTGACGATTTCAGGCGTTTTTGCCATGGTGCCATCAGGATTGGTCAATTCACACAACAGACCTGCTGGCTGCAAACCTGCCAACGTCACCAAATCAATGGTACCTTCAGTATGACCGCGGCGTGTCAACACTCCACCATCTCGAGCACGCAGTGGGAACACATGACCTGGTCGAGCTAAATCACTTGCCTTCGCATCAGCAGCAATTGCCGTTTTTACTGTCGTAACGCGATCTTGCGCCGATACGCCAGTCGTCACACCTTTTTTCGCTTCAATCGTAACAGTAAACCCTGTTTGATTAACGCTGTCGTTGTTTTCGACCATTGGCGGCAATTCTAGTTGATTGGCACGTTCTTCAGTAAGACATAAGCACACAATGCCGCTACATTCACGGATCATCAAGGCCATTTGCTGCGCAGTTAAATGCTCGGCTGAGTAGATGATATCGCCTTCGTTTTCACGATCTTCATCGTCAAGCAGCATAACGCCTTGACCATTTTGTAGCGCTTCAATCGCTTTATTTACGCGAGTAATTGGGTCGCCGAATTCGGCAAGAAGTGATGTCTGATTCATGGTTAACTCCAAAATAATTACCAGAATCAGGGCTCATTTTGAGGGATAGAACACAATGCAAAATGCACCAGCGCACAACGGACAAAACCCGCTTAACTCTGGTGTGTTACTCATTCTCTCTCATCCGGACTCTAACCGTCGGCTCTGGCTTCTCACCAGATCTGCTGACCTCGAAAAATCGAGCGCTCGCGGGCTCATCTAGCTTCATCAATTTCCGACAAACCTAAATATACCGCCGGTAGGGAATTTCACCCTGCCCTGAGAATTACAGTTTTAATTGTTTACCTAAAATTAGGCGTTTAGAGGGTATTACATATCGAGACGGTTTGGAAACAGAAATTGAACTGTATCGTGAATTTAGACTGTTCTCACTGCCGCTGTTTCACTGGATATTGACACACTTCATTGTTGTTGAAATGCATATAAAACAACTTCCCAGATCGCCCTTTCGCTACCATAGAATCAATTCGGATCAATATCTAAAGGACTAATCATTATTTACCCCTAGCAGTTAAAACGCAGCAGGGATACACCATAAGGACATCTACCCATGAATCGAATCTCACTCACTCTATTATTGGGACTTGCCGTTTTAAGCGTCGGCTGTAGTTCAAATCGTAATGAGCCCGAAACCAAAATTAACGCGCGAACAAATGAAGCAGCAACTCGCAGAACAGCGAATTGCTAAAATTTGTCATAGTGTAGAAAACACCTCTGTGTTCCGGGAAATCTTAATCTTAAAACCTAGATACCGCTTTTGAACAGATGGTTGCAGAGCAATTTAAAGGCGTTTTTGAGCAGCAAGCTCTGGGCAATCCGGCCATGAAGAAATCGAAGTTTCTTTTCCCAGATGATGATTGGGTGTTCATCAACAGCACAAACTACGAACTGCCTGCGCAGATCAATATTGGCGATGAAGTATTTAAACAATACACATTGAGGAGATCCGCGAGCAAAGAATTACTCATTTTCTCGACATAACCAAGATTGAACAATATGGTCCTTCTTACTTATTTACATGGAATAGAGGTATGAGAGCAGCATTTGGTGAAACGGCTGTTGAATATCAAAATAATGATTATCGCGTCGAAAGTGTCACCTCCATCTGCTCTAGCTCAATGGGAAGAAACTATATGCGAGAAAATTTGCCGGAGTAACTTGCAAAGACTCAACCCAATTCGCTTACTACCTAAACATGTATCAAAGTGGCGATTGCGAGTACCAATCGAAACAATAAAAACAGAGCCTAAACGTAAAAAGCCAGATCGAAATCTGGCTTTGTGGCTTACCGATGAAGTTTACTTCACCTAATAATCTTTCTAGGGGGTGAAATCAGTGGTGACTAAGCACTGATAGGTGAAGCTTTTTTGCTACGCATAACATCACGTATCTTCAAGAGCAAAATGATACTGGCGAGCATGAAAGTAATCGCGTTCGCAATGATGATTGGCCAATCTTGCATGGCTAAGCCGTAAACAAGCCACAAAAACACGCCAAACACGAAGCAGCTATACATAGCTAAAGAAATCGAGTTGGTATCGCCCGTTTTTAGAATGTGGAGCACTTGCGGAACAAAAGAGCATGTGGTGCAAAAGGCGGCAATATAACCAAGCAATGTAATCTCAATCATCAACGTTTTCCTATAAAAAAAGCCCTGCTTTCACAGGGCAAAGATAGTCAATAACGCTTATTTCATTTCTACCCAGAAATCTTTGTTCGCTTCTAGTAGGTCATCAAGAATCGCTTTCGCTACAGAGGCACTTGGAATCGTTGCTGACAACGTCAGTGCTTGCCATAGTTTTTGCTTAGAACCTTCAACGTGCGCTTGAACAACCAATTTCTCAACCGATACTTGCTGGCTCATCATGCCTTTTTGGAACTCAGGAATTTCACCAATTTGTAGTGGTTTCGCACCGGTGTTATCCACGATACAAGGGATTTCAACCATTGCAGTTGGGTCAAAGTTAGCAATTGCACCGTTGTTTGGCACAATCAGTAACATGCGCTCTTTAGTGTTAAATGCAATTGCAGTCGCAAGGTCAACGATGTAAGACGCATGCTCTTCCACTTCGATAGTCGTATCGACTGCGGTACCTGCTGCAATAATGCGATGACACTCTGTGAATACTTCTTTCTCACGGCCTTCCATTACTTCGTTAGCACGCGTGAACTCTTTGTTTGAGTGCTCTACTACGTAATCTGGGTACATGTAGTATTTTAGGTACGTGTTTGGAATCGTTTCTGGGTCTAGCGCGTACACATCGCGAACTTTGATAAAGGTTTCTTTCCAAGATTCATCAGTGTGTTGCGTGCCATTCATTGCACTTGGTGGTAGGTAACCATACTCTTGGATGTATTCTTTGATGCGTGGCATCAAATCTTCACCTGTCTTCGCATCTTTAAACTCTTTCCACCAGCCAAAGTGGTTTAGACCGTAGTACATGATGTCGAACTGTTTGCGATCTTGGTAACCTAGAATCTCAGCGATACGCGTTTCAATACCGATTGGCATATCACAGATGTTGAGAACTTTTGAGTTAGGGCGCATTACTCGACAAGCTTCAGCAACGATAGCTGCTGGGTTTGAATAGTTAAGCATCCAAGCATTTGGCGAGTATTTTTCCATGTAATCGATCATCTCGATTACCGCTGGGATTGAACGTAGACCGTAAGCCATGCCGCCAGCGCCACAAGTCTCTTGACCTACACAGCCATGACGTAAAGGAATTTTCTCATCTTGCTCACGCATTGCGTATAGACCAGCACGAATGTGTGCCATACAGAAATCGATATCCGTAAACGCTTCTTCTGGATCTGTGGTGTAAGAGAATTCAATGTGTGGTGCACGTTCTTTAAGAAGAATCTTACATGCTTCCGCTACTGTCTCCTGACGTGCAGCGAAGTTGTCATAGAATTTCAGTTTACGAATTGGAAAACGGTCTTGGTTTTCTAGCAGCATCATTACGATACCTGGAGTAAAAGTTGAACCGCCGCCTGCAATAACTACTGAGAATTCTTTTTTCATAATATGCCTCTCTTATGTCGGGCGGCGTCTTCACCGCCCATTCGATATTTGTTTAAAAATTGATGTTTTATGTATTCTTTTGATTAACTAGCCGGAACTGGTGTTAGTTCGTCCACTTTTTGTTCTGCTTTGTAAACACTGACTATCTTTTCGCATTCCTCACGTAGTTGAGGGACGTTGAGACCGATGATGACTTGAACCGCATTACCGTTTTTAACCAAGTTCACCGCACCCGTGCTCATAAAGTATTCTGGAGATTCAACCTTGTTAGGATCTTTCACTGTCACACGTAAACGTGTTGCGCAGTTGCTTAGGTCTGCAATGTTTTCTACACCGCCCAAGCCTTGCATTGTTTCAACCGCTTGAACTTGCAGTGGGCTCGCACCTTGCGCATCTTTACCTGTGATACCGTGTTTTTTGTTGAAATCGTCTTTGGTGTGCAATTTCACTTCTGCTTCGCCACGGCCCGCAATTGGCACATTAAATTTGACGATGAGGTACTTAAATACGAAGAAGTAAATCGCTGTAAAACATAGACCAATCGCAATTTGTGTCACCACCATGCCGGTATGGTTGCCAAGGAGTGGAATCCAGTTACCTGTTGCAAACTCAATTAAACCACCACCCATGTTGCCCACTACGCCGAAGCTATACATCACCATTGCCATAGTGCCAGCTAAGATTGCGTGAACTGCAAATAGCCAAGGCGCAATAAATAGGAAGGTAAATTCTAGCGGTTCAGTGATACCAACTAGCACTGCAGTAAGCGTTGCTGGAATAAGCAGTGCGGCTACTTTTTTACGGTTCTCAGGTTTAGCGGTGAAGTACATTGCTAACGCAATACCCGTACAACCAAAGATTTTTGAGTTACCGTGCAATGCAAAGCCACCAGCCGGGAATAGATCTTTCATCGCTTGGCTAGATTGAGTGAACATTTCTAGGTTAGTGAACCAATCCACGGCAATACCATTTGGCGTTGCGATGTTGCCGTATACGAACGGAGCGTAAACAAAGTGGTGCAAGCCTGTTGGAATTAGGATTCGTTCAAGGAATGTGTACAACCACACACCGAATGAACCAGATTCAACCATAAACGTTTGCAGGCCTAAAATGCCGTGTTGAATTGTTGGCCATACATAAAGGGTTAACCAAGCCGCTGGCAGCATGGCGAAGAAAGAGATCATTGCTACAAAAGAAGCCCCTTGGAAAATACCGAGGTAAGCAGGTAGCTGTTTTTCAAACGTACGGTTATGAATCCAAGTCACTAGACCTGAAATAATGATTGCACCAAAAATACCGGTATCAATAGTTTTAATACCTGCGATTTCAGTCAGGCCTGACGTGCCGCCAATGGGTTGTGAAAAATCCACACCAAAGAACTCACCCCAGAAGCCACCCATCGCACCCACAAAGTAGTTAAAGGTTAGGTACGACACCATGACTACCATTACTGCTCGAGCGTGAGCGGTTTTTGCTAAACCAATTGGTAAACCAACGGCGAATAGCAGCGCCATGTTGCGGAAGATGGTCCAGCCACCCTCTTCAATGACTTGTAACACTTGATAATACAGACCGTTTTTATCAGCTAGGTCGCCAACAAAAACTGGGTTTTTAAGAACAATGGTCAATCCGACTAGTATCCCAACAAACGGGAACAGCAAGACCGGGGTAAACATTGCTCCGCCTAATCGTTGTATCGCACTCAACATGGGCAGGGTCCTTAATTTGTTATAAATATTTTTCAGAGTGTTCTGTCTCTCGACAGGATTTAAATTACTCCCGCAAAACGATATGACAAATATAAGATATGTTAAACGTGATCGAATACAAATAAGAGATGTATTTTGAGATTTCGCTCAAAATTTAATACCTTTGAATAACAATTAGTCTTATTTGCGATTTGGTTCATTGATTAAATTGTGTGATTCCTGCCAAAGGTTATTGATTTGTCATGTTTGCTAGTGATAAATTTACCCTGACAAGAGAGGTGGCTTATGTTGTACAAAAAGGTGATGCAGGATTTACGTTCCCGCATTGATTCAGATGAGTTCTCTGTGGGTGAAACGCTCCCCACTGAAAAAGAACTGATCGCGCATTACTCAGTAAGTCGAATTACAATTCGCAAAGCGATTGATGAACTGGTAAAGCTTGGCATGGTAGAAAAACGCCAAGGTGCTGGCACGACCATCATTGGTAAAACCATGGTGAGTTCGATGCTGTCTTTAAGAAGTACTAAAGAGTATGTGGGCGATCCCGCGACTAAGCTTGAATACAAGATTTGTGAATTTGCGTTAATTGAAGCAGACGAAGAGTTAGCAGAGATCCTCAAGATCAATCTGGGTGAAAAAGTCTACTTCATTCGTCGCTTTAAACTGGTCAACGATGTGCCATCGGTTTATGAAGACTCATACATGCCAATGTCGCTCTATCCAAAAATGAATGTGATGTCGCTAGAAGACTCAAAATATCGCTATCTTGAAGAAGATCTAGGCTTTGAAATTGATGGTGCATATCAAGATTTTGATGCAATTATGCCGACAGAGCACATGTGTGAGACGCTCAAGCTTGACCCGAAAAAGCCGTTGATGCAGATCCTATCAGTCGGCATTCTTAAAGACGGGCGTGTATTTGAATACACCAAAATCACCTCAAAACCTGAGACCATGTCTTACCGCCATTACCTTAAACGCGAATAACGCACTCTATCGCTCGTACTGGCGCCACTTTGAGGGGCTCTTTCTGTATCAACGGGAAGAGCTCTGTTTATCACGTTCATTCTCGGTATATTGAGCAGCCAAAGCAACCATCAGACTTTCAACCCTAGAAGCGGTAAACTGAGCAAGATCCAGCTTTTGCATTCTTTGTTGTATAAATTCCACCGCCTGATTGGCCGTGCTTAAACAAATCTCTTCAGGTAACAATTCACTTTTACCGACCAAAACTGAGTAAGCTTTGGTTGTTCCGCTTTCATCTCGATATTCTTGCCATTGATTTTGCCACCAGCCAAGTTTTCGTATATTGGCAAGTTGTAACTCCCCCTTAGTTTCACCCTTTACATAAATCAGAGCCATATGATGATTCTTCACTGCATGAGCAAATTGAGTAATGCACGCGCCACGCAAAAAAACCTCGTGATAAAGGGCGTGAACGCCCCCACTGTTGCCATGATCTAAGCTGTTCAAGACAGAAAAGTGGGCATGAGCGGTTAGTACTGGCAATGCATGGCTATGGGTTTTATTACCTAGTATTGCCGGGCCAAAATCACAACGATCAAATTGTTGTCTAAGTAAAAACCGTTGTTCTTGTTTGTTAGCGAGCTCAATCGAGCTGTCATTGGCTTGAGTCAGTAAAGGCGGTGCGTCAACACAACTTTGATACCGCCCTAATGTCGGTAAATAGACAGGAAACAAAGTCGTGCTGATATGCAAAATGCGGCC
This sequence comes from Vibrio taketomensis, assembly GCF_009938165.1. Taxonomy (NCBI): domain Bacteria; kingdom Pseudomonadati; phylum Pseudomonadota; class Gammaproteobacteria; order Vibrionales; family Vibrionaceae; genus Vibrio; species Vibrio taketomensis. Next base: position 1,184,857 of record NZ_AP019650.1, read on the forward strand.
AGTTTGCTTATCGGTGGTAACAATACCCCACAACTGATTGCCCTTACCTTTGTAAGGCAAGGTAAAGACCACGCTTGCCATTTGAGTGGCGGATGGTTCGAGCCAAAGCGCTTGCAGTGCGCTGCGTTTTAGTTGCTCACAAGCGCGATCAAAATGCACACCTTTTTGCGCGGCCAGTTGCTTTAATAAATCACCATTTGCCGCGGTTTGTAATTGGTCTTGGATTTGCTCAACCAGAGCTTGTTGCCCTTTCATCACTGGGGTGCGAATAGAGAATGTCTTGTCACATTGATTGCAACACAAGCGCGGCTTGCCGTTTGCACTTTGTCCAAAACGTTTGATCTTACGTGACGCACAACTCGGACATCGCTTACCTGTCAGCAGGGCAATCTGCTGATGCCAATAGCGCCACATCAAACCATAACTTTGGTTATCAAGCATAGGTGGCGTTGCCGAACACGCGCCGCAACGCATCGACAAAAAGCCCAACGGACGCACGTTATATTCGTATTCTGGCGCATTGGCCACACCAAGATTTTTGCAGTGGCGACTTTTGCAAACGTTTAAATCAAGCACTTAGATAGCAACAAAAAATGAAAATCGCGTAATTCTATTCATTTTCGAAAATCAAAATGTGATGCACTTCGTAATTTATAGCCAAACGTTTCCGTATATTGCCGCCCGTTTATCTAAGGAGAAGAACATGAAAAAACGTTTGCTTGCATCTTTGATCGCAATGGCGGCTACTCCGCTGTGTGCAAAAGACCTCACAATTATCTACACCAACGATATTCACGCAAAGGTGGATCCGTATGTTGCTCGCTACATTGATGAAGAGCGCGCAGTCGGTGGTTTTGCGAATGTAGCGGCCTACATTAAGCAAGAAAAAGCGGTAAGCCCAGAAAGCACCATCGTGCTAGATGCAGGTGACTACTTCTCTGGTTCAACAGTGGATACGTTGACCGAAGGCGAAGCGATTATCGATGTAATGAACAGCATGGGTTATGACATTGCTTCTATCGGTAACCACGAATTTGACTACGGCTGGGACAACACCCTTGTTCAGCTAGCAAAAGCAAATTTCGAAATCTTGCTGGGTAACGTGTTCTTTGAAGGAACTGATAAACCTTTCTGGGATAAGCCATACACTATCGTTGAGCGTGACGGTCTAAAGCTTGGTGTAATTGGTTTGCACGGCAAATTCGCCTTCTATGACACAGTTGCAGCAAACATGCGTCAAAACCTAGAAGCGCGTGATGAAATTGAATACCTACAAAAATACCTAGATGAACTTCGCCCACAAGTTGACGTGACCATTTTGCTGGTTCACCAAGGTACACCTGCTCGTCAATCTAGCCTAGGAAACAATGATGTTCGTCGTGCGCTAGACAAAGACATTCAAACGGCAAAACAAGTGAAAGGTCTCGATATTCTAGTGACTGGTCACGCACACGTGGGTACACCAGAAGTTATCGAAGTCAACGATACGCTTGTTGTATCTACCGATGCTTACGGCATCAACGTGGGTAAGCTAACCATCGATTTCGATGAGAAAGCGCGCAAGATCAAAGACTACGATTTCTCACTAAAAACCATTTGGGCTGATGAGTGGACAGCTGACAAAGAAACACAAGCGCGCATCGACAAATGGAAAGCTGTGGTTGATAAAATCGTCAGCGAAAAGCTAGCGCACACTGAAAACACGCTGATCCGTTCATACGGTGAATCTTCAACGCTGGGTAACCTTGTAGCGGATTCTATGATGCCTAACTTCCCTGATGGTGAACTTGCGTTTACTAACAGCGGCGGCATCCGTGCTGATATCGAAGCGGGCGACATCACTTACGGCGATGTGATCGACTCATTACCGTTCCCTAACTACCCAGTAGTGATGGATCTGACTGGTCAGCAAATTCGCTCTCTAATGGAGCATGCCGCTGGTCTTTCAAACGGTGTTATGCAGGTTTCAAGCGGTGTTTACATGGCGTATGACTCATCTAAACCGGTTGGCGAGCGTGTACTTGAACTGAAACTTAACGGTAAAGACATCACTGATGAACGCGTGTACCGCGTGGTCACCAATAACTTCCTAGCCGATGGTGGTGACGGTTTCGCGGCGTTTACTGAAGGTAAGAACCGTAAAGAGCGCGCTGGTGAGCCACTTTCACTTGGCTTTAAGGCTTACCTAGCTCGTCCAGATGCGCTAGCGAAAGTTTCTGAAGTGCGTATTGAAGATCGCAAAGCGAAGTAACCGGGCGACAAACCATTACCCTCAAGAAGCTATTAACTCCAAGAGTAATGTGCTTCTTGAAATATTCTTCCCCCTGCCAGACTAGGCAACCCTCTTAGGTACAATATTTTAGTACTAAAAAAGGTCACAGGACTTGTGACCTTTTCTTTTCTCAGCTAAATGGGTTAACTCGTCAATATAGACAGAGCTAACGGTTACTTCACAAACGAGGCGACACGCTCGCCGAAGATTTTCGCAGTTTCAAGATCGCCAACTCCCGGAGCCTCATCGGGGGACGCATCTGCAGGGCTTTGCGACAACAGACCCGAAAAACCACCCAGATAATTCACATCATCACGTTGAGCCGCTTTCGTATTAGCCGGCATTAATCCAGTGCCTACCCAAACCATACCGTGCTGCATTGCCAAAGTGATCAGATAAGAGATAGTAACGCCCTTATCACCATTCATCGATGCCGAGTTGGTAAAACCCGCGGCAAATTTGTCTTTCCAATCCATGGCAAACCAGCGCTTGCTTGAAGCATCAGCAAACTTTTTGAACTGCCAAGAAACCATACCCATATAGGTAGGTGAACCGAAGATAATCGCTTTCGCAGCATCCAAACTTTGCCACTGCTCTTCACTCAGTTCACCGTTTTCGTCAATCTTAACCAAAGTTGCGTTGGCTCCTGCAGCCACTGCCTGCGCTTGTTTCTCGGTATGCCCATAACCACTATGATAAACGACAACCACTGACATAATTATCCCTCTCTTGATTGATGACATCCCATTGAGTTTAGACCTAAATCAGCATCATGCGTTTTTCAATCAACGCTCAATTCCTAACCATGATAACCAACCAATCAAAATCAGAGGTAACGGTGTCACTATTAATTGGACGTCGATTTAAGCGTCTTTTTCACCGTCGATTTCAAGTTATGCATAAAGCTCTTGAAGTGAGGCATAAAGTCGACAAACAGTGGATGTTTGCGATCTTTCATCATTATCGGGCCAAGTAAACGCAACGCAACAGCCAGTCTGGTAGCATCAGTCGGTTCAAGGCTACTGCCCTGCTTTACACCCTCGACGATCTTGAACAAATCTTCACGATCCTGAAATTCAAACTCGAGTCGATTTGGCGTCTCAACTTCGACTTCTTCGATAATAATTCGGTACTGTTTTTCTTTGCTGCTCATAGGTCTCACTCCTCAATAACGAGTTTGAAGCAAAATCTGATGGCATCTCAATTCGAACGACATCCCATTTTGCTGACTTGATTTCATTTTCAACTTAGTTGACAATATCAACCATAATTGTATTAATTGACAATGTCAACTAGTTTGATGAGCGAGTATTGATGTCTAATAAAAACTCTATGGATAGCCTTTTTCAGCTAGTCCACTCACTAAAAAGAAATATGCAGCAGCAAATTGAAGCACTGGAGCTCGATATCGCCCCAATGCATGTTCGAGTCCTCAAAATTATCAATAGCAAGCCTCAATGCACCGCTGTCGATATTGCCAACCTACTTGACCGCGATAAAGCACAGGTCACTCGACTACTGAATACCTTGCTCGAGCAAACACTCATCACCAAGCAGCCTAACCCTGAAGACAAACGCAGTCAGTGCTTGCGCTTAACTGACGACGGTCAAGCGATTATGGCCAAGCTTGCGAATATCGATGCGGTGATTTTCGAAAAAATGAAAGCGGGTCTGTCTTCGCAAGATCTCGACACTTTTCAGCGTTTAGCCCGCTTGATGACGGCAAATCTAGACAGATAGCGATTAGTCAGTAGTTTTTCACTTAGCCATGATGTTTTAGATTAGACAAGAGCGCGCTATTACCTTGCCAGCAGCCCAATTGTCCCTTCGTGAACCCAGCTCCTAAGGGTTAGTTGGGCGTAAGAGCCTAGCTAACATCCATTGAACAGCCTAGATGCATTTAGTATTATCGCTGCGCTTATTTCGGAGATCCCATGAAAAAACGCATCCTATTCGTGTGCACAGGAAACTCAGCCCGTTCACAACTTGCCGAAGCAATTATCAATCGAGACTACAGCGACAAATTTACAGCATTCAGTGCCGGAAGTTCTCCAAAAGAGATTGACCCACGTACCTTTAGCACGCTTGAAGCTCATGGATACTCGACACACAATATCGAGTCAAAACCGCTTGAAACGTTTGATGGTAAAGCGTTCGATTTTTTAATCACACTCTGCTCTTCTGCACAAGCGGAGTGCGCAACCATTCCTGGTGTTAGCGAGATGATTGCTTGGGATATTCCACAGCCGACACTCAAAGCGATCAATGATGACTTCGAGCCGACCTTAATCGAGTTAGAGAAACGCATCCACTTATTTAGCGTGGTGCAAAGTGAAGAGGCAGAAGATAGCTTAGACACCAACACGCTATTTAAATGTCTATCGGATAAAACACGATTGATGATTGCCAGCCTGCTGCATATCGAAAATGAACTCACCGTCAGCGAACTAACCGAAGCGCTACAAGAGACCCAACCAGCAATTTCACGTGCTGTGGCCGTGTTACGTCGCAATCGCATCATAAAAGATCGCCGCCAAGGGGCGTGGGTATTTTATGCCATCGAACCATCTTTACCTGATTGGGCAAGCGCTATTCTTGAACAAACTGTCGTTGCACGACATAACCAACTGCGTTCAGCCATTTCGCTACTCAATGGCACTGATCGCCCTAAGATCGACCATACACGCACCTAGATTCTCTGTTTGCAACAACGACCATTATTGAGCGTTGTTGCTCACGCCTTGTCGATATTGCATCGGTGACATACCAAAGCGTTGACGAAAAACTTTGCATAAATAACTGCTGTCTTTGAACCCAACTTCATCCGCGAGTTGAGTCAAACTATGGCTGGAATGGCGCAAGCGCCACTCCACATGCCGCATACGCATCTCTTGCCAATATTGATGGGTCGATACGCTAAACAATTGCTCAAACAAGCGGTCGAGTTGACGACGGCTTAAACCAATACTAAGAGCGATTTGATCCACGCTAACATCATGCGCCATTCGCTCCTGCATCAGAGAAATCGCTCGGTCAATATGTCGGTTAGTGTGCCTTGCTTGTGGTGAAGATTTCAGTTTATGGTGGTTAGCACGAGTTTCGTCTACTAGCATATCGGCTAAGCCTTTTTCTGCCCACGCTTGCCCTAAATGGCGTTGTAAGATGGCTATCGCTAAATCGATAGTAGCACTGCCACCAGTACAACTGATTACCTTGCGATCAAAGTGATAGAGCTGCTCGTCACGCACCGTTACTTGTGGGTAGTCCGCTTTAAATTCATGGTGATGCCGCCAATGCACAACCACTTGATGACCGTTGAGCAGTCCGAGTTCTGCCAAAGTAAAACAGGCATTGTCGACACTAACAATCGGCACACCAACAGCGGCAACTTTTTTCAAAAAAGCGCCATACACTTTCGCCTGTTGCTGCGACTCTTTCGCCGAGCGACTGCCAAACAACACCACATAATCGATATGAGTCAGCTCAACGTCACTTGGCGTGCGTTTAACCATCACCGGAATACCGCTACTCGACAGTATCAATCCGCTCTCATTCGCCATCACTTGCCATGAACAAAAACGCTGTTGACTGTTATCGTCTTCATCAGCGGAAAAACGCAACTTATCGAGAAATGCGCCAAACGGCAGCATATTGAAATTAGGTAATGGAATGAGCAGGAAGCGGATCCCTTTGGCTGGTGTCATAGCTGTGATTCAACGTTGTCTATATACAAACATTATACGTCCATATATTACCACACTCAATTTACTCAGCATGTGATACTCGCGGTGTTAACCATCTCTTTATTAGGTATTTTATGGCGTTCGAAGTTTGGGGCTTATTTGTTGTTGCGGCATTTGGCCTCGCCTGTGTTCCAGGCCCCAATGCACTGCTGGCATTAAGCCACGGCGCACAATATGGCTACAAAAAAACAATTTGGACCATTTATGGCGGTATTGTTGGTTTCTTTGTATTAATTACCGTATCAATGCTTGGATTAGGCGCCGTTCTAGAAACCAAGCCTCAATTGATGGTGGGACTACAATGGTTAGGTGCCAGTTACCTAGCTTGGTTAGGATATAAATTGTTTTCGGCACCAGCTTTGAGCCTTGCAGACTCAAACAATCCGATTGTGTTACTGCGCCGTGACCTGTTCCGTCAAGGCTGCTTTGCTGCACTGTCAAACCCTAAAGTATTGCTGTTCTTCACCGCGTTTTTAGCGCAATTTATTGATCCACAAAAACCTTTTATTCCCCAGTTTGTCGTGATCACCCTAACTTTCCTATGTATTGAGTTTTTCGTCGAATTTTGTGTCGCGCGCGTCGCCGATAAAGTGAAATTTGTACTGGTCACCAAAGGGCGACTTTTCAATCAGTGCTGTGCTGGAATATTCCTTTCACTCGCAGCAATTTCAATCTACAACACCCTCGTATAACAAAATGCCCCAGCGAATTGCTGGGGCTTTTTGTTTCAATAGGATAAAGAGTTAATCATCTTGACCGCATTTCGCGCACTCTTGATAAGTGCGCTCACCTTCACTGATCACCACATAAGTGGCCACACACTTATCGCACAACGCCAATTTAGGATACGCCAACTTCTGCTTCTTAGCGTTAATATCCCCTTCAACTACGTAAAACTTTCTCATCATTTATCTTTAATCTGAAATTTACCGAGCATTATACTCAAGTCACCTCAAGGTGCGTAGTTCAGCGAGAATGACTTGGATTGCAGACAAGGCAATGATTTGAAGATCTAGTGGTTCTAAATCAAAAATCGTTAACGACTTATGTGAACCAAGTCAACTCGCCATTTGGGAGCCAGTTACGGCCTCGATTTCTGCGTCATACAAACTGCGATCAGTTGTCATATTTTCCCGCTACGATTAGTTTTGTCGCTTACAGCTGCACTCTCACATTTTAATCGCATCAAATCTGCAATAATTGGTGCCAAACAAAACAGTTCAAGTAAGGTTAACTATGCCCCGACCTTTGTATGTCTTCGATATGGACGACACGCTGATAAACGGTGATTGCTCATCGATTTGGAATCAGTTTTTGGTAGAGAAAGGAATCGCCACGCAAGCTAACTTTCTTGAGCAAGATCAGCACCTAATGGCATCGTATGCCGAAGGTAAAATGAACATGGAAGACTACCTAAAGTTTTCTATGGTACCCCTTGCAAGTCTTCCTACATCAACCGTGGACGCATTAGTTGAAGAGTGCATCAGCCAATACATACTACCTAAGGTTTTTCCGCAAGCCAGCTCTCTGATTGCCGAGCTCAAGCGAGAGCATATCGACATGCTGATCATTTCCGCCACCGTGAGTTTTGTGGTTGAAGCGGTCGGCTCTCGTATTGGAATTCCCCATGCATTGGGAATCGATATGAAAATCAAAAATGGTTGCTATAGTTCTGAAATTGAGGGGATTCCAAGTTATCGTGAAGGAAAAGTCGCTCGTTTGAACGATTGGCTAGCCGCCCAAAAACACCACTACACAAGCGTGCATTTCTATACCGATTCAATCAACGATCTTCCCCTGTGTGAGTATGCTGATTTCGCCTATTTAGTGAATCCATGCCCACGTTTAAGAGCAATCGCAAATCGACCAAACTGGCAAATCCTCACCTGGGCTTAACGATTCACACGCCCAAAATTTGATTTTGGGCTCTTACCTCATGGGGGGCATTTCTCGAGTCACTTCACTAGAACATCCCGACTTTGCCCTACTTTATCGTCTAATCTGTATGATGTTTAAATCAATAGAGAAACAGACAAGGAGCTAGTTTTGATAACCGCCAATGACTTTGAAATTTGCGACCACAAGATCCGATTTAAAAAGGATGAGTACCCAACTGACAAAATCAAAGATGCACGAGTCAAAACTAACCAATTTAAAGATCATATTCTTAGAGTTATCTCCATTGGTCTGATTACCGCAAGCGTCGTATGGATGATATGTCCAGAATCCTTGGGGTTATTTACTGCGCCTATCGCCTTATCGATTGGCACTTTAGTCGGATTATCTTCTGCTCGTAAATATGAATTACAAATTGAGTTTGAACATGTTGATGAAACCGGTTTGCAATGGGTAGCGATCGCGAAAAGTAATCGAACCAACGACAAAAAATTGTTTGAACAACAAGTCGCGACCATTCAAGCACAACTCTACCCAAGCTTTAATTCCAGCAGCTCAGCGGTTCCACCACTAAAATCAAAGAGTGTGTAAGTTACCCCATCAACGAAATCTAAGGGCTGTAAATTATGATGAAAAAGCCAATTGCCATTGCCATCATTGCTGCACTAAGTTGCTCTCCAGCAGTTGCCAGCTGGGGAAAAGTGGGGGCCACATTTGATAACTTAACTGAAACCATCTCAGATGGAGCAAAAGAGGCTTGGGACAATACTAAAGATTTCTCTCAACACGCTTGGGACAACCTCTCAGATTGGTCATCAGAAGCCATTGACACCATTGGCGACTGGACCGACGCAAGTGTAGAGAAAAGTAAAGAATGGCTTAATGCGGCAGAGCAAAAAATCGATGAACTGATTGAAGGCGACACACCAGAAGAAGCAAGGCAAGCCATTGATTTAATGTCTGAAACCGCACTAGTAAAACTGTTTAATCAAGATCCAAAAGCCAAAAACCTTTACGATAATGCTTATGGTTATGCGGTATTTGACTCTCGTAAGTTCTCACTAATGTTCCACACCAACTCAGGCTCTGGCGTCGCAGTCAATCGAGAAACCAATCAACGTACATACATGCGCATGTTTGGGCTTGGCGTAGCTCTTGGCATTGGCGGTAAGTTCTACCAACAAGTGGTTCTGTTTGATAGCAAATCAGCATTCGATGATTTCATCGAAAAAGGCTGGGAAGCCGCAAGCGAAGCTTCTGCGATTGCGGGCGATGAAGGGGAAGAACTGAGCGCTCACTATAATGGTGGTGTCGCGATTTATCAGCTCGACACGAAAGGTTTATTAATCGATGCCAATATTACGGGATCGAAATATTGGGTAAATGAAGAGCTCACCAATTCTCAATAATTTTTTATAAAGTTGGGGGTTCTGATTTTTTATGAGCCCCTTTATTAATGGAATACTGAATCCTTCACTTACCATCTCTAGAATGTTAGTCATTTTAAATTGATCAATTTAGGACTGCCTGAATTTCTCCTTGTTCTTTGCTTTTCAATCTATCAAAAGCCCCAATAGTTTATAAATATCATCAAAATATATTAATCACGTGCACAGAATTTTCGTTTCAAAACGAGACAAAATAAGCATATTTCATGTCGCGATTGCTTTATTCTAGTATTCATTGATTTACATCAACATAATTCGCTCAATTCATTAATTTTAGAATAATTAAATACTATAAACATTGCGATATGAGGCATATATGATCTCTAACAGTAATAACCGTTCGTCCAATAGCTTGCTATCAAAAGTGGAAAGCGTAAGTTTTCGTTTAAAACTCTGCGTCATTATGATGGCACTTGGTTTTGCTCTACTGGGTTATAAAGGCATCTCTGGTATGCAAACCAACTCGGGTTATATCGAAGAACTTTACACCCAAAGTATGCAACATACTGAGCGAACGGGGCGTATTGTAGACCTATTGGGAAATGCGAGAAGTGCATTACTGCTCGCTTTTCAACATCAACCAGGCTCCCAATTTGCCAGCATGCATGATCATCCAATTGATATGCATGTTACCCAAATCAAAGACTCTCTAGCGAGCTTACATCGTATTGTTGACGAGGAGCTAATGAACTCCCCACTCACTGCTCAAGAGTTGGCAGTAGTACAGCAACTGGCGCAAAATCTGGATTCAATCACCGATACGGGTTTTATGCCAGCGATTGAAGAATTGGAAAAACAAAACTTTAATCAAGCGAACTTCATCCTACTAACAAAGATTAACCCACTCTTTGCCAAAACTTATCAGCACACAGAAGAGTTCCTCAATCTGCAGCGTCAAGAAGGCAAAACCAATTTTGAACAAGCAGAAGAGAATACCGCTAACTTTATCGTGGTATTTAGTGCCATTGCCTTTATTTTAGTGTTGTTTATTACCGTAATGGCGGTGATGATTGTTCGTCGAATCAACCATGCCGTCGAGTTGCTGCAAGAGAGCTCAGAGAAAATTGCTCAAGGGGATTTAACCCAGCGTATTGCAATTATCGGCAACGATGAATTTGCGAACATCGCAAACTCAGTGAACCAAATCGTCGACAACTTTCAGCATGTGGTGCAAACCAACCGCGACTCGATATCACAGCTTGCAGCATCTTCAGAAGAGAATGCCGTGGTCGTAAACCAAGCAAAACAAAGCATAGTTAGCCAGCTTGAGCAAATCACTCAAGTTGCTACCGCGATTAACCAATTCAGCGCCACCGTGCACGAAGTGGCTCAAAGTGCCAATATGGCAGCGATGGCATCGGATCAAGCGGATTTAGCGGCAAATAATGGCAATGATATTGTCAATCAAAGTATTACAATGATGGAGCAACTCTCAAACGACTTGCAACAATCGGTTGAAGCTATGCACACCCTCGCCGAGCATTCAGCAGAAATTGGCTCCGTGGTCGATGTGATTGAAGGGATTTCCGAGCAAACCAACTTACTGGCATTGAACGCAGCGATAGAAGCAGCACGCGCCGGTGAACAAGGCCGTGGCTTTGCGGTTGTCGCCGATGAGGTTCGAACTCTGGCAAGCCGCACCCAAGCTTCAACCAAAGAGATCATGGAGACCATTCAACGGCTGCAACAATGCAGTGCTGACTCGATGCAAAAACTCGAAAATGGCGCTGAAAATGCCAGTCGCACAGTAGAAAAAGTGATTGAAGCCGGTGAATCCATTGCAAAAATCAAAGCCAACGTCGATGAAATCAATGCCATGAATACACAAATTGCGACGGCGGCCGAAGAGCAGAGCTTGGTAACGGAAGAAATTAACTCGAATATTTCCGCAATCAGCACCATTGCTCACCAAACCGCAGAAGGTGCAGAGCAAAGCAGTGAAGCGACGCTCCAGCTGGCCAAATTGGCGGAAAATCTACGAGAAGAAATCGACCGCTATAAAATCTAACGCTGGTCTAAAACGAAAAATGCCACTCTACAGAGTGGCATTTTTTACTACGACATATTGGGCATTAGGAATCTTTAGCTATTAGTGAATAAACGCAATGCAGCCTTGCAGAATCACTAAGTTAACGATATCAATAAAGAATGCACCCACAATTGGCACCACCATAAACGCTTGTGGCGATGGGCCATTACGATTAACGATCGTCCCCATGTTCATTACCGCTGTAGGGGTCGCACCCAAACCAAAGCCGCAGTGCCCGCTGGCAATCACTGCTGCATCATAATTGCTGCCCATCAAACGGAACGTCACAAAGTAGGCAAACAGCGCCAGAATCACCGACTGCACCATCAAAATAATCAAGAATGGAATTGCTAAATCAAAGATATTCCACAATTTCAGACTCATTAACGCCATAGCTAGGAACAAAGACAATGAAACCGTACCTAGAATATCGATCGTTTCTAAATCCAGTTGGCGTACTTTCGTTACTTCAAGAATATTAGTGATCACCACACCGATAAAGAGTGCATACACAAAATCTGGGATCATTAACCATTTGATACCAAATGAACTAACCCAACTTTCTAAATAACTGGCACCAGTCACACACAGTAAGATCAGCGCTAAACCTTCAACTACTTTTTTCGCCGTCACACGGTCTTCTTCATGTTCGTTGTAGGTAACCAGTTCAGGGAACTCTTTGTGCGTTTGGTTAGTATGGCCGTAGCTCGATTCTAAATTGCGCTTTTCAATCAAACGCTGCGCCACTGGGCTACCAATAATACCACCAGCAATCAAACCAAAGGTTGCTGATGCCATTGCGATTTCAAGTACGTTATTTAGCCCATACACATCTTGGAATGTTTGTGACCAAGCTGCACCCGTTCCGTGACCGCCTGACAGTGTAATAGAGCCGGCAATCAAGCCCATAAGCGGGTCAAGCCCCATGACGCTCGCTAACGACACGCCAACCACGTTTTGAATAACGATATAGATTGATGCAATGGCTAAGAACGCGAAAACTTTTGCCCCGCCTTTCACTAACTGTGTGTAGTTAGCGGCTAAACCAACGGTAGCAAAGAACATCAACATAAACGTGTTTTGTAATGGCAAGCTAAACTCTAAGTCAATGCCATTAAAGTGCATGGTGGTGATGGCAAACGCCACAATCAAACCACCAACGATAGGTTCTGGAATGTTGTATTTTTTAAGAATTGGCAATTTTGAATTAATAAACTGACCTAAAAACAGTACACAAATTGCGACTAAAAACGACTCCTGTGGCCCTACTGATATAACCTGATTCATAAATCCTCTTCATCCATTTTCTCACCAAATGATTTTCACCATTAAAGTGTGATTGGTATCTCTAATCATCAGGGTGCCTTCTAGCAGCATGTATTACTAGGTTTGATATTCGATAAATTATCACCAAGTGATAATTATATTAAGATTTTTACTTTTCATCTTACCTGATGAGAACAAACAGCCAAAGCAACATGATGCGTGACTGTTTTTGAGCAAAAGTTAGCCAACTCAATTTTCTAACTGGTAGGAATTGGTAACCTTCGGTCACTTAAATATGCAGGATTTTAGGCTGTGACTAGCTTCCAAAGGACGAGTTACCTTGTCTACAAACCAGGTTATTCTCACGGAACCAAGCACATAGGGTCTACAACGTATAGTTATAACTATTTTCTCAAAACAATTGAATAAATATACACATCAAAAACCATCAATAAAAACCAAAACAACACTTACAAAAACAATTAATCAACGTTATATTATCAACATCTTAAGTTTTACAAATAATATAAAACAATTGATTTTAATTTGTTCGATTGAAATATTTAAAATTAGCTTCACTTCAATATAAACAATAAAAATGTAGTAAAACAATAGACTTAAACTTAAAATTCCGCGCCCAAAATTTCAAACAATAAATAATCGAATGAAATATTTATCAACAAACGTTAATCGGCTTACGAAATCATCAATTGCATTAGCAATCACTTCTTTATTGGCAGCATGTGGAGGTTCTGACGGAGATGAAAATAAAGCAACTGTCGCAGTTCCCAACAACTGTTTATTAATTCAAGAGCAACAAACTTGTTTTAATACTAAAAACAGCAATCAAAGGCAGCAGCTTTACCATTGCACCAACATCAGGCAATGGCCTTGTTCGTTGGAGCGCACCCGCGGCCACGGCGATCGAGCATGGTAATACAACCCATTTTACCTACGACTCTACACTCGCTGATTCAAACACCACGATTTATGCTTTACATCCGACAGATGAAACCAAGAAAGTCGCTATATCCGTTGAGCTAACGGAACCTGAACAGCAGCTCAACATCTACCCAGTACAATTTGCTTTGCAAACTTCAAGTACCGAGCTCAACCTAGAGTGGATCCCTGTCACCTCAAAAGCAGGGCGTATGGTAGATATCACTACAAAATTGAAGTAGTCGAGATTGATGCACAAGGTAATCCTGAAGCCCTATCATTTATGATGTCGCTTCCGGATCTACAATAGCTGTTGATGTTCAACCTGACTCAATTACCTTGTGACACTTGTCGTTGAAGGTACAAATGAGACCTACCGCTCTCTACCCGTACCGATTGAAACTTCACACGTAGAATATCGAGAAAAGACGTTATCACTGTTCCTGAACTACCTACCGAGCCTCCGTTGGAGCATGAAGTTGGAGCTCTAATTTTACACAACGATATACTCTACGTGGTTGTTGAAGATGAGTCACATAAAAGCTATACAAAAGCTCACCCTTTCCAATTATTTGATGGCCAAATTCCTGGATTTAATACAGTAGTCAGTGACGTTGACGAGTCTACTATTCGAGCCTTAAGTGAGCTGGCGACTCACAACCAAGAGATGATGCGCATTGACCCACATTCAACCTGAGGTTCGCTTTGACGGTGCAAAAATCGCAGTTAACAACCTGCGCTTCCCAGCAAAACCGAAACGATCAATAAAGCATCAAAGAAAGTAGATGTGAATATGTTGGTCCTATTCGAGCCTGTGCTGTAGTCGATAATAAAACTAATTTCTTACCACAGATAAAACCGAGTATGACAACGGCGCTTATATGGTCCGTGCTGAAGTTGGGGTAGATGCGAGCATTACTAATACCTTCCAAGTAGGTAGTGAGCAAGAAGTATCTGCTGGTTTCGACCCTATTGGTATTTCTCGAGAGCTTGATATCGCCTTTCCAAAATCAAAGGTCTCGATTTAATTAACAAACTCACAGCGGGTCAACGTATAACCGCTGGCGTTACCGTGGGCTTTAGAGGCGAAGCAGGTTTAACTGCGCCAAGTGCAATATTTGGTATGAAAATGCCGTTTATGCGAAAATGACGGCAGGCGCCGGAGCTAAGTTCTCAGATGGATTGATCCCACTACCAAAACCTGTTTTGAGAAACCTAAGGCAGCATTCAATGCAAGTATTGCTCAACCACTTTATGAAAACTCATACTTCTCTACCCAAGATACGCTAAAGATTCGCGGCCAGCTAGACTTTGGGGCTTACGCAACGATTCAGCTACTCGAAGGTTTTGAAGTTTCGTTGGATGCTTATGAACGCGGCACTATTGGCATTGGATACACAATGCCATCTCCTGAAACATTATTGGGCATCGAAAATCCTGTCCCATTTATGGTGCATACCAACGCAGCAAACATGAAAGCTAACAGCGCAATCGATGGCCGCGTCAAATTTGACCTTCTGGATATCGATGAACCAATGGAGAATGACTTTGGTCACGTGATGTTATACGAATTGCCTAAACACACACCAATTAGTATCGCATGGAAGAGCCAATGCCTTGAAAGTGGTCGATACCGACCTGCACCAGATGTACCACCTGAACATCAAAACGTTTATTCGCCAGATAATGGTTGGTTGGTCCCGGGCGATACGTACGGTTCAGAAAAACGCCAATCTATGGTTGCAAGCTTCGGTAGCGTAATGCCACAACTTGCTGCCTACGTGAATAGCACGTCGGCGACACAATTGAGCTTTGTTGACAAAATCAACACAAATCCTGTCGTATCTCGCGCTGTATACCGAGTTGTAAAAATCAGGCTTTAGCGCTATCAACGCTGCATTTCGATGATTGTTGACCTAAAAATCGAGCACTCAGAGATAAAGACTCAATACCCTTGGGTATGTTGGGGTAAGAGTTTTAAAGAAAGTACCGATAACTACAAAGCAAGTCATACGTTAAACGAAATTGTCTTTGACCTAGAAAATTTGGCGGGTTCAAACGACTAGCCGATACAAGTTTTGGGGACAATTACGTTTTGTAGGCTAAAAGTTTGGCATGTAAGTAAGATAGAACCCAAGACAACAGATAATTAAAGACGCTTAAAAACCTGCTTCGGCAGGTTTTTAAGTAAATTTCTATTGCCTAATGAGCGTAAAATCGCCAAAGTAGCGGCAATTTCACTCTATTCTTTTTTTATCATGTTTCGTCAATACAACACCCTGCTTTCTGAACAAAGCAAAGGGGTGATCGCTTCTATTGTTTGCTCAATGCTATTTGCATTGATCCCAGCGTACGTTCAGTTACAACCTGCGATGATGCAGAGTTTAATCCAAGGTGGGGAAAGCCATTGGTTAGCCGTGCAGCGCATCTTCTGGAGTGCGCTGGTATTGCTTCTTATGATTGCGATATCAAAACGTGGGCACCTGCTGAAAACAGCATTGGCCGACACCAGAATGTGGCCAAAATATTTCCTATCGGCTTTACTGGTCGCGCCACAATATTGGCTATTTGTTTGGGCGCCAGCCAATGGTGAAACACTCAACCTCGCACTTGGTTACTTTACCATGCCGATCGTAATGGTCGTCGTCGGTCGTTTTATCTATAACGAAAGCTTGTCTCGTCTGCAAAAGTTCGCCTGCTTATTTGCCGTGCTTGGCACACTCTACGCGTATGTCATGGCGGCAGGTATTTCATGGGTTGTACTTGTGGTAGCCATCGGTTACCCGCTCTATTTCATCCATCGTAAATCTATTCCACTCAGCACCGATATTGGTTTGACTGTTGATCACCTGTTTCTGACACCATTTATGATCATCGGCATGTTCTACCTGTATCCGGCGGACTATATCTTTGCGATGCCAGCGACCACCTACTTGTATTACTTGGGTTTAGCGCTGATTGCGATTACCCCGATGCTTTTGTACCTCTATGCGTACTCTAAGCTAACGGTGTCGATATTTGGACTGCTTAGCTATGTGGAACCAACCTTTATCTTTTTGGTCGGTTTAATGATCGGCGATACCGTAGCAACGGAAGAGATCCCGACTTATCTGTGCATTATTTTGGCGTTACTAATACTGATACTTGATGGCGTCAAGCGCATGAAAAGCAGTCGAGGCGTTAAGCAGGTTTAGGCCGAGTCTGTTAGCTGTAATATCGTTCAATCGCTTCAGCTATGTAAAAAAACAGCCGCAATGCGGCTGTTTCAATGAGGGATTTAGGAGCGCTATGACAATTAAGCGGGTGTCATTGCTAAAAAGTCATTCACCTCTTGGCGCACTGATGCAACGTGGCTGCCAAAGATAATTTGAATGGATTGACCTTTGTTCACAATACCCATTGGGTTAGCTTCCTGAATCTTTGCTTCATCAACCAAATCAGGGTTGATAATCTCAACACGTAAACGCGTATAACAGTTTTGCACATCGACGATATTGTCTTTACCGCCTAAACCTTCAATGATGGCTTTCGAGTTATAGACACCCACTTCAATGTCGTTGACTTTGCCAGACTTCTCACCCGCTTTCTTCGCTTTGTAGTCCGCTTTGGTATGCAGTTTCATTTCAGCATCACCACGACCAATCGTCTTAAGGTTCAGTTTGGTAATCAGTAGTCTAAATACAACGTAGTAAGTCGCTGCTTGAACAAAACCTAACAGGATATAGTAAGGCCAACCGGTCTTAGTCACACCAAGTGGGATGTTGTACATAATAAAGTCAATCAATCCACCCTTACCGATTGCTAAGATATCAAATATTGAGATGAGTACCATGAAAGCACCCGTTAGCATTGCGTGAACAACAAATAGGATTGGCGCAACAAAAAGGAACGAAAATTCAAGAGGCTCTGTAACACCAACTAAGATAGAAGATGCAACCGCCGGAACCAGAATTGACTTCACCAGTGTCTTTTTAGACGCATCAGCACAGTGATACATCGCAAGAGCCGCACCAGTAAGACCAAAAATCTTTACTAATGAACGAGCATCATAAACAACCGTGTGAGACAGCTTCTCGATAGTTGGGTCCGTCATTTCAGCAAGGAAGATGTTTTCAATACCACAATAAGTTTGACCAGAAACCACCGCACAGCTGCCCACTTCCGTAAAGTGCAGCGGAATCCAAAGTAGGTGATGCAGGCCAGTAGGAATTAAAATACGCTCCATAAAGCCATAAATACCCACACCCATATGGCCTGATTCCATAATGTGTGTACCTAGCTCTTGAATAACGTGCTGAACAGGAGGCCAAATATGAGAGAAGACTGCCCCCATTATCATAGCAATTGGCATCATGATCAGAAGAACTAAACGCGATTCACCATACAAAGCCAACGCACCCGTCAGTACTTTTTGGCTGTATTTATTGTGAATAACCGCATTAAAAATACCAATTAGCATACCAACGAAAATACCGGTATCTACCACCTGAAGGCCAAGAACGTTGGCTTGGCCACTTCCAGCAAGGCTACCGTCGATAAGCATGCCATTGACTTTTAGGTAGGTATTCATTGCATACAGGTACACCAAATAAAGAATAAGCGCATTAAAACCAGCCAAATGTTTATCTTTTTTCGCTAGACCTACAGATAGGCCGACAGCAAAAATGATATGCAGGTTAATGATTACCGCTAATCCGCCCCACTTTAAGACTTGAGCCATACCCGAGAAGAACCCGTTATCCAAGAATGGAACGGCAGCAACAATCGATGGGTTTGTAACCGCAGCACCAATGGCAATTGCCATCCCTACCATCGGCAGCACATATATCGGGGCAAGCATCGCCCGAGATAAATCACTCATGTAGGAAGCGATAGATTCTCTATTCATTATTATTCCCTAATGTTTCTATTGGATAAATTCAAGGGAATATTTATTGGTTATAATCTTTGTCGCAACTTATTTGCTCACTATGTGATATATGACTTATTTGAAACAACATTAGTTATATTATCACTATAAATACATAACCTTTAAGCTGGGCTATTTTATTAAGTAAAATACCTCAAACTCACAAAGCCAACAAATACGGTTAATTCAACGCTATAGCACTCAACGAAAATTGATTATATTTCAGATACAAAAAACGATACCAATTTTAAATAGTGGTTATCAAATGAAAATTGGTATCATTTACACAGTAAATCACTCAAACACAAATATAAAAGAAGTTAAAAAATACGATAAATGATATTAATAAATCACTTTTAACACTGACATAAGATCACATAATTCAATGACCTATTTGCTTGTTATTAATAATCTGAATTCTTACTTTTATTCTTTATATCCCAGAAGCACACCGTACAAGCACCAGCCCTATTTTAAGACTAAAATAATGGTTAATTGATCTGCGTATCTCAGAGAGACTCATAACCCCATCCTTCACGCTCTTAAGAAGAATGCGATGAAAGTTTTTCGACATATGAATGGTCTTTAACTATCTACAGTACATAAGTTTGTTATCAATCTAGTGCCAGGTCCAAACTACGGCAGGGACAACGTTCGTTTGATAACGACGAAGATTCCAGTAGTCACTTAAAAGTAGGAATGAACAATGAAAGAATTCACACTTCACACCGTCGAAACCGCTCCAGAAAAAAGCAAAGCGATTCTTGAAGGCGCTCAAAAGCAAATGGGTATGATTCCTGGATTATACGCTGTCATGGCCGAATCACCTGAGCTACTAAAAGCTTACACTCAATTGCATCAACTCTTTACTGCCACATCATTTGATGCCGAAGAGCTGACTGTGGTATGGCAAACCATTAACGTTGAACATCAATGCCACTACTGTGTGCCAGCTCATACAGGAATAGCACACTCGATGAATGTGGATCCTGTCCTAATTGAAGCCCTGCGCAATGATGAGATACTTCCATCACCAAAACTACAAGCGCTTAAAGCGTTTACTCTTGCCGTAGTACGTGAACGAGGCAATGTTTCAGAGTCAGCGCTTGATGCATTTTTTGCGGCGGGTTATGGCCATCAACAAGTGCTTGAAGTGATTCTTGGTCTATCTCAAAAAGTGATCAGTAACTACGTCAATCACGTCGCACATACGCCAGTAGACAAAGTATTTGAAAAGTTTGCTTGGTCGAAAAAATAGCGCCTAATTAACGTTCACTAAGTGCATCATCACACGAAAAACGCACCTACGTAGGTGCGTTTTTTGCTCAAATAACTCAATGCTATTTATCGACATCCCCTATCACACCTTCATGTGATAAATCCCCGGACAACTCAGCTTTGATTTCCGCTAAGCTCTCTTCTTCGGTCGCGACCACATTTCCGGTAGTAGCATCAATTTCGACTTCAAACGCTTTCTCTCCATGTTTCACAAATACGTCCCACTGATTGTCTGGCTTATCATGGCGAACACCTAATACTTCCACACCTATCGCGCCAAGAGCGGCTTCAATCGCACGTTCTTTGCTGATCATTTCTTCATTCGTCGCAGCATAACTTAATAATGTAAACAAGCTCAGTATCGCAACAGCACCTACCCTCAGTATTGTCATAGTTATCTCCTTCACAATGGATTTACTGGCTAATCTCAATAGTGTAGTCGTTACACCTCAAACAAGAGTGCGCAAAACTGAACGTTTCTTTTAAGCCTTAAAAACCCGAGTTAAGGTGGAAAATAAAGGCTCAAATGCATCAATCGTCTTTTTGGATCCCTTGGACTTGCATGACCATCTCTTCCCAATTTCGTTGATTCTCTAGATCAAATTGAGCGCCTTGTTCATCTGCCCAAGTGAAGCGTTTGATTGCAGCGGTTTTACTTGTGGCTTGATACAACCAATAAGCCTCGGCTTTAAGCGCCTCATCAATCGGTTTATCAATCGACTCGTAGACCATTTGCTTACAGGCGTTAATTGATTCAGCTGGAAACTGAGCAATTCGATTTGCCAGCTTTTCAACGTAAGGGCCGATCTCGTCAGGCTCTAGCGCTTTATTAATGGTTCCCCATTGCTCCGCTTCATCGGCATCAAAGTCTCTTGCACTGAGAATAATCTCCAATGCACGCCCCAATCCAACTTGTCGAGCCATTCTTGATGCCCCGCCACCACACGGTAAAATGCCCATACCAACTTCCATTTGCATGAACTTAAACTTACCTCGCGCCGCAAATCGCATATCACAAGCTAAAGCAAATTCATGACCACCACCTCTGGCATAGCCCTCCAATTTAGCAATGGTCGCTTGCGGCACTTTACTGATGCGCTCACACACCGATTGAAGATCGAGCAGCTTCGCCTCATCACGAGAAACCGCCTCTTCTGACATATCTCGCAGTAGATTCGTATCGTAATGGCACACCCAAATTTCAGGGTTAGCAGATTGAAACACTACCACTTTAACTTCTCTATCTCGCTCCAATCTGAGCGCTAAACTACTAAGATCAGCCAGCATTTCCTGCCCTTGAACGTTTACTGGCCCAAAGTCAAAGGTCACCCAAGCGATCGCATCTTTCACGTCTACGGTAAAAGTTTGGAAATTTTTGTATTCCATTGTTCGTCTCCACAGCGTTGTCTCTACATAGCTTGTTATTGAGCATAGGTCACGCCCATCAAGTGATAAATCGGCCACTTCAGGAGACAGTGTCAGTACTTTCAGGACAAAGCAGCTATAACTTAATGAGCAGAGCTAGATCAGGAAATCGCATGGATACGGACAATTTGAAGTTATTTGTCAAAGTTGCTGAGCTTAAAAATATCAGCTTGGCGGGAAAAGCCTTGGGTTGGTCAAAGTCGGTCGCCTCTGCTCGACTCATGAAACTGGAATCAGAAGTGGGCGTAGATTTGATTCATCGCTCCACTCGAGCGTTATCATTATCATCAGAGGGTAAAAAGCTGCTTCCTATCGCTAAAGAAATACTCATTCAAGAACATGCGATTCATGATCTAAGCTCAACTGATAAGAACAAGTATAGCGGCACCTTATGTTTCGCCGCCTCAAGCACCCTTACCCAGCGTTATATCGCCCCAATTTTGTCTCGCTTTCTTGATTGTTACCCAAACATTCAGTTGGAAATGAAACTCAGTGATCAACAAATTGATTTAATCGAACAAGGCATCGATGTGGCGCTTCGCAATACATGGAATCCAGATAGCCGTCTGAGAGTAAGACGCTTAGCTAAAGATCGGCGAGTTTTATGTGCCTCTCCAAACTACTTAAAGTCTGCTGGTATTCCAACCTCACCGCATGAACTCTCTAATCATCGACTACTGATGTTCAAGCACACACAAGCTCGGCGATTGCATAACCGGGCAACATCAGATACCGCCAAGTTCCCGCCAGAAAATGCTCGTCAAATAGTCTCAATGGATGATGGCAGTTGCCTAAGAGAAGCGACTGTTAACGGCCTCGGGATCGCCATGAGCTCGATATGGAATATTCAATCTGAGCTTGATAGCGGAAAATTAGTCAGAGTACTTCCCGAGTATGAGGTAGAAGATGACACCGATCTGTGGATCATGTATCCGAAAACGAAACTTATTAGCCCCAAGGTAAGAGTGTTTATTGATTTCTTGGTGACTGAACTTAAAAACCTGCCCAGTTAGCTTACTTAATATCTAAATACGATCGTTTAGAAACAAGACCTAAGCTATATAAGACTCTCACAATGTGTGATAATTAACATTCATCGTTTGACAGTGACAAGTAACAATAGAATAAGAATGGAAGTTCTGTTCATAAAAAATATGCATACATTTAATATGCATGCATATCTATAAAAATAACTAGCGTCTATTAATCTTAGCCTTCAATAACCACTTTATGTGTTGTAGCTGGATGATTTCCAAAACTAGACGAATCGTATGCATACGTCCGCGAGCTGTCTCAATATTGAACTCTGCAGTACCTTCTACATCAGTACCATAAGCGTGAACTACAACACTTTGTTTGTTTTCTGCAACATCAGACGTCAATCTAACACCACTAGAGTGCTCATCAATGATTGCATCGCTTGTCAGCACAATAGCCACACTTCCATTGATATTCAAAGGCACTGATAACACCATGGTGGCTGCGCATCGCATCAACCACATTAGGGCTTACATAGTGCCCAGAGCAATTTCCGTATTTGCTACGGTGTATGTTGAACAAAGCAATGATGCTGCTAGTAGACTCAAGGTTGTAAATTTCATGTAATTTTCTTTAAGTTAATTTATTAATAATCTTCATACGCCTCAAAGGCAGTCTGAATGATCGATATTTATCAACTTAAGTCAATGTAAATAAATTATATTTATGACTTACGACTAGTTATAAATCAGATCTTTATTTAACAACCAATCGAAATGTACAAGTTTCATACTAAATGTAAGTAAATATAAACATGTATTAGAGAGGAGAGTCTACTTATTTAGCGAATGATTTAGTGGAGCAACGTTTAACATTTGGCCTCTGCGCTCATGCCAGTGCAGGGCTAAAATATTTCCATTATCGTCACTGTGTGACTTTGTTTTGCTTCGTGCTTAATCGCACTAGTTAGTTTTTAAATTTTTGGTTTTTCTTTAGTTTAAACCAAATCTTCTTTCTCCCATTATTTTTCATTAGTAGCACTCCTCAATAACAACACCAAACTGACAGTTTGATATTCTCGTTAAGTAAGAGGTTAACAATGTATTTTCATTGCTAGTAGCAACCGTTTCAATTTCAACGTTTGAATTTGAACGCTCTTTTTTCCCAAAAAACGTTTGGGTATTTTTAGTTTTTTTAGACATATTATGCCCCTTATATTGAAAGTTAAGGTGCACTGAACATAGTTATTTTATGTGGATAGATAATATGGGGATTACAGAGGAAAACTGGCGAGGGATGACACTGGAAAACTTACTATATATTTTTATCTTCAAACAACTCTTGATCAGAGCTCGGCTACTATACATAGTTGTACAAATAATAACAGCATTATTTTCATTTTTTAGTCAAAGACCGTTTACCCACTTCCTCTCTGCTCGATTCCCCAAGCCTTCTAAAGCCTCACAACCCGCCCAACAGAGGATAATGGGCGGGTCTATATTTGCGCTCTGTAACTAATTCACTCTACATTCCTGGGCGGCGTATCGTCTCGATGCCGCTTCTCCTTTCATTTCGTCACAAGTCCATTTATCCACAACTAGAGAGGCGATTAAATCCCCTTCCACATTCACGGCAGTGCGGAACGTATCAAGCGGGCGTTCGATAATCAGTAGAATGGCGATCGCTTCTAACGGAATGCCCGCTGCAAGCAATACCATTTGCATGCCTGACATCGAGCCTGATGGCATACCCGGCGCACCAACAGAAGAAACCATCGCCATAATAAAGATCATCACCAGTCCAGAAGTGGTTAAATCCACACCGAATAACTGGGCAAGGAAAATTGCCGCGACACCTTCAAACAGTGCCGTGCCATCCATATTCATCACTGCACCAAGTGGCAACACCATACTACTCGTACTCTGTGATACCCCAAGTTCTTTCTCTGCAACTTGCATTGAAAGTGGTAACGTTGCAGAGCTTGATGACGTAGCAAACGCCATCGCCATTGGTGCCGATATTGCTTTAAACAGACGTTTATAGCTAATGCCCGTTACTACCTTGGCAATACTCGGCAGCACAACCAAACCATGAAACATAGTCAGCGCAAACACCAGCATTGCAAACATCAATAACTGTTTAAACAGCCCTGCACTGCCAGCCAACGTAAACTCAAATACAATTGAAAATACAGCCAATGGCGCAAGGCGAATTATCACACTCACCGCTTTATTCACGGCAGTATTGAACCCAGCGATAACATCGAACAATGCATGTTTTGCAGGAAGCGCTGAAAGCAGTGCGATCCCAAGAATAAACGAGAACACCACTATCGCCAGTAAGTTGCCTTGAGCCAGCGCTGCAAATGGGTTTACTAACGCCATGTTGAGCAGCTTAGAAGCAATAGCACCACCACCTGTCGCTTCCGAGCTAATCAAACTGACATTGTCACCAAGTGGTACTGCCGTGGTTAATGGCTGCCAATCAGGTAACGCCAGAGACACACCTAGACCTAACGAAATAGCAATCGCGCTAGTAAAGCTATAAAACAGAATGGTGGTACGCCCTGTTTTCTTCAAACGCATGGTTGAGCCAATGCTGGTAATACCTTGTAATAATGACAGCATCACAACAATGCCGACCACCATTTTAAGCAAACCCAAATAGAGCGTCTTACCCAATGCGATAAACTGCATCCAATTTTGGTGTTCCACGCTAAACTGGTTTGGCAATAGGTTCGCAACAAACCAAGCTAAAATTGCGGCAACCACCAGTTGTAATGGCAGTGATGAACGTAATTTGTTCCACATAAAAATGTTCCGAATAGAGCGGATAAAAAGCCGAGAAGTGCATGTGCACTTCTCAATAGTTAAGTTCTAAGACTAAGAAATGTTGTGTTTGTAGAAAGGATTGAGCGAGCCTTTGACACGTTTAAGCACCACGAGAGCAGTCACCCTTCCCCAACCAAACAAAATGCGCTGATGCAGTCTGAAAATGGTGTCGTAAAGGTTACGTACCAAGCGACCACGCAAAACCAGCTTATTATTCATCAAAGTACCAACAGCGTAATCATGACCAATGGCCACCAGCATGCCGCCATCATGAAACACAAATGGTTTGATCGCTTTGCCTTTTAGCAGCCGCTTAAGCTGCACAGCTAAATGACCCGCAGCTTGGTTAGCGGCTTGAGCTCGAGGTGGCACAAAACTGCCATCCGGTTGTGGGCATTCTGCACTATCGCCAATGACAAAAATCGCATCATCACGAGTGGTTTGTAAGGTCGCATCGACTTTCAGTTGATTAATGCGGTTAGTATCTAAACCATCTAATTGCGTTAACCAATCGGCGCACTTGATCCCTGCAGCCCAAATTTGCAGATCGGAAGTAATAATTTCTCCCGATGCTGTAACCAGCTTTCCATCTTGAGCACGTTGAATGCGTAGATCAGTACGGACATTGACGCCAAGCTTTTCTAATGCAGATTCAACTTTGGCTGACATCGATTTAGGGCCCGCAGGCAACACACGGTCTGCCGCTTCAATCAGACTAATATTGAGTTTGGTATCTTCTCGGTAACGTTCTAATTTGGCGCTAACTTTTGCCAGCTCCGCCGCCAACTCCACACCGGTTGCACCAGCGCCAACAATCGAAATGTGGTGCTCACCCTTGGTTTTTAGTAATGGGTTGATTTGCTCCCAAGCCTGTTTAGCTTGACTAGCAGAATCTAAAAACAAGCAATGCTCGCTCACACCCTGCGTTTTAAAATCATTACTCACAGCACCAACGGCAATCACAAGATAATCATATTCTACTTGTGATAATTCACCTTGAGCATCGCGAATCTCAATCGTTTTGGCTTGTCTGTCGAGCGAGTTCATTGACGCTTGAATATATTGGTAATGATTGCAATAAGCGTGTTGTAAATAGCTCACGGCATCCAGTTCATCGTCAAACGTACCCGCAGCAATCTCATGCAAGCGTGGTTTCCAATAGTGATGACTTGCAGGCTCAACCAATACAACTTGATGCTGATTGTTACGGGCAAAACTCTTTCCAAGATGAGTAACCAATTCAAGTCCAGCGGCACCGCCACCGACAACAACGATCTTTGACATCGTACTCCCCCCGTTTAAAACTAAAATTTGAATGGCGACAACCGAACTCGGCTATCACACGAAAACTGTTGGGAGGCATTATATTGATGTCTTTTGAAATGATAATGACCGACAATTACAAATAACTATTACGTATTTGTAATAATGTCAAACCATAGATATGAAAAAAGGCAGCCGAGGCTGCCTTTGCGCTTAAGTGTTTAGGTAGGGTAACTTAAGCTTTGATGTGTTCTGCTTCGTAGTCAGCTAAAATAGCGCGAGCTTTCACTGTATCTTCTGCATCGCCGTGTACAATCACTAGGAATTTGTCAGCTTTAATCGCAGATTCGTATTTAACAATGCTGTCTTTAGGAATACCGATACTGGCAAGTGCACCACCAATGGCACCTGCGCCACCAGTCACTACCGCACCTTCAATTGCACCGACAACGGTGGTAACAATTGGGCCTGCAACCATCAGCGCACCCACGCCTGGTAGCCAAAACATACCGGCACCAACAAGCGCGCCCCATAGGCCGCCCCAGAATGCGCCAGTTTTACCCCAAGTTTTTACACGGTCGCCTGTATTGTAGAAACCAGCAACATGTTCTTCGCTATGATAGCCTTTACCCAAAATTGAGATTTTTGAAACATCGTATTGCTCTTTTTGAAGCATTTTAACAATCTCTTCTGCTTCACTGTGAGTGTTTACGATGGTGATGACTTTATCTTGTTCTTTCATAACATATCTCCCTTTCGGAATTTGCTGATTATTATTCTAGTTAATTGCTATGCCCAGATACTCCCACCAAAAAACAAATAAATAAACGTGCATTCTTTGAGCATTAAGATTCTATATATCGCTTACAAAATTGGCATTTAAGACAATGATTTTTAATATAAATTTCCATGCCAACTATAAGGCTAAAATTGGAACTATATTGTTTCCACATCCTATGCAATAGGTTCAAAATCATGTAGGCAAAGAGGGAGGGCTCTCAGATTCGACATACACCTGAGAGCTTTTAAGTCATTTTAGTCGAGTGTTCAGAATATCGGTTGTTTCTTGTCTTTCAGATAAAAAGCCACACTGACAACAACAAATAAGACGGTAAAGTAATAAAAAAACGATGATAGCGAGGCAATAAAATCAATATGTTCAGCGATCTGGGCTTCGGTATAATTCTCAGAGACCAACTTGTAATAGTAGGCATACAGAATACCGATTGACCCATAGCCAAGGTTAAACATCAGTCCCTTAAAGCTCAGTACGGTTGCCCTGTTATGTGATTCTGTATTCTTGTTTAAGTGATAACTGATGAAGATGTTCATCGTCATAATAATGAAGATTAAGACCAATGCGGGAATCACACCATAAATCGGCCAGCCCAAACTGATGCAATAGTAGGTTGCCATAGTGGCGAACCCCATCATCAAAATAAAGGTTTTTGGTGCCATACTTTCTGCCAATCGACGGCTTTTACCAGCCAAAATAATCTGCAGTAAGCTCACCCCTGCCCCAATAAGACCGAAATAGATGATCGGAATATCAATCGCTCGGTAATATTGACTATTCATGGTTAAGAACATCCGTGACGTATGTTCAAACAAAGCGTAGTAAAGCAAAATAAACAACACGTAAGGCGTTGATAGCACCCATTTCGCGGTATTTAGTGTAAGTTTTAAGCTCTCTATGGTCGTCGACATTTTGGTACTGTCACTTGGCAATACCTTCTTCTCTTCCCTCATGCTCACTGCGGCATAAATGGCGATCATCGCAACAAACAGTGTGGCATAAACCGGGATACGCATAATATCTTGTGTGGTTTCAGGGGCTGTGAATCCCAACAATTGATATAGCTTAGCCATAAAATTCACGTCATACATCGCCGCACCAACCAAAGTGACAAAGATGCCCACGCTGGAGGCAATACGGAGTTGAACTTGTAGCACTCGAGGCCACAACTCTTCTTTGCCCTGCTCTTTTAGTGTGTCGTAAGCCAACGCTTCATCAGCCCCGCTGGCTAGTGCCATAGCCAAGCCACTTAATACTCGGTTAATCAAAAATACGATAAATACAAAAGTGGGATTCCCCGTAGGAACAAAGGCGATCATCGCAATTTCGATTAGCATCACAATGGAAGATAGCACCACCAGCTTTTTGCGCCCTAACGTATCCGCAAAGGCACCAGATGGCACTTCCGCTAATACAATGGTTGCTGCCCACGACATTAAGCATGGCAAACTGGGAGAGGGTTAACCCATAATCTAAATAAAGAAGGGTGAACACAGGGTAATAAAAGCGTGCAAAGTAGCTACACCTAAACATGAGGAAATAGCGCACATTACGAATTTGAAGGATCTCTTTGAGCGTCATGAAATACTCAGCAAATTAAACAACCTAAGATCATATATAGACCTTAGATGGGTTTATGTTAATCGGACAGGTTTTAAAGGCGGAAGATTATACAAGTTTCATAAGTACAACATTAAACATTTCTCATTCAACCTAGAGATGAATGCATCATAAAACGCAACCGAACATGAATTACCCCTTTATTCAGGTGAATTTTGTACTTACTTCTCTTTATCAACCAAATCTAAAAAGTCTTTCCTAAATAGAGGCGCTTATCATCTAAGCTCAATCACGTATGCTAATTACTTCAACGCAGCAATATCTAGGAGAAATGCGATGTCTGTTTACTACTCAGTGCTTGAAGTCACCCCAACCAATCAAGATTGGATTCCAACTTACGTTGAAAACTCAAATCGTTTGGTGGAAAAACATGGTGGTAAATATATTGCGAAAACTAGCGTACACGAACGCCTAGAAGGTGATAGAGAAAGCCCAGCACTGCGCATTATTATCCAGTGGCCTTCTCGCCAAGCTGCACTCGATTTTATGCAAGATCCAGAATATGCACCGCATCTAGCAGGCCGCACTGCCGGCTCAGTGAGTCATCATGCTTTGCTTGAAGGCCTAAATGCACAGGGATAATCCTGATTCAATCAACTTGTGAGAATTCAATATGCAAAAAGTTATTCTAGTTACTGGCGCTACCGATGGCATTGGTTTTGAAACCGCAAAAATGTTGGTTGAACAAAACCATCACCTTATCGTACATGGCCGCAGCGCAGCCAAGGTGGAAGATGTGGTGAACAAACTGCAAGCACTCCACGGCAACGCAAAAGTTGAATCTGTGGTCGCTGATCTATCGAACTTAAAAGCTGTGACTGCGATGGTGACAGAAATCGCAGAGCGCTTCGGTAAAATTGATGTGCTAATCAACAATGCAGGTGTCTACAGCACGCCGCACACCATTACCGACGATGGCTTGGACGTACGTTTTGTCGTGAACACTATCGCTCCGTACTATTTAACCAAAGAGTTGTTACCACTGCTTAGCTCAAGCGGGCGCGTCGTAAACCTCTCTTCAGCGGCACAAGCACCTGTTAACATTGATGCACTTGAAGGTCATCGTACGCTTGGTGATGGGGATGCTTACGCGCAAAGTAAGTTAGCACTTACCATGTGGTCAAGAGCGTTAGGGTTGGCTAATCAACATAATGGTCCAATGATCGTTTCAGTGAATCCAAAGTCATTTCTTGGTAGCAAGATGGTGAAAGATGCTTACGGCATTGCCGGTGGGGATTTAAACCAAGGTGCCGATATTCTTGTTCGCGCTGCATTATCCGATGAGTTTAATCACGCACACGGCAAATATTACGATAACGATATCGAAGCCTTCGCTCAGCCTCATAGCCAAGCGCTTGATGACGCCAAAGTGGCAGAAGTCATTGCTTCTATCGAATCATTGATCACCCGTCTCGCGTAATCGCCAAGCGAATATTAACACCCAGCTCACAGCTGGGTGTTTTCATTTCTAACCCTTTACACCGAGATTCACAGCAAAGCTGCATTCTTAGTTTTCTGACATTTTCCTCCCTACTGACTTAGACTCAATAACGTCAGGAAGCGCTATCCTTAAGGTGACTTGGATACCAACTTCAACGGAAATAGCCGAGCAATGAACACGGTACAAGAGGCAAGAATGAGTTTGTCGCGTATTAAACAAGGGATCGAAGAGCTATTTTGCGAACCTTCCTCATAGAAAAGCGCTTCATGCGTTGGTTCTTATATGGGTTTTAACCCAAATCATTTCATCAAACTTTATGCACGTCCACGCCGACACAATTTGAGTGGTATCAATCAAGTTGCGAAGCTGCATGTCTATGGCGGATTATTGCTCCTGCCCATTAGCTTGCTGTTTATCTACAAAGCACTCAAACGTCGCACTATCGCAGATATGTATCCTTGGTTATCAGGCAATTTTTCACAAATTAAGGCGGATATTCAAACATTACGCCAATTCACGCTTCCTAAGACTCATCCTGCGGGCTTAGCGGCGACCGTTGAAGGTTTGGGCTTGCGCCTGCTGCTTGCGCTGGTTACGGGTACACTTTGGTATATTGTGGCTCATCCGGCGTAGCACCAACGCTGCTTTCAATTCATAAAACCAGTGTTGGCTTAATCGAAACTTATTTCTATGCTCACGGCGCAATGGCGTTATTGCACTACATTCAATGGTGGCGCCTCAGGCTTGATAGAACCACCTTACGGTGCTCGCAATTTATCGCTGTTGCGAGTACCTCTTCCATTCCTCCACAATTAATTATCAATAAAACTAAAAGTCATTCCTATTTAATGTCAATTATCAACATCAAATACAATTGATAGACTGCCCTCATTGAATCTTGCCAGCCTTATGGCAAGTACTTTATAGCCTTAAGCGATACATCTGAGTTGTTCAGCATCGCTATTATTCACGCTGGAGAAACACTATGAACTACGAGGGCAAAGTATATCGACCATGGATTGAAGCACGCAGCATTTTGATTCAAGTGACCCTAGGTTGCAGCATCAATACCTGTACTTTTTGCAGCATGTTTGATGATAAACGCTTCAAAGTACGTGACATTGAAGACGTGCTTAAAGATATTGATGAAGCGCGACAAATCTATCCGCATGTTGAGTCAATTTTCCTCATCGATGGCAATGTAATGGCTGCGCGAACCGATTATCTACTTAAAGTCTTAGATAAATTGCGCACGACGTTTCCTGAATGTCAGCGTATTTCACTTTACAGCGGACTGAACGATTTTCGCCGCAAAACACCCGCCGAACTAAAAGAGTTGGTCGATGCCGGGTTAAACATGGCGTATTCGGGTTTGGAGTCTGGCGATCGTTTGATTTTGGATCAAATCAAAAAACGTATGTCACCAGAGCAAGCGATCGAAGGCATGGCGATGGCAAAAGAAGCCGGCATTGAAATGTTGCTCTCATTTATCTTTGGTTTAGGCGGACGTGAACGCTCGCAAGAACACATTATCGCCACCACCGATATTTTGAACATCATGCAGCCGGAACATATTGCGCCGATGGCATTAGCCGTTCAACCTGGTACGGAAATGGAACGCGATGTACAGGCAGGGCGCTTTATTATGCCAACCCAAATGCAAGTACTCGAAGAAGAAAAATATCTGTTGGAAAACCTGAATATTGATACCTTCTATTGGGGCGATCACGGCAATAATCTAATTCAACACAAAGGTTATTTACTCGACTCACGCAATTGGTTCTTAGGCAACGTCAATGATGCGATTAAGAACAACCCAATGGCAAAAGAGAACGTGATTCAAACCTTCTCTTGGTAGTTAGCCTCGAGTTACCAGCCTGAAATCAGCCCATATAAAAGTAGCTATTGGCATTCCACGCTAATAGCTACAAGACTGTATCGCATCGCCTTCAATGAAGTATGTTTGCCTCTCTGAGTTCGCTTTTCGAACGAAGAATTCACACCACTTCATGTAGGTTTGTATGCCGATATTGTTTAAAATGGTCGAAGTGGCATTGCTCATTTAGGGAAAACCATTGAAAAAGTATCAACAGCTCGTTCAAGACATCGTTAGTAAGATTTGTCAGGGAGCGATTACCAACAAACTCCCGTCAGAACGCGAGCTTTCCGAGCGTCACGACATTCCAAGATTTTCAGTAAGAAAGGCACTATCAAAATTAGAAGCGATCGGTATGGTGAAAGCCAAAGTCGGTTCAGGGTATTTCGTTAATACCTCCATTATGGAATCGCCACTAATTTACAACTCAATCACGGAAAACAAGTTTGACGAGATTGCCTATAAAAAACTCAAGCTCAGTAAGCGATTACCCACTCCGCACGAAATGGAAGTGTTCTCTATTGGTGAGAATGACTATTTATGGAACATCAAAAGGCTCCGTTTAGTTCAAAACAAGATTACTCAGCTTGAACAGGCTCGCCTACCCGTAAAACTGTTCCCGAAAATAACTGACAGCAACGTGGAAAACTCGCTGCAAAAATATGCCTTATCACTTGGGCTTGAAATTGATAGCTACCTCACGACTTACCAAGCCGTTAGTGTTTCAAGTGAAGATGCACAGTTTTTGGAATGTAAACGCTCGACTCCGGCAATGAGTATTACCAATCGTGGTTTTTTAAAGTCTGGCGAAGTGTTTGTGGTCAGTGAGATTCTCGATATTAACTATCAATGCACTTATCACACAAAATTCAATAACGAGAGCTTACTGCATCGAGATCAAGACGACCGCTAACAAGCGGTCGATTTATTGTTTGCTTAACTCGGTTAAACGCGGTTGCCAACGCACATTGGCTGCACGAGTTGGCTCTGCGGACTATGGGGTATGAATCGCACCATCTGGTAAACGGCTTTGTGTCCACTCATGTGGGCGATATTCCACAGGGAAATCAAGTGCTGCACTGCGATCCATCTCGACACCAATCCCCGGTATTTCTGCCGCATATAGGTAACCGTTTCTTGGCTCAGCTGCATTTGGAAATACTTTGTGCGTATTTTCGTTATAGTGAACATGTTCCTGAATAGCGCTGTTATGTAAATGCACATTCAAGTGAGTATTCACCGCTGCACCGATTGGAGTCATATCTGGCGGGCAGTGCCAAGCAATACGCACCCCAAAGCTTTGACACAAATGACCAAGCTTAAGCGCTGGTGTGATGCCACCAATTTGTGACACATGACAACGAATAAAATCGATGCGGCGATTGATGATCACTGACTTCCATTCTTCAGGGTTATTAAATAATTCCCCTAATGCTAAAGATACACAAGTTTGATTGCGAATATTATCCAACCATTCTGTTTGATTTGGCGGCAAAATATCTTCAATAAAGAATGGGTTATACTCTTCGACTAATTTAGCGAATCGTAACGCTTGATTAGGAAATAATCGTTCATGTACATCATGCAATATATGAAACTGGTTTTATATTTAATTCGTAATTGCTTATCCTCAACCGTATTTTCAACATACTGGTCTTGATCATAATAAGAACCCGCAGTTGGCTGCTCTGTCGCGTGTAAATTATCAGGCACGCCACCATAAAAGCCTAATTGACAACGAATGTGTTTATAGCCTTGACTTAAATATTCATCAACTTGCTTATATAAGCCTTCCATCGTGTCGCTCGTTGCATGAGTATAAACCGCAATCGCATCACGAGACTTGCCACCAAAAAGCTGGTGCAAAGGCATGCCTGCACGCTTCGCTTTGATATCCCACAATGCCATGTCGACACCAGATATGGCATTATTGATCACCGGACCATTGCGCCAATAGGCATTAACCATCATCATTTGCCATAGATCTTCGATGTTACTTGCATCTCGACCAATCATGAGTGGCTTGATGTACTCGTCCACCATCGTCTTTACAGCAAGTGGACGCTGTTGAAAAGTAGCACAACCGTAACCGGTCAGACCCGATTCTGTTTCGACGATGACTGTTATTAAATTGTGTCTATCTGGTTTCGTAATAATACATTCGATATTTGAAATGATATCTTTTGTCATAATTTTAACTCAAAACGGGTTTCTACATTTATATAAACTTGAAAATAGGCACATTTCAATAGGTATTTTCGTCAATTTTCAACTGGTTCGTTTCGCTTTACTTTGGGGTTAGAAAACAAACCAATGATAAAAAACCGCAAAATTAATATTTAGCCTTTTGTGTGACATAAATCTCTTTATTTTCGATTGGATAAAATTCACTGGCCGATATGATGAATTCAATAAATTAGTGAAGCTTGAGGTTTCTCATGGAATTAACAGAAAAGAATAACGATGTAATTGCACATGCAACAACATCGAGCACAAATAATGAGCTAAATACGCATTTAGATGCACTCGTTAATGCACTTGGTGGTCGCGACAATATCATCAACATTACCCACTGCATGACTCGCCTACGCTTTAAACTTGCTGACGAAACATTAGCCAATAAAGAGACCATTGAGGGTATCAAAGGCGTAAAAGGTGTCGTTCTTGCCCAAGGACAAACTCAAGTCGTGATCGGTGTGGAAGTCGAAAAGTGGTACAACGCTTTATCTGGTGCTGCGCAGGCAACTGAGTCAGTTGAGATGGATGCAGAAAAAGGCAAGCTATTCCAAAATGCGATGCGAATCGTCGCAGGTATTTTTGGCCCTGTCGTACCAGCTATCGCTGGTGCCGGCATGCTAATGGGTCTGCTATCTGGTTTGATTGCAACCAACGTCATTTCAGAAAGCTCGGATACGGTGTTCTTCTTCCGCTCGATTTCAACTGCCGTGTTCTTCTTCCTGCCGATGCTCGTTTCTTTCTCGGCAGCGAAAGTATTTAAGGTCAACGAGTACATCGCTCTGGCTGTGGCTTCAGCAATGCTCTCACCAGCGCTGGTACAAAAAGCCGCCGCACTAAAAGAAGCTGGCGCAAACCCAGAGCTTAACGTATTTGGTGTGGTACCTGTTGAACTGCTTGGTTACGGTGGTGCTATCGTGCCTGCGATTCTTGCGGTTTGGGTTCTCTCTAAGATCACACCATTTGTTGATCGCTTCGTACCTAGCTCAGCGAAACCGGTATTCACACCGTTGCTGGCCTTTACCGTAACATCAGTCGTGGTGCTTTCATTCGTCGCACCTGCAGGTATGTGGCTAAGTAATGGCGCAGGCTGGGTGGTAAGCTCTCTACTTGAGATCTCTCCAACGCTAACCGGCTTTATTTTTGGTCTAACTCGTCCAATTACTATCGTGTTGGGTATCCATCACAGCATGACACCAATCAGTTTGAACAACTTCGCTTTGTACGGCAAAGATCTACTGATGCCTATTATGTGTCTGGGTAACATTGCTATCGCGGGTGCAACTATTGCCATGTGGTACAAACAACGCAGCAGCGTGTCTAAAGAGCAATCAACGGTAACGCTTGGTTCTGGTATCACGGCCATTCTTGGCATCACTGAGCCAGCGCTATTCGGGATTCTAACCAAGTACACTAAAGCACTATTTATGGCGAGTTTGGCGGCAGGCATCATGGGTGCGGTATCGGTAACGATTGATACGCATCTAACCAGCTACATTCTGTCATCAATCTTTAGTTTGCCAGCATATTTGGCAAGCGGCACACAAAACTTCATTCAAGCTGTGCTTGGGGTTGTCGGTGTCTTTGCTCTGTCTTTTGCACTAACCATCATGTTTGTCCGTACGGAAAAATAACTGAAACCCAGTAACGAAAAAGGCTCTCATTACGAGAGCCTCTTTGCTAAATGGAGGATTACCATAACTCGGCAAAGTAATCAATAAATGGCGGGACGGGGCTTGGATCGGCTTTAAATCCTTTGCATTCGAGACCAACGGGTACTCTTTTAGCACCTGAACCAATCGTCCGCTGGCAAACTCTTTGTAAACGCTCCACTTTGAGTTAATCGAAATGCCTAGTCCATTCGCTGTTGCATCGCGCATCGCATCACCGCTATCAACACGAATGTTACCTTTCGCTTTAATCGTAACTGGGCCTTCCGGCGTTTCAAATGTCCACTGATCCATTCCCATCAACAATACACAGTTGTGATCGGCTAACTCACGCGGATGTTTCGGTTCACCATACTTCGCGAGATATTCTGGGGATACACAAACAATTCGTGGATCGCCAGCGATTTTCTTCGCCACCAGCGTCGAATCTTTAAGCTCGGAAATACGAATGGCAATATCAAAACCACCCTCAACCAGATCCAAAACTGAGTCAGAAAAGCGCAGATCCACGTTTAAGTCTGGGTACGTTTTGAGAAAATCTTTTAGTGCTGGCATCAAGTGCATGCGACCAAATGATGCTGGGGTTGTGACTCGTAATGTCCCCCTCGGGGAAGCTTGCCCTACACCGATCGCCCCTTTCGCAGCATCAACACTCGCCAGCACATCTTCTGCATGAGGCAGAAATGCCTCGCCTTCTTGAGTGAGAGAGACTTTACGCGTGGTACGGTGCACCAAACGCACACCTAAACCTTCTTCTAGCTTGTTGATGTGGGCGCTTGCAACCGCTGGAGAGAGGCCCAGTTCGCTGCCCGCCATACTAATGTTGTGAGTAGAAGCCAAACGCACAAATAACTTTAAGTGCTCGATATTCATAACGATCCTTTTTGCTAGTGAGCAAACTTATCTTCAACAAAACTATACTTCGTCTCGAAGCTCTTCAACCACTAAATCAATAAAGCGGCGCACTTTGGTCGACATATGTTTGCGACTTGGGTAAACCAAGCACATTTCAATTTTATGTACTGGTAAATCGGTAAACAATTCCACTAACTCACCACTGTTTAACCCAGGTTGAACGAAAGCCTCCGGCAAACGGCAAATACCTTGGCCTAAAATGCTTAAACTCAGCTCCATTTCTGGGCTATTGGTGGTCACGACACTGGTGACGTCGACTTTGATTAGTGAGCCATCACTATCGACATAACTCCATACATATGGGTTTTTATGGTTGCTGTAACACAGCAATTTGTGACGAGTGAGTTCGCTTGGGTGTTTAGGTACGCCAAATTGCTCAAGATAAGCAGGAGAAGCGACGGTTCGCGTACATGAACGCTGCACCAAACGGCTAATCAAACTCGAATCTTCAACCGTTGCTGATGAACGCAGCACCACATCGTAGCCTTCACCAATCAGATCAACTCGGTGATCACTGGCAAAAACCTCAACCTTTACCTTGGGATAAAGCTGCATATATTTGGCCAGAACTGGGCTTAATTGCTGCGCACCAAAGCTGATGGGACAACTGATTCTCAGTACCCCTTTCGGCTCTTGTTGCTGGCCACTGATTGCTTGCTCAAGTTCTTGAGCACTCTCGATCAATTGCCGGCTTTGCTGAAAATAATGCTCGCCTTCTGGCGTTAAACTGAGAGTACGAGTAGTACGGTGCAGCAAGCGCACCCCTAGTCTATCCTCCAGTTTGTTTATTTCTTTACTGATATAAGAGGTAGAGTGCCCAGTAAGATTGGCTGCATTGGTAAAGCTACCTTGCTCGACCACTGTGCTAAAAATCACCATTCCATCAAGTAAATTGGTCTGTGCTGGCATCATTGGTCACCACTATTACAAGTCATATGGAAATAATAATTACAGTTACCCTATTAATAAAAGAATGGAACAAAACTAAACTAGCTTCATCAACCAATTCGAGGGGAATCAACGATGAAAGTTTTAGCATTTGGCGCAAGCAACAACAAAAACTCAATTAACCAGCAACTGGCTCACTACGCAGCAGAAACAAATTCCAAACGCGGAAATCACTATGTTGGATATCGACCAACTAGAAATGCCAATTTTTAGTGATGAACGTGAAAAGCAATTGGGTCAACCTGAGCAAGCAAAACAGTTTTTTAGCGCCATTGGTGAAGCTGACATCATCGTGATTTCATTTGCAGAACATAACGGTTCATACACTGCCGCCTACAAAAATCTGTTTGATTGGACTTCACGCATCGACATGAAAGTATTCCAAGGTAAACCTGTGCTTATGCTAGCAACATCACCAGGCCCTGGTGGTGCAAGCAGCGTACTAGCGGCAGCTTCAGGTTCTGCGCCTTACTTTGCAGCCGAGGTAAAAGCAAGCATTTCACTGCCAAGTTTTTACGACAACTTTGATATGGAAACGGCACAAGTGACGCACGAAGAGTTTAATCGTCAACTGCTTGATGCGATTGAAACGCTGTAAGTTTTCAAATTTCACTGCCTACATACAGCAAACAAAGCAAAGGGCGCATATGCGCCCTTTGTTGTACCTATTGACTTAAAATAGCGAGGCTACTTTTTCACACACATTACGTGATACACCCCATCAATCACTTCCGTCCCTTCCGTTTCATGCTCAAAGCCCGGGAACTCTTTGTCCCACACTTCTAAGCTGCGCAGATAAGTAATTTGGGGGCTGGTACTGTCACCAAAACTCTCCCCTGACATCAACATCGGAATGCCCGGTGGGTATGGAATCACAGCGTTAGCCGCAATGCGATCTTGCAATTGATTCGATGGCACCATCTCAACATTATTATCCACAATGGACTCAAA
The DNA here is from genome assembly GCF_009938165.1 of Vibrio taketomensis. Lineage (NCBI taxonomy): Bacteria > Pseudomonadati > Pseudomonadota > Gammaproteobacteria > Vibrionales > Vibrionaceae > Vibrio > Vibrio taketomensis. The sequence continues at coordinate 1,223,586 of NZ_AP019650.1, forward strand.
CGCTGCGCGTGGCGTCATTTTCGCTTCAGGAAGCGTAGAGTAAGCCGCATTCAATTTATCTGATGGTGTGTGTTGTTTGAGGTAACCAAACATCTTCACACTAAGCTCTTTCAAGCCCATCTCGCCATACACCTCTGGGTAGTTTTCGACTAACTCCGGCAACACTAACTTCAGTGGTGAGTTATCGTCATGGTGCTGCTTGAAGTGCAGTAAGGTGTTGACCAATGTTGCCCACTTACCTTTGGTGATCCCCATTGAGAACAAGAACATGATCTGAAAATCTGTGGTTCGTGTCGGTACGATACCAAAGCGAGTCAGATATTGAGTCACCAACGCTGCAGGCACACCGGTATCAAGTAAGGTGCCATCTTCACCCATACCCGGAGCAAGAATACTCACTTTGATTGGGTCAAGCATACACCAGTCTGCAGGCATGTCTTTGAAGCCATGCCATGCATCGCCTGGCTTCATAACCCAGAAATCTTGAGTCGAAGCGAGCAGTTGTGGATCGGCATCTTCAAATGGCACCTGCGCACCGGTTTGAGGATCGGTAAAGATTTCGGCATTCCAAGGTTTGAAGAACCAGTCGCCATCTTGCTCAAACTCACGATACAAACGCCCCATCGCTTGGCGATAATCGACCGCTTCATGAATCACTTCTTGAGTCAGTGAATAACCTCGATTGCCAGACATTTGCGATACCGCAATGTCATTGGATGCGCTGATCGCATACAGCGGTGAAGTCGTCGCATGCATCATGTACGACTGATTGAAACGCTGGAAATCAATCGTATCTTTACCGTGGCGCATATGAATGTAGGACGCTTGTGAAAGCGCATTGAGCAATTTGTGGGTGGAATGCGTTGCAAATACTGTTGGTTGGTCTTCGCTCTCAGTAGGCTCACCACGCATCGCAAAGTGGTCATGGTAAATCGGATTGAAGCGAGCATACCCGTACCACGCCTCATCAAAATGAATCCGGTTACTGCTATGAGCGAGAATGTCTTGCACTCGTTTGGCGTTGTAACACAAACCATCATAAGTACAGTTCGTGATCACCGCATACACCGCATCTTGCTCAGCATAGTCTTTGGTTAACGGGCTTTGCGCCGCTCGTTGTTTGAGTGCCGCCGCTTCCATTTGATCGGGGTAAATTGGCCCGATAATGCCGTAACGGTTACGTGTTGGGAGCATGTAAACAGGGCGAGCCCCTGTTAGCATCAAGCCTTGCTCAATAGATTTGTGACAGTTACGGTCACAAATCGCTAAGCTATTCTCTTTCATACATACTTGCATGATGGTGCGGTTGGCACCGGATGTTCCTGTCACCAATGAGTAGGATTTATCCGCACCAAATACTTTGGCTGCAAACGCTTCACTGTCACCAAAGTAGCCCGTGTGATCGAGCAAAGAACCTAGCGAGCCACGCTCAATCCCCATATCCGTACGAAATAGCCCTTCGCCATAGTAGTGATGGAAACGTTGACCTGCTGGTGTTTTAGTAAAGCCGACCCCACCTTGGTGGCCCGGCGCTGCCCAAGAATACTCATGCACATCATCGTAATTCATCATCGCATTCATTAGCGGTGGCAGTAGCTGATCTCGATAACGCTCCATTGCTGCCACGGCACGCCCGACAATGAAATCTGCGGTATCTTCAATCACCCATGCAAACTCATCAACTCGTGACATCAATTCACGACTGACCGACAAAGTGATCTTTTTACGCTCAGCAAGTAAGAATACTGGCACGCCTTGTTGACGACGATTAAGTTTATCAATCAATTTGAAGAATTTTTCGTTCTCTTCCGCTTGGCGTCCTGTCATTTGCGAAGTCAGCAGAAAACAATCCACGGCGATATTGGCGTTAAAAATTGAATAGCAATCATCAAAGAGGTCGCAACGGTGACATCGACACCTTCTGATTTAAACTCATCAATTAAGCGATTGATGGCGTTTTCTATCACCCCTGCTTTGACCGAATCGTTAAAGATTAACGCATGTTTCTTTTTTCCGTGATTACTCATAAGTTGTTATTCCTTTTCATGAAAATTGAACGGGTCAAAACAGATTATTGATTTTGCTCTTCTGAACTTGGGGATGACTCCACAGGCAGTGGCTGGGCATCTCGACTGGCAATAAACCCATAGAAGAAGTAGCCAAACAGCATGATCAGCGTGCCGTAGAAAATCGATTCTTGACCAGTGGCGTACGCGCCATAAATGCTGTAAACCACGGCGATAGAGCCGACAAATATTGACGTGTTGTATTCTGAACCACTGACGTTCGCATTGCGCAAAATAACGCCCAACGCCGTCAATGAGAGAATGTAAGGCACCATATTGATAAACACCGCCAGATCCACCAGCACATCGAACTGTTTCACCAGCGTTGGCGAAATGGTCATCACCGCCAAAATGATTTCCAATGCCAGCATGATCAACATACCTTTCACCGGCGCATCAAAGCGGTTGGTTTCACCAAACATTTTCGGGAACAAACGCATATCCGCTGCCGCTTTGGATACTTGCGCGTTAGTAAACTGCCAGCCAAGTAGAGAACCGATACACGCCACAACCGCCATCGCAGTGATCACTTGCCCGACAAATGGGTTAAACATCTGCGCAAACACTAAACCAAATGGCGCATCAGAAGCCGCAAGCATTGTATTCGGTACAATGCCTTGAATGACCGTAGTTGAGGCAACATACGTCACCGCAGAGAAGATGGTCGCAAGCATACACGCAAGTGGCACATTACGTTTTGGATTAACAACCGCACCTGAGTTAACACCAGCAGATTCAATTCCCAAAAATGCCCACAAGGTCAACGCTATCCCCGAAGACATCGCTTTAGATATCGACACATCGTGAGGGTTCCACCCCTCTTTGAAGGTTGTAGCATCAAACCAAAACCAACCGATAATTGACACACCAAGTACGGGGACAATGACCCCCCATACAGTGATCGAAGATATTTGACCGGTGATTTTTGCCCCTCGCATATTAGCAAGCAGCGTCAACGTTAGAATTAAGACCACGCCGATGAAGTTATGCATCGGGCTGGTTTTCAGCCATGGGATGAATGATTCAAGATAACCCACTGAAGTAACCGCAATGGCAACGGCACTGATCACTAGGCACACATAGTAGGTGTAAGAGGCGACAAAGAAACTGGATTTACCATGCGCTCGTTGAGCGTAAGCGGACATACCGCCGGATTCTTGGCAATACATACCACACTTGGCAAAGGCATAAGCAATACACAACGCGCCGATCGCCGTTATCCCCCACGCTAACAGCGCAATCCCCCCTGTTTCAGCCAAACTGGAAGGCAGTAGAATGATGCCCGAACCCATCATGTTGACGGTCACTATGGTGGTTAACCCCATTAACCCCATTTTGTTACTACTCATAGACGCTCCTCGTCTCGAAAACGCTGTCAAAAAGACAACCAAAAGAGTGCCGCGTTAGTTAACAGGCGAGATTGTTCCGACGACGATGACAAAAACATCCAGTTCAATGCCAAGAAAATCAGCGACAATTGAACCTAAGCATAGATAGTGAATTTTTAAACTGGCAAATAAAATTTGTCTTTGATGCGTAAGAGAATGGTTGAATAAGAGAAGAAAATGACTCAAGGCAGACAATCAGACTAAACTAGGAGAAGAATGCTGCCTGATTTGTCCAAAGGATGACCAATAATATCAGCGACATGTCATTTTTAATCTGAAATCCTATCGGTTTGTTGATTCTAAGTGAAAGCGGGAGTATTACAGCCTTTTTGAACAACGGGAGCTTCTATTGGAACACATCAATCAGCTGCTCGATGCTATGTCACCAGTACTCGACCATTATGGCTACCTTGCGTTAGTCGTCAGCATTTTCCTTGAAGGTATTGGTGTACCAATGCCGGGACAATCACTGATGATTGCCGCATCCATTTTAGCCTCTCGCGGCGTTATGCACTTTCCTATGGTAATCACAGTTTCTTGGCTATCTTGTTTCCTTGGTAACACTTGTGGCTATCTGCTTGGATACTACTTTGAAAGTTGGCTAGATAAGAAAGGCTACATCTCGGGTGAGAAATTCAAAAAGTTGCAACACGCAATCAAGAAATACGGCCCAGCATGTTTGGTTATCAGTCGCTTTATTGAGGGGATGAAGCAGTTTATGCCGTTGGCTTGTGGCATCGCCAAAATGCCGCTAAGAGAGTTTATTTTAGGGAATGCACTCGCAACCACGATTTGGGTTGCCGTCTTTAGCTTTGGTAGCAATTACATTTTTGCGCATCTGCACCAAATTGCGACGTTCTACACCAACCACCAGCTTCTGGTTTGGTCTATCGTCGCGATGGTATTTGGTTTAATGCTTGCGATGATCATCCATCGCCGAAAACAGCGCTAACGGTTACAGGCACAAAACAAAAGACACACAAAAAGCAGCAGTGAGAATCTTTCTCGGGGGTAGGAGCATATCGGCCCACTACTGCTTTTTCTATTCCTTTCCCATCTTCCACCGCTCAACATCCACTCAGTCAATGGCTGAATTCTCAATATGCAATCTAAGAAACCTCTCAATGACTTGAGCTTATCGAGTAGCTAGTGCTATTGTCAGGCAATATTAGGAAAAGAAATAGTGACCAATTTTATTTAGTTTGTTCCGCATATACCCCAATGTGTTGAACAAGGCCATTGGTACACAAATAATTTAGAGAATGGACCCTATGTCTGATTTGAATCTTCTGCGTTACTACACAAGGCTAACGCCTTTAGGCATTGATCAGGAAATCAAAATCGCACTCGCCGATGTGGCCAATACACTTTTTACCAGTACCCGCCATGCACGCAATCTACTGGGTGAAATGCATAAACTGGATTGGTTAAGTTGGGAGCCTAAAGTGGGTCGTAATCAACGCTCAACACTTAGGCTTAACTTGGCGTTAAACCAATTAAAATCTCAACTTGCAACCAAACGCATCGAACAGGGTAAGTATGAAAAAGCGTTGTCGATTTTAGACAATGATGAGCGCGCTTTTGGTCTACTTCTTCAAAGCACATCTGGTGCTAGCATGCGAGAAGGCCGTTTACATATTCAGCTCACCTATAAACGACCATTTGAAAAACTCGTGCCACACCAACGGCACCGCTCCAGTGAACGCTATCTAATACGTCAAATTTATTGCTGCTTGGTGAGCAGCGATTTTGATGGTGAATTGCAGCCGCAACTTGCCCACCATTGGCATCACGATGAAATGGCGTTGGAATGGACATTCTATTTGCGGCCAGGGTTAGTGTTTCACGATGGTAGCCCAATCGATGCGCATAGCGTCGCTGAACTCTTTAACCAGTTAGCCAAACTGGAACACTACCAACCCGATTTGAATCACTTGGTTCGCGCTTCAGCCCCACTAAACAACAAAGTCGTGTTTACTCTGAACGAGCCCGATCAAGGCTTTGCTGGGTTACTTTCTGGCATTAAGTTTTCAATTCAACCTTTGGAGCAGCTTGATCCGAATCATTCGAGTGCCATTGTGGGTAGCGGTGTATTTGAAGTGATTGAGCACTCAAATACAAAACTCAGCCTTCAAGCATTTGATCGCTATTTCGCTTGTCGAGCGTTGACCGATCTCGTAACAATCTGGCAAATTGATGAACGCGAGCTCAAACACAAGCAAATTGAAACTAACCACCCAGAGAAGCAAAGTGATCAACCTTGCCATCATTACTTAAGCTCGGAGCTAGATGAACGCTCTGATGCGATGCAGCAAACTCGCATTGAAGATGGCTGCATGTTTTTATTGTTTAACCAACGTAGTGAAGCCCCGCTAAACCTGAAACAACAAACCTATTTATCAACGGTATTAACGCCACAAAGCATTCATCAACAGCTGATTGATAACAAAAGAGCTTTTGCCTGTGAACATGCGGCAAATTTGCTACCCGATTGGCAAGGGGTCGCCCGTTGTGAGTCACTCCCTACTCAATTGCCAAAACAGTTAAGTATTGCCGTGTATGATTACAACGCCCTCGTCAATTGTGCCCATGCAGTTGCCGATCAACTTGCCCATCAAGGGATCAATGTTCAAGTGAATGTCTATTCGTTTCGCGAGCTCAACCGTTTATCAGAAACTCATCAGTTGAAAGAAAGCGTCATTGTTCACAACATCAACCTTGATGACAATCGCCATTCCTCGGCATTTTGCAGCCTGTTTAATAATCCAATATTGCAAGCCAGCATTGGCCCACAAGCGCAAGGCTGGTTAACAGAATCGCTCAAAGAATTGCGTAAAGAGACCGCTCTGAAGGATTATCTTTCAGCATTAGAACCAATTGCGACATCGCTTATCAATCAACACCTATTAAGCCCAATTTTCCACCACCGCCAAACCTTAAGGTTTCATGGTGTACTCAAAGATGTGGCGCTAACCAACTGGGGTTGGCCTGACTTACGCAACGTTTGGTCAACAGATTAATCAAAGCCTCAACGATTGAACGACTTGGTTTGCAAAAATCATTCACGATGGCTGCAAACCAAGTGAACTCTTCACTCGATGAACAATTCACTCAATAACCTTTCAAAAATAACTTCCCAATTTTGCGATCAAAGCTAAATGATTAGAATTCTAATTAATAGACCCATTTTTTGCACTGCCACTTTCATTCAAAAGCGGTTACATCGATTCAAACCTAGCTATTCAATGTGTTTATATAGGTATTTAGCGATATTTATAAAATAAGATGTGGTTAAGCCTGAATCACACAATAGTTTGAACTCTAACTAACATTCCTATAGTCTTATGATGTAACGAGAGCCAATTTCGTCATCGTAATGCTCTCCGTTTTACCCAAATCTGTACTGGCATGAAGCTGCAAATAGTCAGGTGGGTAACAAGTAAAATTTAGAAAGGATATCGAAATGAAACTTAAATTAGCGTCTTTGATAATGGCAGGTCTTGCCACAACTCAAGTATCAGCAAACGAATGTGGGGATGTCACCATTGCTGAAATGAATTGGAACTCTGCCAGTCTAATTGCCTACCTCGATCAATTCATTCTCAACGAAGGTTACGGTTGTAATGCTTCACTCGTTCCCGGTGATACTATGCCAACAGGCGCTTCAATGGTTGAAAAAGGTCAGCCAGATATTGCGCCTGAAATGTGGACCAATGCCCTCAAAGAATCACTCGATCGCGGTGTTGCTGAAAAGCGTTTACGTTATGCTGGCAAAGCACTGGTTGAAGGCGGTGAAGAAGGTTTTTGGGTTCCTAAATACCTCGTCGATCAATACCCAGAGATCGCGACAATTGAAGGCGTGAAAAAGCACGCTGAGTTATTTGAACATCCTGAAGATCCGGATGCATACGCTTTTTACAGCTGCCCAGCAGGCTGGAACTGTCAAATCAGTGCCGGCAACCTTTTCAAATCCATGAATCTCGCTGATGCTGGCTTTGCCATTGTAGACCCTGGCTCAAGCGCTGGTTTATCGGGTTCAATCGCTAAAGCGTACGAGCGTGAAGAAGCATGGTTTGGTTACTATTGGGCACCAACCGCCATCTTAGGCAAATACGACATGGTAAAAGTGGACTTTGGTTCAGGCGTCAACCTTGATGAATACGTGAACTGCGTAAGCCAGGAAGATTGTGACAATCCTAAAACCACTATGTATCCGCCATCACCAGTCAGCACGGTTGTGACAGAAGAATTTGCCGTTCGCTCGCCACAAGTTCAAGAGTATTTGAACAAGCGTGGCTTCACCAATGACCAAATGAACCAATTACTTGCATGGATGGAAGACAACCAAGCAAGCGGTGAAGATGCAATGTTCCACTTCCTTGAAACCTCTCCTGAAACTTGGAAACAATGGCTACCTGCTGATGTCGCAGACAAGGTCTCTAAAGCTCTTTAATCCAACCAATATTCACATACAGACCTGTACTTACATCTGTAGTTCTGAAGCGGCTTAGGCCGCTTCAGCAATGATAAGGAATTTCATATGTCTGACCAAAACTGGCTAAGCGAGTTTCCCGCCATGGAACGCGCAGACTTGCGAGCCATTCGTAAAGCATTAGACGGCGCTTATCGCGACTTTTCCCGCGAATACGGTGACTTAATCGAGTCGCTGTTTGATCCGCTACTTTCATTTCTGGTGTGGTTTGAAAAACTGCTCCTTGCCACTCCTTGGTTTGTCGTCCTCGCAGTGTGCTGTGGCTTAATTTACCTTGCTAGCCGTTCATGGAAACTAGTCCTTGGTTGCGGCGTATCCATGATGTTAATTGGCTATTTTGGCATGTGGGATGACACCATGCGCACCCTGAGCATCATTACGGTTTGTACCCTACTGTCAATAATTCTGGGGATTCCCATTGGCATTGCCATGGCACGCTCCAATCGCGTTCAATCGGTAGTGACTCCCTTACTGGATATCATGCAAACCATGCCAGCCTTTGTGTATCTTATTCCGGTAGTGATGCTACTTGGTCTAGGTAAAATTCCGGGGCTGATTGCCGTGGTGATCTATGCGATTCCACCAGTGATTCGCCTCACAAACCTTGGCATTCGCTTGGTAGATAAAGAAGTGCTTGAAGCTGCTACCGCTTTTGGTGCCAGCAAAAAACAGCGTCTGTTTGGCGTGCAGTTACCGCTTGCGATGCCAACCATCATGGCAGGTATCAACCAAACCATTATGATGGCGCTGTCAATGGTAGTGATCGCCTCTATGATTGGTGTTGCTGGCCTTGGTCAGCCAGTATTGAAATCCATCACCAACCAATATTTCACTCTGGGTCTGCTTAACGGCTTTGCCATCGTGGCGCTGGCGATACTGTTTGATAGAGCCTCTCAAGCCTACGCGAAACGTACTCAAGCCCACCTAGGAGATCTCAAGCATGACTAAACCACTGATTGAAATCACCGGACTATACAAGGTGTTTGGTCGCGCACCACACACGGTGATGGAGCAAGTAAAACGCGGCGACACTAAAGAACAAGTGTTAGCCAACACCGGACATACCGTCGGTCTAAAAGACATTAACCTCAACATCAACCAAGGTGAGATCTTTGTCATCATGGGTTTATCTGGTTCGGGTAAATCGACACTTATCCGTCATTTTAACCGCTTGATCGATCCTACAGAAGGCAAGATCGTGGTAGAAGGCGTAGACGTGATGCAGCTATCTAGCCAAGAGTTGGAAGAGTTTCGTCGCTATAAAATGTCGATGGTTTTCCAACGTTTTGGCCTGTTGCCTCACCGCAGTGTGATCGACAACGTCGCTTATGGATTAGAGATTCAAGGCATCGAAAAAGCAGAGCGCTATAAGCGCGCACAAAATTGGCTTGATACAGTTGGCCTTACTGGTTATGAAAAACAGTACCCAGCCCAACTCTCAGGCGGTCAGCAACAGCGTGTCGGTTTAGCTCGTGCCTTGGCGACCGATGCCGAAATTCTGTTGATGGATGAGGCCTTTTCAGCACTCGACCCGTTGATCCGCAGTGAAATGCAAGATCAGCTGATTGAACTGCAACAGAAACTGCATAAAACGATTATCTTTATTACGCACGACCTCGACGAGGCACTGCGTATTGGTGACCGTATTGCGATACTCAAAGATGGTGTGTTGGTGCAACAAGGCACACCGGATGAAATTTTACTTTCGCCAGCCGATGATTACGTCGAAGCCTTTGTAAAAGATGTGAATCGAGCACGAGCATTAACGGTAGAAACCGTCATGCAACCACCCGCATTGCGTATTACCGCTTCAACCATTGAAGAAGCTCTACTGCAAATGAAGCGTTCTAAACATGATTATGGTTACCACGTGACAGATGAAGGCTATCAAGGACTCGTGACTCAGGAGAGCCTCATCGATGCCGTTGCAGACGACAGTTGTGAAGATTGGCACGAAGAAATTTATGAATCAGTGCCTGTTGTCTCACCAGATACCGCGATCGAAGAAGTGCTAACAGAAACCATTTCATCCGACTATTCATTACCTGTGGTTGATGAAGAGGGTCAACTTCAAGGTGAGCTTGAGCGCAATGCCGTTGCGGAGATTTTCTCTGAACCAAATGTTGATGAATCGATCAATGAGTCAAAAACACTACCAAAAAAGCCAAGTGATCCTTCTTTAGATAAGGCGAGTTGAGTTCACTGACTAAAACAATGTTCAAGTGTTTGAGTATTTCACTTTCCAAGTCATCCTTATTAGGGTGGCTTTTTTTATTTAAGAAAGGCAAAAAGGATTAGTGGAATTTATCGATACAGCAATCAACGCATCACTCATTTAATAACAACCATAAGAGTGGGTTGATTACCGCATCATTTTCAAATCCATGAAAGGCTGGTTACTAAACCCATTGTAGAGTCAGTAACAAAACTACTGCTGATGTAGATAGAAACATAGCCGCAAGCGTCAATACTTCTTCTAAAACAGAAACTTGCTGAACATGTTGCGGTTCTGCTTGAGTAGTTATTTCAGTGTCCGACATTGATAAAAGTGCTGAGTTCATAATCTCGACCTTATGTAATCAATTTTCAAAAGACAGTGCAAATATTAACCTTAATGTGACGCAAGTCAAATTATTTTCGTAATATAATTACACCATTTTTCCATAAGATGAGATTAGCTGGTCTAATAATGCACTAAGGGCTCGATTTTATAAAATTAGCTCATTGATCACTGCGACTTAAATATCTTCATCCTTGTTTTAGTGTGGCGAATGCTGCAAAAATGCATTGCTCAACGCTTGAAATAAATTATCGACACTGGGTCTTTGTTCGATATGTTGATACAAACTGGTATGGGCATACGCATCAATTTGTGCGGTATTACCGCAGATTTGATTACATAAAATCACCGGTTTCACGATTTCTTCGGCATTGGCATCAATGATGATACAGGCTTGCGATAGCACCACCTGGCCGCCCCCTTTTTGCAACAGTACTCGTTGAGCCGTACCGACAATTTTTTGCTCACCAATATTGAGGTTATAGTCACCGTCACAGTAAGAATTTGGTGTCGCGTGCACTGCAACCTCAACACCCAACCCTTTAAAGAATTCGATTAATACATCACAAAGCTGCAGATAGGCGGCTTTAATATCGTAGGGTTTATCTTGTGGCCAATGATAAATATGCGAAAGATTAATAATACCTGGCAGTTGCGGCACGGGAGCGCCGCCAGTTTTACGCGCAGTGAGCTGCCACCCTGTATCATCAAGCGATTCAATTAACATATCGCTCACTGGCCATTTTTTACCGGCGGGTAGAACCAATGTTGGCTCTCTGGCTTGCCACAGCAGCAATACTTGATCGAGTTGATTACTTTTCACTTGTTCTATCAATTGATGCTCTTTATCAAACAATGTTTGAGCATCGATCGCTGCGTAGCGAATGATCTTATTTTTGCTCGCCATACTCGATTCCATCTCCATTGCATTACTGCAATTTATTGTCTCACCCTGCAAGGTAACAACTTATAAGCTGAAATTACAGTGTTCAAATTTGTTCGAAAACCGTTGCCGACAACACTATGTGCAACCAATAATTCTATTACGATGCGTTTGCGATCTCAGAACGAATTCGTCATTGTGAGAAAATAGGATTTGAACTGATTGTAAAAACAATAGGAGCGAATGATGCAGCCACAAACCCAAATTAAGCATGTCATCTTTGATATCGGTAATGTCATCGTTCGCTGGGCCCCGCTGGAAATTGTCCGCTTAACCTTTGGTGACTCACCTCGCGCGGAAACTCTGGCTAAACAAATTTTTCAATCAACACTGTGGCGAGATATTAATCTTGGCAAACTCAGTGAGGCAGAGCTTAAAACCGCTTTGCAAGCAGAGTTTGAGTTGTCCGCATTACAAGCGGATATGCTGATGTATTATGTAAAGCAAACTCAGCTTGAATTGTATGGTTCGGTAGAGTTGATTAAGCGAGTCAAAGCGGCGGGTTATGGCGTGTATGCGCTATCAGATAACGTGCATGAAATCGTCGCCTTTCTAAAACAGCAATATGACTTCTGGCCGCTATTTGATGGCGCCGTAATTTCGGCCGAAGTGGGGTACTTAAAACCTCAATCTGAGATCTATCAAATTTTACTCGAAAGCCATCAACTTTGCGCCAAAGAGTGTGTATTTATCGACGATATGCCACACAACGTAGAAGGCGCCAAAGCCATCGGCATGGCCGCAATTCAATTTGAAAATGCGCTGCAGTGCCAGCAGGCACTCCATCACCTTGGGGTTAAAATATAAACCACCCTCACTGACATTCCGTATTGAAAAGCCATCGCACTCACTTCAAGAGTTGCAAGCTTACCCAAAAACCAATTACTGTCGGCACCAAAAGTATTCGTCTGTCATATTCGCTTTCGAGGCTTTGATCGAAGTTGTGGCCGAACAAAAATCGACGCCCATGCACCAACAACGTCGCCAGCGTAGGCGAGGAACTCCAATAACGAATATCCGTATCCATGTCGATGAAAAATACCTCTACATTAATTGCAGGGAGACTACATGTCGATTCAATAATACTGGCAAGCTCTTTGACGTTCGGTAAGCGCCAATCGTCATATGCCGCTACTCCGTCATCAGTGCCAGTCTCCTCGATAGGACCTGAGCGATAGGATTCGGCTTGCACAAGAGCCTGTTGCCATGAAAACACCAGTGTCTCTTCAGTACATCGCCTATTTGCGGCATCCCACTTTTGGCCAACACTGCAGCGCATCCACATTAACCCGGTTTTCGTATCGGTCACGGTGCCATCTTCAGCCCCTTGGCTGTCTTTGTTCATCACAAAACGCGTTGTCGGTGTCGTTGGTATGGCATTGTCTAGACACACTTGTTGCGCTAAAACGGGTTGGACAAGCAAGCTCATTGATGCCAACCCAAGGCCATAAATAATCGATTTCATCGTTTACCCCTAGCAAACAAATTCAAACCTAATCACAGTTAATCCAAAAAAAACGATTACTGTCCGGCTCGCACCAAACGAACAGCGGCTCTATCCCACAACTTGTTTAAGCCCCAACCACTGCCATCGTTAAATGAAACGACGAGCACGATATGAGGGTGGCTCAAGACCAAAATGGTATTGGAACCCCAGTAATAGCCTTTTTTTGTGTTGGGGAAAAAGGCAACATCAATCGCGGGTTTTATGCGCCCAAAATCAACCAGCGAATTAAGTTCCACAAGCGTTGGCATGCGCCAATCCGTATGTCCGCACAACGCTACTTGGTTAACCGCAACCACATATTGTGAGGTATCACAATTCCCACTCTCACAATCTCCAGCACCTTCTACGCCCGCTCCGCCGCCATTAACATTTTCATCGTCGTTATACCAAGTGTAAGTATGAGCGGCATCTCTTAAACCACCTTGACCTGGAGGTGTTTTTACCTCCCACATTAAGCCGGTGATATTATCTTGCACGCAGTCCCACTGCGTGGCTTCAACAGGCAAAACCTCACCACTCGCACTAATTTTACTAAAACTAAAACCAGCGCTACCGTCCGCATTGGAATTTAGCTTGCTATTACTGTCTCTTCCAACTAACCCATCTTGCCCAGGCAATACGTTGGGAGTTAGCTCACCGCTCTCATCATAGCAATCAACTTTGCTGCCATCGCCTGTGTCGCATTGCGTAATACCGGTATCGTTAATCGCATATTTTCTAAACACATTATTATCCGAGGTCGAGGTGATAATTTGCTGAATAACCTTGCCTTGATTATCCAATTTCACCACTACGACAAGATCGCTGATTTTTTTTACGTCCCCCGCCAACGCAATTTGATCTTTTACAATTTCGATCAGCTTAGTAAGGTGTCGCTGTAAATGGATCGCCGTATTGTTATTAGCGGTAGCATCACTACCATAATTACCAGCGAGAGACTCTTGCAGCGTAAGCGCTACACTGCGCCCCAAAATATGAGCAACAATCGCTATTTCATCACCTTGATCTGCCTTTGCAACGTAGTCACTAGTCAGTAAATCCTCCGTCAGTTGCAAATCCGCATCGGCATATAATGGCGACAACATCGCACTATCAAAGTGAAGCAAGGTGGTAAATGGCGTAACCACAGTATTTCCCGCATCAGCGATCATTTCATAGCTGCGCAGTGCCGTGCCGCTATAGTCCCTATCCACGGTTTGCCCTGCGACAATACGAATGATAACGGCAGAATTTAACGCACTGACCGCGAGTTCTATTTGCCCATTCGCATCTGTGGTCCCGGCTAACTCATCGGCCTCTGCAACACCATTTTGGTTGGTATCGAGGTAGACTTCGGCATTACTTAGATAGCCATCAATCGCCGTGAAGCTCACTCGCTCTGCATCACCACAAGCCCCAAGAGTGAGTGATGTGATGATCATTGCCACAATTTTACTGATTTGCATAACATGTCCTTTAAATACATTCCGTTTCAAAGACATCGAAGGATTCGCTGAATATTTAAGTCGAGCGTATCAGAGAGGTTAAAAAAAAGTGTGACGACAATTGCAGGTGGGATTAGCCAAGATAAGTAAGAGATAACATTGTTTACAAACTGCAGAGCGCAGCAATAAAAGTGTGATAGACGAATGAAATACTGACGCTGGCAAATGAGAGAACAGTCACACACCCACGTTTTCACTAACGAGCTGGCAACTGAAGCACATTGATTCAGGTACAATTTTGTAACCAGCAGTAACTCGAATCACCTTAAATCCCTTCGCCCAGCGAACGCTAGATGGTTGAGATCGCCCGCCGCTATTAGCCCTTATCCTTTTTGGCTCATTTCGATAACCAATACAGACTCGTAATCTAAGTACTCAGCAAACTATTATTCGCTAGACGAGTTAAATTAGGCCGAAATATACTCCTCGCGTGTTTTATATATGAGGAAGTCTTTGTGGACCCTAGTCTGAACAAATGTGTCGGATATTACAGCCTTTCACTCGTTAAAAGGCGGAAACAACAATGATAGAAACCTACCTAACTCTGCTTTTTGGCATTGTGGTTATTTTGGCGATAATTTTTGCGAACGGTTATTTTGTTGCTCAAGAATTCGCTTATATGGCCGTCGATCGCTCTCGATTAGCAACCTTAGCCGCCACTGGTGATGAATCTGCCAAGCGCGCTTTCTCTGTAACCAAACGCACCAGTTTTATGCTGTCGGGCGCTCAACTTGGTATCACCGTCACTGGCCTAGTGCTAGGTTTTGTGGCTGAACCATTAGTTGGCGAGTCCATGGGACTGATCTTACAAAGCTTTGGCTTCTCACTAGAAGTCGGCGTCACAATCGGTACTTTAGCAACGCTAGGTATTGCGATGATCGTGCAGATGATCGCTGGCGAGCTGTACCCAAAAAACCTTGCTATTGCTAATCCAGAGCCAATGGCACGCTTGTTAGCTCGCTCGACCCTGATTTATCTCTCAGTATTTGGTTGGTTTATCAGTTTCTTTGATAAATCGGCAAACTTACTGCTGCGTGCGGTACGTATCGAGCCAATTCATGATCTGGATGTCAGCGCATCAGAAGAAGATTTGCACCATATCATCGCTAACTCTCGTGATAGTGGTGACTTACCGGTTGAACTGTCTTTGATGATGGACCGAATCCTCGATTTCCCTGAACAAGACGTTGAACACGCGATGGTGCCGCGCTCGCAAGTTGACTGGGTGGAGCCAGAAACCACCATCGACCAACTTATCCCACTGATGGCCCGTGC
Source organism: Vibrio taketomensis (assembly GCF_009938165.1). Taxonomy (NCBI): domain Bacteria; kingdom Pseudomonadati; phylum Pseudomonadota; class Gammaproteobacteria; order Vibrionales; family Vibrionaceae; genus Vibrio; species Vibrio taketomensis. The sequence goes on from NZ_AP019650.1 coordinate 1,239,301, forward strand.
TCATACGCGTTACCCAGTGATCAATGACGATGATGCACCGGTGGGTGTGGTTCACTTAGCGGATATCTTGCAAAAAATCGACGCGGGTGAAACGGATTTAACCGTCGCTTCCATTATGCGTCCTGTCACCGTTTTGCCGACATTGATGCGCCTACCGAATGCCCTAACGCAGTTAGTGGATTCAACCAATCAATTAGCTTGTGTCATTGATGAATATGGCGGTTTTGCTGGCGTATTGACCATTGAAGATCTGGCGATGGAAATCGTTGGTGAAATCACCGATGAGCATGATTTGACCACAGGTGAAACCATGGTCGCTGAAGGCAGCGATAGCTGGCTAATGGAAGGCGATGTCCATCTCGATGAGTTAACTCGTACCATCGGCTACGAATTACCACGAGAAAACGTTGAGACCATTGCTGGGCTACTTATTGCTGAACGTGGTGCGCTACCAGAAGCCGGAGAAAAAGTGACGATCGACTTGCCAATCGATCCGTCTGAGCTCGCTGCGGGTGAACCTATCTTGCGTCAACTAGAGGTCGATGTATTGCGTATTGAGCGCCATGTACCCACTGAAGTTCGAGTCAAACTGGTAGAAAAACCAATGTTGGAGGGTGAGCAATGAACGACGCTTTGATTGTCATTCTACTGACCGTAGCTCTTATCGTATTAAGCGGATTTTTCGTCATTATTGAATTTGCTTTACTTGGTGCCCGTCGACATCGATTGGAAGAGATGGCACTTGAAAGTGCCTCAGCACGCGCTGCATTACGTGGCATGAACGATCTAACCTTAATGCTTGCAGGTGCTCAATTAGGTATTACTTTCTGTACGTTTGCACTTGGTGCAGTCACTAAGCCTGCCGTCGACCAATGGCTTGGCCCAGTGCTCCTTGCGGTCGGATTACCTGATTGGCTGGCCGATGGTGCCGCATTTGGTCTGGCGCTATTTTTTGTCACCTTCCTGCATCTGGTTGTCGGTGAAATGGCGCCAAAATCATGGGCAATTGCCCACCCAGAAAAATCGGCGTTGGCGATTGGTGTTATTGCTCGTGCGTATGTGTGGCCGCTTCGCCCGCTGCTAAACTGGATCAACCGCATTGCCAACCGCTTGGTAAAAGCATCGGGAGTCGAGCCAGTTGAGAGTGCCGCTGTCGGCGGACAAGACATCAACACGATTAAGCAGTTAGTCGAGCACTCCGGTGCCGTTGGCACGCTCAAACCAGACACTCAACGCCAGCTATCAAGTCTGATTGACCTCAGCTCGATTGCGGTAGAAAGCCTAGTAACTGAAGGGCAAGTGATGGCGCATGTTGATCAAAATGCCACGATTGCCGAAGTTCGTGCGATTGCGATGGAATCTGGACACTTACGCATTTTGCTATTTGGCTCAAAAGGGCTAAAACCACTGGTGGTTCACGTACGAGATACTCTGCTTGAACCAGTCGACAAAGCGGCAAAAGAAGTGGCGCGCAATGCGTATATTCTCGATGCTGAGACTCCGGTTTACGAAGCGCTAGCACTAATGCGTAAAGCGAGCGTGCAGCTCGCAGTGGTGCGCAAAAATGGCGCCATGATTGGTGTCGTCACACTGGCCGATATTCTCAAACGAGTATTACCAACCAGCCAACAATAATCACCACGATTAAGCCTCAGAGTCATTCTGAGGCTTTTTTATCGCCTTTCAGCGCTCCAACACGCTTTTTCGCTCTCAGTTAAAAAATCTTTCAAAAAACGCTTTACCTCAAGTTAAGTTGAGGTTTTAAAGTGCGTTCCAGTCGTCTTTACCCGCAAGGAAATTAACATGCAGACACTGGTTTTATTCTCCAGCGCCAATCCACAAGGCAATACCGCGAAAGTGGTTGAAAATGTGGCTAAGTACAGCGAAATTGAAGTGATTAACATCGATAAGCTAACTATCTCTGCCTACAACTATCAAAATCAATATCCGGTGGATGATTTTTATCCTTTAGTTGAAAAAATGCTGCAAGCTGACAATATTGTGTTTGCCTCACCGGTTTATTGGTCAGCGATGACGGCACCGATGAAACAACTGTTTGACCGCATTACTGAGCTAACCGATGTCAGCCACCTTAAACCGAAAGGACGTGCTTTAGCGGGCAAGTGTGGCTTTGTGATCGCCAGTTCGGCATCACCGCAAATGTGTGAAGTGTTTGAGCAAATGTTTGCTAAGTTTTTCCGATATTTTGATATGCACTACGCTGGCAAGTTGCATGCAAGTGGTGGTGACAAGGTCGTGATTGAACCCGGTGAATTGAGTGCATTTATTGCGGCTCTGACAACAACAAAACCATCAAAACTACCAAAACCAGAACAAGCTTTGGCACCAGCCAACGCATAACCACTGAAATAATGGACTTACAGTTAGCCATGAATACCCCAATTAAGCACTACCTAGCCGCGCTCGATATTCCAAACCCGCTGACGGGCTTAGAACGCGTCAACTATATGATTGCCAAACATCAAAGCTTGTTTGCGTTTAGCAGTGTCAATGTCGTACTCGAACGAGATCTGCCACTGGATATTGAATCGATTGTGGATCGCCTCGTAACCAAGCGCCAAGGCGGGTACTGCTTTGAACATAACAAGCTGATGCAACTCGCACTTGAGGAGCTTGGGTACGAGGTACGCCCTATCCTTGCCCGTGTACTGTTAGATGGCAATGAGTTGAACCGCCGCTCACATCGCTTTACGCTGCTCACCATAAATAGCAAACAATATGTGGTTGATGTCGGCTTTGGTGTCGATACCCCACGAGAAGCACTGGCGCTCGAAAACCAAACCTATAGTTGGCATCAAAACCAAGTAAGAGTGGTTGTTCAGCAAGAACAACACTATCGCATTGAACAGTGGTATGAACAAAACTGGCGTACGTTGTATCGCTTCGATTTAAGTGAAACCACCGAAAGTGACTGCGATGCGAGCCATTTCGTCACCCATCAGTTCCCGCAAAGCAACTTTGTGAACAACTTAGTTGTGTCAAACATTGCTGCTAAAAGTAGAAATTTGGTACGTAGATTAGAGTATTTTGCATATAACGATCAAAATGGCAGTGAAGAACAGCTGGTGATTACCTCAGCCGAACTGCTATACCAAATCCTCACAGAGAAAATGCAGTTAATACTTACCAAAGAAGACGCAGAACGCTTGTTTATCCATCAAACCGAGCGTGCCATCAAAGGCTAAATGTGTGGTTATTGCACGGATGCAATAACCATATCTCACTATGAATACAGTTTTATAATTGGCAAAAATAATTAAATTTGGTGTAAAATTCGCTTTACACGCTGGGGTTTCCGTTCTAATTTAAATCATCTTTTATTAACAAGTGTATCAGTGATGTTGCTAAATACTCATTACAATCAGATGCTTTCTGACACTGCTCCCCACTCGGGTGCGGCTACACTTGTCTCTGTCGTTATCGTCATTATCTGACGCTGACGACTTACTTATTCGTCAGCGGTGCTGGCGGATACGAATACAGAACTCACCCTCTTTCGACTCTTCCAGCAAACTGACCTAACACTCAAAGGGAGTAATTAGTTTGAACAGAAGAGAGCTTACCGCCATTGGTTTTATGACCTTCGCCTTGTTTCTTGGCGCTGGTAACCTTATTTTTCCACCATTGATGGCGCAACAAGCCGGCGACAACTGGTTATTGGCAATCGCAGGTTTTCTGGTAACTGCGGTTGGTTTGCCTGCACTCGCACTACTGATTTTGTCGCGTCTACCAAGTGTTGAGCATCTTGCTGCTGGCCTACCAAAATGGATGGACCGTAGTTTCTGGATGCTGATTTTCATCACTATCGGCCCTGCATTTGCACTGCCTCGTGCAGTAACCGTGGCTTATGAAATGGGGATTAAACCGTTTTACTCCGGCAATGGCCTACTGCTGTTTTCTGCGATTTTCTGCGGTTTGACACTACTACTTGCACTTAAACCTGGTCAGTTGGTGCATTACATTGGCAAGGTAATGACGCCAGCGCTTATTCTTATGCTGACTGCACTCACTCTGTTTGCGCTGTTTAACCCGTTGGGTGATGCTTCTGAGGCCATCGACACTTACCAAAAAGCGCCAGTCATAAATGGTTTAACTCAAGGCTATATGACGCTCGACGCCCTTGCTGCCTTAGTATTTGGTTGGGTAATCATCAATGCTGTTCGCACGGCGAGCGCCTCTAAACCTGAATCAAGCCAACGTAATATCACTGTTATCATCGCAATTTATGCGCTGTTGATGTCGCTATGCTACCTATCGATGGGTTATTTAGGTGCGACGTCTTCTGATATCGCAGCCAATGCGAGCAACGGCGGTGCAATTCTAGCGGCGTATGCTGTGGGTCAGTTTGGTTTCGTTGGTAAAGTGATGTTAGCGGTGATTACGCTGCTGGCCTGTTTAACAACCACGGTAGGCATCACAACGGCAAACGCCCACTATCTGAAAAACACGTATGGCGTGAAGTTTGCGCTCAGTGCAGCGGGTATTTCCCTATTAACGGCCATCATCTCAAATGTCGGCCTAGAAACACTGATTCAAGTGAGCTTACCGCTCATTCTGATTCTGTGCCCAATGGCGATTGCACTCGTGATGGTTGTGGTTTTGCTACCGAATAAATCGACTAACGGCAAACGTACTATCTCTAAAAGCCAAACCTTTACTGTTACCATCGCTGCACTGTTTGGCACCTTAGATGCATTTATGATCGTGGGTAAACTGCCTAGCTCAATCATGGCGTTTGGCCAACAATGGTTACCATTGTTTAATGAAAACTTATCGTGGTTGATGCCTGTGATCATCACCATGTTCGTATTCAAAGCTGCTCGTCAGCTCTCGCAAAATCAACAAGCCGAGACAGCAAGCGCTCAATGATTGCTTGAATAAACAAAAACCCCCAGCCTATTTGGGCTTGGGGGTTTGTTATTTGGAATCGTAGTCGACCTATTCTACTGGTTGCTCACAGACTCGTTTTTGCACTAAAGGAGGTGCCGGCTCATAGTGACTCAACGACATGTTAAAACTGCCCTCTCCGCCCGTTATCGCGCGTAATCGCCGCGCATAATCTTGTAACTCGTTGGCCGGAGATTTCGCTCGTAATAGCGTAAAATTACCATCAACGGGTTCCGTTCCTTCAATTAAGCCTCGATTTGCAGAAAGATCACCAGACACGTCCCCTACATTAGTCGTTGGTATGCATAGTTCCAATTGTACTATCGGCTCAAGTACTATCGGATCGGCATTATGGATAGCGTCTAAGAATGCTTTTTTACCTGCAATCACGAACGCAATTTCTTTTGAATCTACGGAATGGTACTTACCATCATAAACCGTAACCTCAACATCTTTGATCGGATTGCCTGAAATCGCCCCTTCCTCCAATGCTTGCAGTATGCCTTTTTCTACCGCAGGAATAAGAGAGGTTGGAATAGAGCCACCCACGACTTTATTGATAAATTGGAAGCCGCCTCCGCGCTCTAGTGGCTTAACCCGCAATTGCACTTCACCAAACTGCCCGGCGCCACCACTTTGTTTTTTATGACGGTAATGCCCTTCAGCCGGTTTGGTAATGGTTTCAAAGTACTCAACACTTGGGGTCGACGTTTCCACTTCAAGCTTATATACACTGGCCATTTTTTCTAAGGCAATTTTCAGATGGAACTCCCCTTGCCCACTTAAAATGGTTTCATTGGTACGCGCGCGATGTTCAACGCGAAGAGAAGGATCTTCACTGACGATTTTGTTGAGTACATCCCCCAGTTTTTGCTCATCACCACGTTTAATCGGTTTTAGACATAATGAATACATCGACGCTGGGAAATTCAATGTTTTTAGTTTTACGCCATCTTCTTCATGCGAGTCATGGACAATAGCGTCAAACTCCAGCTCATCTACTTTCGCTAATACACAGAAATCCCCGGCTAACGCCTTGCTAATCTCAGTGCGGTTCTTGCCTTGCAATTGATATAGATGCCCAACTTTAAACGCTTTATTACTTTCTCCAACATAGAGTTGGCTACCCGCATGAATTTCGCCTTGATAGACACGCAAATAAGCGAGCTTACCCATATAAGGGTCAACACTCACCTTGTAAACGTGCGCCACACTGTGCTCTAAGGTGTCACAGTTCACTTTAATCATTTTACCGTTTTTCTCTAGCAGTGGCGGGTTACCTTCATTTGGCATGGGCATGATTTCAGCCATTGTTCTCAACAGTAACTCCACACCAGCCCCAGTTTGAGCTGAGACAAAACAAATTGGAATTACATGGCCTGTTCTCAGAGCTTCCTCAAATGGATCGTGCAGTTGTTCAGGTGTCAGCTCAGAGCCTTGCTCTAAATAAAGCTCCATTAATTCTTCATCAACCTCAATGACCTGATCAATCAAGGTTTCGTGTGTCGCTTCAACACTAGAGATCAGAGTCGCTTGCTCTGTCTGTGGTTCAAAATAGCAATCCACCACAGATTGAGCATCGGCCGATGGCAAGTTGATCGGCAAACAATTATCACCAAAATGTTCAAAAATGCTTTCCATCAGCGCTTCTAACTGACCGCCATGGTTATCCAGTTTGTTGATGATGATCATTTGACACATCTGCCGATCTTTAGCAAAAGCAAAAATACGTTCAGAGGTTTGGTTGATGGGCAATTGTGGGTCAATGATTAATGCGGTGGTTTCTACAGCGGGAAAGACACTCAGCGTTCGTCCGAGTAATTCATTTTGCCCGGGAGTATCGATAATATTGAGACGGTGTTCCTGCCAACTGAGGGCGACGGGTGTCGCTTCGATACTGTGTTGATATTGAATAGATTGATCGTCAAAGTCGGTGACGGTATCGCCTTTTTCGACACAGCCTAAATGAGTGGTGGATTGGCAGGTAAACAGCAGCTTTTCGATTAAAGTCGTTTTACCCGTTCCCGTTTGGCCGACAAAAGCGATATTGCGGATTCTATTGATGGGCATAGAGCCTCCTTACAAATGACACGTCGAACGGAGTTAACGCAGCAATGCGTACTCAGTTCTAAGGTAAACCTGAAGTCAGGTTACGAACGGCATTGAATCGGCGGGATTACCGCCCCATCGTCTGCCATGTCATTTTTCGGATCACTCCATGCATATCCCCACCAAATATAAGGTTGATGATAAGTCATCTAAGCATGGCTCAATATCCACACAATTTATGTGACTAATTTCATTTTATTTGAGAGAGATATCTATCTTTCGGTTTATTCCGCGATTACAAATTCTATGTCGTTGTATTCGTAATAATTGCTTGGTAATTGATTGGTGACAATTGAATTGATGCCTTTCAAATCCACAAAACATGAGAGTGATTTTTTATTGAATTTCTCGCCATCACAACATACTACCACGCGTGTCGCTTGCTCACACATCAAACGTTTAGTTTTACCCAGTGAGATATCGGCGGCAAATGCGCCTTGTGGGTTAATCGCGTTAACCCCGATAAATGCAATATCAACGTTAAGCGTTTTCAACACCGCATCATAATAATCGTGATAGGTGCAGTGGTATTGGTTCTTAACGAAACCACCTAAAAAGTAGAGCTTAATACCGTCGAACAGTTCCAAAATCTTGGCGATCTCAAAATCGTTGGTGATCACGGTAAGGTTTTTCTTGTCTTTTAAGGCACTGGCAATATGCACCGTGGTGGTTCCGGTATCGAGTAACACCACTTGATTGTGCTGAATTAAGGCCGCGCATTTTTTACCGATGCGAATCTTGTCGACTTTATTGGTATCACTGCGGGAATCAGAATTAACTTCAACTTGAATTTTACTCTTCGACATCGCACCGCCATAGGTTCGGTCTAACAGCTCTTTGGCTTCAAGTTTTTTTAAATCGTTACGAATTGTCGCTTTGGTAACAGAAAATTGGCTTGCGAGATCATCTACCGTCACTTTGCCAAACTGCTCAATTGCTTCAAGAATTAGTAGGTGTCGTTCTTCTGCAAACATGGTTCCATCCAAAAAAAAGTGGGCAAGCCCACTTTTGTTTTCATTCGTTATTTGAACTGGTCAAATTCTATCATTTCACCATTTGGACCTTCAATCATAATGTAGGTCACGCCGTTTTCACCAAACGGTAAATCAGTGTCTGGCACCGCGAGAGGAATGCCTTTGTCAGCAAGGTTAGCTTTTACTTCGGCCAGGTTTTCAACCCCAATAGCAAAGTGATGAATCGCGCCCGCTTTACCTGCGACTGGCTCTTGATCCAATTGGTATAATTCAATCAATGTTTTGCCAAAGGCGAGAAAAGCAATGTGGTTGTTCCCCCCTTTACCCGATTCCAAACTATGACGCTCAACCACGCTAAAACCGACATCTTGGTAGAACTTCTCACTGGTGGCAATATTCGAAACAGGAATACCAATATGGCCTGCAAAATCCGTTAATTTCATCTTCTTTTCCTTAAGAGTTATGCCAGAGAATCGAGATTATCGAGCGCATCGTAAAAGTTCTGCGATTGCTCATACAGCGCGTTAAACAGTTCATATTCTTTGGCGTAGAACTCCACCCAAGCAGGGTTTGGTAAGATTTCACGCTCAAATTGCACGGTTTGCTCTACCGCTTGTTCGATAGATTGGTACAAACCAACGCCCAAACCCGCGATCATTGCACAGCCTAATACGCCATTCTCTTCTGCTTTCGTTTTGACGATTGGTCGGTTGTAAATTGAGGCTTTAATCTCCAGCCAAAAATCGTCTTTCGCACCACCACCTGAAGCAATAAAGTAATCCACATTGCTGTTCATCAAGTCAATGTTGCGCTTAGCGGCAAAGGCTACGCCTTCCATCACCGCGCGATAGAGATCTTTTGCTCGATGCTTACGCGCTAAGCCAAAAAACTGAGCGCGAGAGTTGGTTTTATTGGAATTACGCTCGCCCGTTAGGTAAGGCAAGAAAATAAGCGAGTTAGCGCCAACCGGTGACTGTTTCGCTAATTCCACTAACTCTGCGTAAGAGATAGCATTATCTTGCAGCGCCAATCTTGCCCAGCGCATTGCATCGCCACCCGCATCGAGAATGCTAAATGTTCCCCAAGCAGGGTTCGCAAGATGCAGGTTGTTGAGCAGTAGATTGTCTGAAGGCGTATCCGTTACCACGGTGATAAGTGTTGAAGTCCCTGTACTGTCCGAGGCTTGACCAACTTTATGTACACCCGAACCAAGTAGCGTCGCGGCAAAATCTGAAGTGCCCGCAACCACAGGTGTGCCTTGTGGGATTAAGGTTTCTTGCGCAGCAGTTTCCGTCACTTCACCGATGACATCTGTTGCTAAGTAGATGTTTGGCAAAATCTCACGAGGAATACCAGTCAATTCCAACACGGCATCACTGTATTCGCGAGTGTGATGATCCATCAAGTAGAAGCAAGAGGCTTCGCTATAATCGGTCGCGATAGTGCCACTCAATTTGTAGTTGATGAAATCTTTCGGCATCACGACTTTGGCTATTTTGCTCCACACTTCAGGAAGGTTCTCACGCACCCACATGAGTTTGAAACCTGACCAAGCCGTCGTTGGAGGGTTGTTGACGATCTTCGCCAACTCTTCTGGCTGAGTACGAGCTTTGAATTCTTGAACAACGCTTTCGGTGCGTTTGTCATTCCATAAAATCGCACTGTCGATCGCCAATTCACCCTCAGCATCGAGTAATACCGTGCCATGCATTTGACCGCATGAAGCGACTGCCGCGATACGCGCTAACTTATCTGCATGTTTTGAAAGTAATTCGCGAGTGCAGTTGGTGGCACCTTGCCACCAAGAGGAAGGGCTTTGCTCTGACCAACCAATGTGAGGGGTAATTTGATCATGTTCTTTTTGAACGATGTCGATAATGTGTCCAGTTTGATCAACAAGCGCAGCACGTACACTGCCTGTTCCGACATCAATCGCTAAAACGATATCTTTCATATTGACCTGCCTTGTTTCGTTATTGTGTAAGGTGCGATTTGCTCGCACCTTTTCACCCGTACAACTTAAAGTCACTCAATAGCGGCGTTGAACAATCGTTTGGTATCATTCAGCGATACCGTAAGATTGCAGAGAGCCTACGCCGCAGCAACTTGAACCGTTGTGAGGATTTTTATTATTAGTAATCAAGTTCAGCAAACAGTTCTGGGTTCGCTTCTAGCTGTTCTAGCACTTCTTGAGCGGTCTTTAAGCTCAAACCAAAACGACGTACACCCACTGAATAAAGTTGTTTCACAAGCTCAAGAGAACGAATACCACCTGAAGCTTTCACTTGCGTTGCTCGACCGTTGATTTGGTCAACAATCATTGCGCAGTTTTCAACCGTTGCACCTGTTGCCGTCCAGCCTGTCGCGGTCTTCACCCAAGACATGCCTGCATTGACCGCAAGCTCAGTCACTTTGCGAATTTGCTCTTCATTTAGGTAATGCGTTTCTAGAATGGTTTTGATTGGCGTTGGGTAAGCGGCTTTTACCGCGGCATTCAGCTCTTGTTCTACGTAATCGTAATCGCCAGATAATACACGACCTACGTTACATACCATGTCAATTTCGCTCGCACCATTGGCAATAGTTTGATGGATCTCAGCAATTTTAGTGCTCGTCGCTACGCCACCAGAAGGGTAACCAATTGGCGCACCAATTAGCACTTCAGGGTAGCCGACTAATTCTTCACGTAGCATTGGTACCCAGTTTGGTAGCACGTGTAGAGAGATGATGTTGTATTTCTTAGCAAGATCAGCACACGCGATAATGTCTGACTTAGTGTTTTGTGCTTGAACTGCACTCAAATCGATCATTCTTGCTAGATTGCGGCAAACGTTGTTCATTGGAATTTTCCTGTCATGTTTTAACTGATGGAGCCATTACAATCGATTCCAACTTGCGATAAAACCGACGAAAATATCCTTCGTGATGATGTCGCAGAAACACCGTTTAGATTGCACACTTAAGTGATCTTGATCACTCAGATTTTTGATATCCAATTTCTAAAACAGAAAAGCGAAAGAAAAACGCCCTAAATAACACCAAAACGAAAAAGACCGCCTAATTTAGCGGCCTTTTCACCATGATGCTGGGCGTTAATCAAGATTCCATTTTGTAACGATCGATTCCGCGCGAGTCAGTAGCTCTGAAGAACAGGCCGAATCAACAAAAGCGGCATTCTCACGCACTTGCTGTTCGGTGAAGGCACCGGCAATGATAGAGCCAATTTCTTGTTGCTCCACCAACCAATGCAGCGCCAAGTGTGCTAGAGGAATATTCGCCTCTTTTGCCAGCGCTTTCAGCTCTTCAACACAATAGAAATAAGGCTCAAACGCCGGACCATTAAGCTTTGGATTCGCTGCACGCGAGTCATTTTTGTCCCAGTTCCCCTCAAGCTTAAGTGACCCCACCAACAAGCCTTGCATTAATGGCGAGTACGGGAGGTACTTGATGTCGTGTTCGCGGCAAAATGGCAGCGCTTCATCTCGAGCTCGATATTCAAGAGGAATATTGTGGTAAGAGGTCGGATTCTGCTCTAACAAGTTGTACAACCCTTGGAACGTTGCCACCTCAACATATTGCTGCATTTCGCGCGTCATCTCTAATGAATAGTTCGAGACGCCAATATGGCGAATTTTTCCCGCTTGTTTTAACTCTGCTAATGCCAGGGCGGTTTCCTCAATCGAGGTGTTTGGATCTGGCCAATGCACTTGGTATAAGTCGATATAATCGGTACCCAAACGCGTCAGCGAGTCATCGACTTCCTTGATAATACTGGCTTTGGTTAAGTTATTTTGTGCAGGACGACTGAGATCGTTCGCATCCCATAGTAAGCCACATTTGGTCGCGATATTAATGGCATCACGCTTTTCACCCTTAAGTGCTTTTCCCAGTACTTTCTCGGCGTTACCAAAGCCATAGATTGGCGCAATATCGAAAAAGTTAATCCCAACGTTAATCGCCTCTTTGATGGTGCGAATAGATTGTTCGTCGGTCACATTGTTCCAAGTACCACCAATTGCCCAGCAGCCAAACCCCATTACTGAAGCGTTTAAATCTTTAATGCTTTTGTATTTCATTTGTTTTCACCCGAGTGCTTTGTTTGTCATACCGCGACGTTAAAGTCATCCAGTGCAAATAAAATGGGTCAAAATAGACAAATTGATGGCTATCACAGGGGATGAGGTTCGCGCTTAAACAAAGTGATTTTTGTCACTTTGTTTTCTCTTTTTTTCGGATTAAATACGTTTTCATGCTGTTTTCGGCACCAAAAGCACTGAAAATGTAAAATTTAGGATCAAAATCACATTTGATTTTTTTGGATTACTTTTGGATAACACCGGTCACGTTCATTATTGACTCGAGTTTCTTTGCGTTCGCTTGTTCAAAAATCACAAAACAACATCACTTAATAAAGGGTTGAATATGGCATCTGTTTCGATAAACAACACATCGTCGAATGACGTTGAAAACGTTGCAGCTGAGTTAGACACCAGCTGTTACCTTCCGAAAACACCTTGGGTAAAATTCATTTTAGTTTGTCTTGTATTCTCTGTATGGGGCATTGCGGCGAGCTTGAATGACGTTTTGATTCCTCAATTCCGTAAGGGCTTTGAACTGTCTGATACGCAATCAGCTCTTGTGCAATCCGTGTTCTTCTTTGGTTACTTTGCATTTGCACTGCCAGCCGCAACCGTCGTAAAAAAATACTCATACAAAACCGCTATCGTTGTGGGCTTAAGCCTCTACGCATTGGGCTGTTTCATGTTTATTCCAGCAGCAAACATGATGACTTACGCTGCATTCCTAGGTTGTTTGCTGGTTATCTCTTCTGGTTTAGCGTTCCTAGAAACCTCTTGTAATACCTACTCTACGCTAATGGGCAACATTGATACTTCTACCCAGCGTCTTAACTTTTCACAAGTGTTCAACTCTGTTGGTGTCTTCCTAGGTATCTTTATCGGTCAGCAACTGGTATTCAGTGAGTCTGATGCATCACACGAAGAACTATTGGCAATGGCACCTGAAGCGGCTGATGCGATTCGTGCTGAAATGGTTGGCCAAGTGGTGTCGCCATACATCTACATGGGTATTTTCCTACTGATTTTGGCAGCTGTTTTCGCATTCCTTAAATTCCCTGCATGTCGCCCTGCGGAAGCTGCGACCAAAGAAGAAGAGAAAGTTGACGTTAAAGCCTCTATTGCGCGCCTATTCCAAATCCCTCACTTCCGTAAAGGCTTGATGACTCAGTTCCTATACGTAGGTGCACAAGTTGGTATCTGGTCGTTCACTATTCGTTTTGCACAAATGATCTACCAAGGTATGACGGAACACGCGGCGGCAAACTACCTGATGGCTGGTCTTGTGATCTATGCGGTGGGTAAAGCAATTGCAACGGCAATGATGAAACGCATCGAGCCATCTAAGCTACTTGGCATCTACGGTATCATTAACTTCTCTTTGATTACCTTCGCTGCGCTAAACCCATCTGAGTTGTCATTGTTTGCCGTGATCGCTTCTAACTTGTTCATGTCACCAATGTTCCCGACAACTTACGGTCTATGTGTAAAAGGCTTGGGTAAAGACACCTCATTCGCAGGTTCGCTAGTTGTTATGACTATCGGTGGTGGTGCTGTCGTTCCACCTCTAATGGGTATGATGTCTGACGCTCTAGGCGGCAACATGCAGCTAGCGTTTATCCTACCGGCACTATGTTTTGCTTACATTGGTTACTACGGTCTGTACTGCAATAAACGTGGTCTGTAAGACAAAGTGATTCCTTAAGCTAAACGCCCCCAAACTTTAGCTCCTCAATCCTGCCTTTGATGCAAAGGCAGGATTTTTTCGTTTTTACGACAAATAATCTCTCACTTCCTCCTTGTGTTCATATGGATAAGGCCAAGTTTGAATGCTAGGCTATTGGTGAAATCATCGACTTATGTGATGCCTTTAAGCGCCTTAGAACATGAGTAGGTGAACCCACATCACTAAAGAGGGATAACTCGCGTCAAACATCGTATGGATTGCTACCCCAACAAAGTAAAACACTCAACAAAGCTGCCGATCTGGCTGACGATATTTTTGACTACTGCGAGTGTCACGAAACAAGTTCGTGCGGATGATTTAGATAGCGCCATCCAAAACATTCTTCAACAGCGCTTCGCCGCTGGTATTTTATTATCGGTTCTGATGCGGTTGAATTTGGTATTGGTAGTTTTGACCCAAATGAAATTTTTAATACCGATATCGATATCATCGGTAACGAACAATCTCTCGAAGAACGAAAAAGTAAATCCATCTATATCCTTCCTTTCAACAAAGAGTTTTCCATTCAAAATAGCGATAATAAACATAAACTCATGATGAAAGCTTACGCGATCTCTTCTGATATCGACGTAACACTTTTGAGCGAAGAATTACCCAAAGATGCTCTCAAAGAAACCACCATCGGACTCGCCCTCGGCTATGGGTATGTCTATAGCGTTAGCGAGCAGTTTTCGATTACTCCTCAAATCTCCACCCACCTGATGTATTACGAAAACGATTTTAAGCCCAATAGCGATGTCTCGCGCTTAATCGAATTCTTTCTCGATGATCGTGTATTCAATGTTTCTGCGTGGGCCAATGTCTATGAGCCCAGCCTGAGTTTTAATTATCGGCAGGAAACAAACTGGGGACGCTGGGATTTAAAATCGAAATGGACCTATTTCTACGGATATACATGGGGCGATGCCAACAATGGCAATATTGGTAACCCTGAAGGTGCGTATGTGACCAATGAAATCACCGGTTACTTTGACATACTTGCTCAAAAACAAACGCTCTTTTTAGGCACCAAACGGGTCGATCTCTCATCAACACTCAATGATGAACTCGATACCAGTCATTATTACGAAATATCTTTTGGTTGGCTTATCAACCGCCCGACAAAGTGGCAATGGTTGGACAATATAGGTATTGGTATCAATTTGAATATCGATTCATCAATCAATGGGGGAAGCATTTCCCTTTATACAATAAAATATAGTGAAACATAAAGGTAAGGGAGACATCTCTGTCTCCCTCTCTATTTCACCTACTGCATCAAATGGTAGACGCGTAAACTGCTTGCCATTGCTTGCACATCCTCACCCAAGAACTCGATTGTCTTAGCTTGGTTGGCCAGCAAGGTCACGCTTGAATCACTAAAGCGGCCATCGCTGTCACATTCTAAATGTACGAAGAATGCTGGCTTATCGGCGGTCAATGTGATTTGATTGCCCTCAATACTCACCTCTATATTCGCTTTTTGCATTGGTAGAGATTTCAGTTCATGAGTCGCAAACCACGTATTGCTGAAGGTCTCATTACCCACTTGAGCCGTGACATGGAAAAAGCCCGATTTTAGCGCCGCTTGATCGATGCCATCTTCTAATTGCCACACAACGGTATTGCTGTCATTCGCGACAGTTTGCTCTATGTGCCAGCTTTGCTGCACTTCACCAGACCAATTAACCCATTGCAAACAAGCACTCACACATGTCGCGTCTTTGCCATCATTAAGTAAATGCAGGCTTAGCTTTCCGGTATGCTCTGAAAACACCAGATACTGCGGCGCAAAAAAGCGTTTCACATGGTAATGCAATTGCTTCCAACGTCCGCTGTATTCCAAGCTCGACCAAGAGCTGACCGGCCAAGTGTCATTGAGCTGCCAGTACAACATGCCACGACAAAGCGGTGAAATCGCTCGCCAATGGTCACACGCGGTTTTGATCGCCATCGCTTGCTGTACTTGACTGAGATACAGCATGTGCTCAAAGCCCGATGGGAAGCGGAAATAGCGGGTAAACATTTCAGTGATAATGCTATTGCCACGCGGGTTCTTCTGATGCTGCTCAAACGTTGGCGACGTGACATTCCAATCTTGCTCAGGCACGAAGGTTTTGGTTTCAGCAAATGATGGCCACGATTGGAAGCCAAATTCTGAACAAAAACGGGGATTGATATCAAGATAAGCATTGAAGGATTTGCCAGAATGCCAAACATCAAAAATGCATATCACCCTTGCTATCATCATGCCATGCATCACCAAAATCCAACTCGCCGTTACATGGAGAACTTGAAGCGGCGTGAATCGTCTTGCTGCGCGATAACTTGTTCGATCATACGATTTAGGCGATCGTAGTTAACCGTATATTTGACTTTGTTGTGCTTAGATTCGTCATACCAACCAATGGCACCAATTACTTCATTGTCACCACACCACAACGCAATCGATGGATGCTCTTTTAAGCGTGGAATTTGAAAGCGCAGCTCATGCTCCACTTCTTTAAGAAACGCGTCATTTGACGGGTAGAGCGAGCAAGCAAACATCATATCTTGCCAAACCAGCAGACCCAGTTCGTCACAAAGATTGTAGAAGGTGTCACTTTCATACTGCCGCCTCCCCACACACGAATCATATTCATGTTGGCATCAACCGCACAGGCGATTGCGGTAACGCTGTTCACTCTACTTGGCATAGCATCGACAGGAATCAGTTTGCTCCTTTGGCGTTGATTGGCACACCATTAACCACAAACTCCATTGCCGAACCAATGTCATCCGCTTGAGTATTAAGACTGAGCTGGCGTAAACCTATCTTGCGAGTCAATTGCTGCTCGCCACAACTCACAGAATCGAATAAAGGTGTGCTTCGCCATAACCAGCCGGCCACCAGCGCAAAGGCTCTTGAATATCAAACTCAAACAATAGTAGCCACTCACTTCCGCTTCAATAACGTGGGCTCATCGGCAAGTTCTACCGTGACCAACTGAGGGCTATCCACCTCAATTTCAACCACAATTTGCACCACCACGCTGCCGTCATCTTGCCACACTTGTTCGGTTGAGAAGTTTTTAAGCCATAGATCATCAATGACATCGACCTTCATCGGATCGTATATGCCTGACACCATCAAACAAATACCCCAATCCCAACCCGAATGACATTGAGTTTTGCGAATCAAATTCATGTGGGGGATTTGGTTATTACCCATTGCAGAAGGAATAGCAAATGGCAGCTTTTTCGCGCGCTCTAAGCCCGCTAAATCAACTCGATCAAAGTGGATTTCAATCGTGTTGGAACCCAATGTTAAGAATGATTTTATGTCCAATCGATACTGATCGAACATATTGCCGCAGTTCAGTACTTGCTCACCGTTTGTAGAACGTCGCCAGTGTATCGACGCGAGTTAACGTCAACATAATTTGTTTGGCATTTAACGTGCGCATCAACTTCAAACTGGCGTGAAAGGTGCCATTCACTCTTCTATCCAGCGAGTCTGTTTTTCATTATCGGCAAAGTAGGGTTGGGGATTAAATCTGCCTCCAGCAACGCTGTGACGTTATCTCCGGAAGTGACATAGGAATATTGATATCAGGGCGCTGTGGCAAGTGGCTACCACATTCCATTAAGTTCGAGGTAAGCCATTGGGTAAGACCTTTATTAGAATAAATTAGCTAAAACTCAATGTAATCTTGAGACTCAAGAGTAGAAATAAGATAAATGTCATTTGCATAAAATATGCGGTGCATTTCACAGAAGATTAAGGAGGCCGCCTATTCCCCCGCTTTGTCTCGGCCAGATAGCAAAACGCCCAAAGTGAATCACTTTGGGCGCGGGTAATTAAATTGGCATTCACTTTAATAAGTGCAATAAACCATACTATTTGAGATGGAAAATTTGCTCCGTCTCTAGTGAAGTCATGGCACGAATTTGACGCCATACGTAGTAGAAAATACCTAACATCATAATCATGCTTGGAATCGCAATCATAGGGTAGCTGTATAGCGTAAGCTTACCGAGCTCTTCGTTAAAAGCGGCAGTGCCTGCTGGGCTAGTCACAATCCAAGTCGCTAGGAAGTAGTTCATCGCCGAAGAAAAAGCGAAAGTACTGGCAAACATGTAGTTCGATGACATTAGACAACGATCGAACGCTTCTGACTTACCACTTTCTTTTAGGCGCTCAGTGATAAGCGCTAAATTCAGAACCGTATCGTTAAGAATCATCTTCTGCATCAATGGGTAGCGAGTAAACGTTGAGCCTAATACCGCTAAACCAATTAAACCGGGATCAACGCTTCTTTAAGTGCTAACCAACGGGTATCTAATTCTAACAGGCCAATACCACCGGTTAGTAACACTAACGAAACCCAGTATGGCGATAAAGTTAACCTTCTTGCTGCGGATAAGGTCCATACCACCGTAAACAACAGGAAAAAGCAGCGCAACCACCAAGGCCATTGCAGTACCAAGGTGTTCTTCGCCACTGAACTTCATCAAGATAAATGATGGGATAAAGACGTTAAACAAGATTTCGAATAGAGTTCGACTTTTGGTTGTCGTGTTATTCATAATTTTTGAACTAATTCTACTTTAAAGGCTGATAATACATTCCGTGACGAAGTGTTCATCGCTCTGCTTCAGATGTAAAGGATTAAAGCACGGAGTTTGTAACGACATATGATATCGATCGACATTCCACATCAAATCAAACCCAGCTAACCTAATTTCCCAATACTATTGAGATGCCCTACTTTTACGTAAATCAACGCCCCTTCATTCAATGTATAAGGACAATGTTGGCTAAGGTGAGGACTACGTATCCATGTGCCTTGAGGATAAGAACCATATTCATCATATAAAGACAGCACAAAATTTCTTCTCCGCCCCAATGCTGATGGCTTTTGAACTGGGTATTAGGCGCCCAGCTAACGAGTGATATGTGCTCAGAGCCAAAGCTATGCAGCGGCATCACTTGCAAACCATTCACCAGCCCCTGTTGCCAACACTGGCTGTTGGTATCGATATTGACCCGTTGTTGGTCATGTTGATCAAACTGATGCAATTTGACAAAAATTACCGCTCCATGAGAGCCAATTCTTGGTGTATGAGAAGTGCCTATTGGGTTACGTATAGCTGCCTGCAGGATAGTCACCATGCTCATCAGAAAACACTCCTCTAAAACATAAAACTCTTCGCCGCCGCCATGGATATGAGAAGAAAATTCGCTATGGGCTGATAACGTACCAATGATGTGGCGCGAAACCTCACTGCCGACCCTATCCAGCATCATGCGCGTCACGCCTGGCATCGGAGAATTGACCCATTGATAATCACTAGGTCTAATTACCACTCGTTGGCTAAAATCTGCATTTATTAAGGTCTCCATACCCGCGTCTCCATCTTCATCACATCTACATTGATTAGTGTTACTAGCAAACTCGCTCACAAACCTGCACAAAATTCAACTAAACACAATTTCATCTTTTCAATTCCATTCTTTCTAATCGGAATTCAAACTATGAAATCAGGCACCCAAACGTTTGCTATTTCTCATTAAATGATAAAAGCCCCAAAATTCATAATGATGCAAATATTGCCGTCAAAGCCCGTTATCAGGACAATGTATCCGATTATTTACAAAATGTTACATATTCCAAACTAAATATCGCTGAGATTTCATGATAGTTTCGCCGCGATCTTTAACGTTAAGGACTTATTAACAGTAAAGATCATTCTCGCTCTGGTGGTTCCCTTTGGTAATTAAAACTATCACGGGAAAACAAAACAATACGAACGACCAAGAGTTGAGCAAGGAGATCCCCATTCGTTCTATTACTGATTTTAATAGAACCTCATATATGGGAAAAATATGAATACTACCAATGAATCGTGGCTAGCTGCGTTAAATACAGGGTTAAGCAGCGTAGTCAACGCCATCAACGGCGTACTTTGGGGTCAGGTACTGGTTTACCTTCTCGTGATTGTCGGTGTGTACTTCACCGTTCGTCTTGGCTTTATCCAGCTTCGTCAATTTAAACATGCGACACAAATCCTTAAAAGTGGTCGTGAAGTTGATAACGGATTAAGCTCTTACCAAGTTTTGTACTTCTATGGCTGCTCGCGTGGGCACAGGTAACATGGCAGGTGTGGCTGTAGCACTGACTGTCGGTGGCCCTGGCGCTATCTTCTGGATGTGGCTAATCGCGCTGTTTGGTATGGCAACGGCATTTGTTGAATCAACGCTAGCGCAAATCTACAAAGTAAAAGACATCGACGGTCAATACCGTGGTGGTCCAGCTTATTACATGGAACAAGGCCTAGGCCAGCGCTGGATGGGCTCACTATTCTCAGTCTTTTTGATCATCGCTTTCGGTTTAGTGTTTAACGCGGTTCAAGCAAACACCATCACTGACGCTCTCAGCCACTCATTCGGTTTTAATGAAACCATTACTGGTGTGGTGATTGTTGCCTTCTCAGCATTCATTATCATGGGCGGCCTACAAAAAGTAGCAAAAGCATCAACCAGCATCGTGCCAGTTATGGCGATGGGTTACCTACTGATTGCATTGATTATTGTGGTGATGAACATCACTGAACTTCCAGCTGTCCTAGCACTGATTGTTAAGAGTGCATTTGGCTGGGAAGAAGCAGCAGTTGGCGGTGTGGCTTACACCGTAGCACAAGCAATGCAAAGCGGTATCGCACGTGGTTTGTTCTCAAACGAAGCGGGTATGGGTTCTGCAGCAAACGTAGCAGCAAGCGCAACGCCAAACCCAAATCACCCAGCGTCACAAGGTTTTGTACAAATGCTAGGCGTGTTTGTTGATACGCTAGTGATCTGTACGGCTTCAGCGGCAATGATCATGCTAAGCGGCGTGATGGACCAGCCAGATGCGGCATCGGGTATCGGTCTACTGCAACAAGCCTAACTAATGAGCTAGGTTCATGGACCACTTACTTCATGGCTGCGGCGATCATTCTTTTCTGTTTCTCTTCAATCATTGCGAACTACAGCTACGCAGAAACCAACGTTATGTTCCTAAACGGCAACAGCAAGAAAGGTTTAATGGCTTTCCGTGCTTGTGTACTAGGCATGGTAATGTTTGGCTCTGTGGCTTCTCTGCCTGTGGTTTGGAACCTAGCTGACGCGTCTATGGGTCTGATGGCGATTACTAACATTATCGCACTAGTTCTACTGTCAAAACTGGCAATCAAAGTGATCAGGGATTACGAAACGCAATTGAAAAAGGTAAAACACCAACTTTCGACCGTTCGAAGTTCCCTGAACTTGAAGGTCTAGAGCATGCGTGGCAAGAAAGCCATGCTCCAGCAAAGAAATAATCTCTGACTGATTTCAATCCCCACCTAGCGTGGGATTTTATTTGCTGACTCCCTTTAAATCCGCCTTGAGTGAGATATTCGCGCCTATCTTGCGTACAACGAACAAACGCAAAAGGGTAACAATGCAAACGATAAACATTGTATGGTTCAAACGAGATCTCAGACTCACGGATCACACACCACTAAAACACGCGGTTTCATCGAACATTCCCACCCTACTGGTGTACATATTCGAACCAATGCTACTTAATGATGCATTACAGTGAACGTCATTGGCGCTTTGTGTGGCAATCATTGCAACACATCAACACCAAACTAAACACTCAACAACACCACATCGCTATTCTGTATGGCAATGCGCTTGACGTATTTCGTACCCTTCACGCTCACTTCCATATCAACAGCGTGTTCTCCCATCAAGAAATCGGGCTTAAGTGCACCTTTGAGCGAGACCAAACCATGGCGGCATGGTTTAAAGCTAATGGTATTCGCTGGCAACAGACGCCTCAAGGCGCCGTCATTCGAGGCGCTAAAAATCGTATTGATTGGGATAAACATTGGCAAAATATAATGCGAGCACCGATTGAACTGGTGGTACTCAAGAAAAAAACATTCATCAGCCTAGACGCCGCACAGCTTAACCTCGAATTTACACCACCAGACAGCTATCTAAATAAGCACCAAGGCATGCAGACTGGCGGCAGCGATGTGGCATGGAAAACACTGGAAGATTTCTTCCAACGACGTGGCAAAGATTATTACCGCTGTATCTCTAAGCCAGAAGCATCAAGAACCGCTTGTACTCGCCTCTCTCCTTATTTGGCATAGGGGAACATTTCGTTACGCGAGGTATACCAATTTTTGCTACAAAACTGGAAGTTAGCGGGATTTCGTCGCAGTCTGATCGCGCTCTCATCGAGGCTCCATTGGCACTGCCATTTTATGCAGAAATTCGAATCTGAGTGCGAGATGGAACAACGTTGCGTCAATCAAGCCTATGATGCACTCCTCAGTCAAAACTGTGACAAAAATGCGCACACACTCAACGCGTGGAAAAACGGTACTACTGGCATCCCGCTGGTTGATGCATGCATGCGTTGTTTACATCATACTGGCTACATCAATTTTCGTATGCGAGCGATGCTGGTGAGTTTTCTGACTCATCATTTGAATATGAATTGGCGTGATGGCGTCACGCACCTAGCGCAGCTATTCCTCGATTTTGAGCCGGGCATTCATTATCCTCAATTTCAGATGCAAGCGAGTGTGACGGGGACCAACACGATTCGCATCTATAACCCCACAAAGCAAGCACAAGATCATGACGAAGAAGGGTTTTATCCGCAAATGGGTACCAGAATTGGCGCTCCTTCCTGCTCCATTAATCTTTGAACCCTGGAAGATAACGCCGATGGAAGCGGTAATGTATCAACTTCAACCTGATTCACCTTACCTCAATCCTGTGATTGATATCGAAGCAAGCGCGAAAGGGGCTCGCGAACGATTGTGGTCTTGGCGAAAACGTGAGGATGTCAAACAAGAAGCTAAGCGCATTTTATCACGGCATGTGCGTCCTTCCGGTTGATAACATTTACCGACAAAGCGTTCACATTTTTGACAACAAACATTCGCCTACTTTGTCTAATCGGGTAAGTTGTCGGCGAGCAGACCGACGTCTAAATAACAAAAATAGCATTTGACTAAACTCGGTCTTATCCACCACTCCTACACCATCTAGCTCACGACAAATTGCTTGTTACTTAGCGTTTGTTGTTGAGGTTTTCGTGTAATTTTGCTGCCAAATGCGAGGGTAAATCGTGAATAAGCAAAGAGGTTTTACATTAATTGAATTGGTTGTCGTGATCGTTGTTCTAGGTTTTAGCCGTCACCGCAGCACCAAGATTTTTAAACTTACAATCCGATGCTAAGCAATCGACATTACAAGGCGTCAAAGGGAGCATCGTCTCAGCCTTTACTTTGTTTCAATCCAAAATCCTTGTGCCGAGTGCCGATCTATCGCAATGCTCTGATGATGTGTGTTTGACGATAAATGGTGTCACCATTAAGCAAAACTCTGTTGATGGCAATCCATTTTTTACCAGTACTCCAGCTCAAGCCATTGACGAGTTAAGTGCGATCGCCAACATAGAGTTAGTCGAATTTGGACAAGGCAACACATCCAACTTTGGGCTCAGAACCGACCCTAATAACCTTGGTGGATTTTGTATCCCGGTAATGTGAGCGATGAAAATACTCAATGCTACCTCATCTATACCCTGCTAGCACCGACAATACCATGGCGTTAGATGTGGTTCATTCTGGCTGCTGATACCATTTCTTCAGAAACTTAAGGCTCCACAATCGAGCCTTAAGTCCCTCTCCATCACTGTTTATTGCTCATCCAAGAAGGTTTGCGATTTTGATAAATCCATATCGGAATCAGCAAAAACACCAAGGTCAACACCACCAGAATGGCAATATAGGAAAATGCACTGCCGGTATTGATTTGTGAGGGTGGCTGAAAGCTCAAACTTAGTGCCACAAAGCTTGAAACTAGCCCCAGCATACCAATCACCCAAATCCCTAGATTGCCAAATGGTATTTTGTAAGGCCGATTCACTTGTGGCGATTTATAGCGTAAATAAATCGCTCCAGAGAACAGCATCAAATACATAATTAAATAAAGAATTGATGCCAACTGTCCAAGAATCTGAAACGCAGATTGCACCGAAGGCAACACAATCAACACCAACGACAGTATGCTAACAATCAATCCCTGCACATACAAAATCGGCATTTGTACCCCGTTCTGATTACTGCCTTGCAACCTAGGAGGCAGATACCTCTTGACCGACTTGAAATAGCCCGGTTGATGGGCCAGCTACAATCACGGTAATTTGCCCGAACACACCAATCGCAATCGCGGCGGTGATGACTTGCTCATCCACGGCATATGGAAGAAACTAAATATGGTGTCGTAGGTAATGAGAGGCTTTCAACCAGATTAATTTTGGCGTGAGGAACCACTGCGCTGATGATGAGTGTACCCAACACTAAAAAGAGCACTGTCATACCAGAGGCAATCCCAATCGCTATTGGGTAGTTTTTGGAAGGATTGTCCATGTTTTGCACGTGAACGGCATTTATCTCCATACCGGGTAAAACAGAAACACGCTTGAAGCGAGCACTAAACTGTGAAATTGATGGAAGTCTGGAAACAGACTGGCTGGTTGACACAGGAATTCAACATTGCCTTTACCATCACATAAGCAATGCCGCTAACAAACAAAATAAGCAATGGAATAAGCGTACCGATAATCCCTGCAGCAGCACTTATTCTCGCCGCAGACTTGATCCCTTTAGAGGTGGTGTGTTGAAACCAGTAGATACCGAGCACCACAGACAGGATGTAATACTTATTGGCCGCAATTTGTTGGGGCTTTTATCGATAAAGGCTATCGATACCGCAATAAAGATCAACATGGTTGGGAAACAAATCGTTGTCGCCAGCCACTGTAGATAAATGGCAACAAAACCCGCTCGTTTTCCGTATGCCGCACTAATCCAATTAAATACCCCACCTTTTGTGGCCAACCGGTCGCGAGCTCTGCCGCCACTAAAGACACGGGTACTAAAAGCACACTGCCGCAAATAAGTAATAAAAATCGATGTCAAACCGTACTCGGCTTCTGGCGCTAACCCTCTGGTGCTGGTACCGTGGTGATGTTCATTACGGCAAACGTCAACACGCTGATTTTGGCAACCGCACCTTTATTCAGTTGGGGCGAGCTTTTTTAACAGTATTCATTTCTACTCTCTCCAGTGATGAGGGCCTTAAACATAAAGCCCTCGTTATCACGACTCGTTAATCATTGGTTGAAGTTGCCCAACTTGGTTTACGGCAGGCATAAATAACAAATGGGATCACCGTAAAGGCGACGGTGCCAATCACCAAAATACCGACGTATGAAGGCGAACCCGTAGAGATTTGAGATGGAGGAATAAAACTCAACACAAAGGCAAGAATCGACCCAATCAGACCTGTCCCTGCAATTGCCAAAGGCCAAATTTTCCGCCAGGAAGTTTGTATGGTCTTGGTGTGTCCGGTTCTTTGTAACGCAAGTGATCACGGAAAGGAACAGCATAATGTACATGCCAAGGTACAAAATTACCGCCAATTGGCTGATCATTTGATACGCAGCTTGTACTGAAGGTAATACGGTCATCACAATCACAAGGATGGTCACAATCGCACCTTGGCACATCAGAATATTTCTTTGCACGCCATTTTGTTCACTTTTTGCAGTGACAAAGGCAAATAGCCTTTTACCCACCTGCAGAATACCCGCAGAAGGCCAGAAATAATCGCAATGATTTGACCAAGTACCCTAACGCAATGGCTGCAGCAGTTACATTACCTAGCCAACCTAAACCAAAGTGTGCAAACAGTTTGTCATAAGCGACCAATAAGCTCTGCACTAAGTTAATATCATTTTTGGGATGATGGTGGCGATAGATAGAGTACCGAAAATAAAGATCAGCACGGTAAAGAGACTCGCGGAGATAATCGCTAGCGGATAGTCTCTCGATGGGTTCTTAACCTCAGTGACGTGTACGGCGTTAATTTCCATACCGGCAAAGAACAAAAAGATACTCGCAGCTAAAACCAAGTTATTGAAATTACTCAAATCAGGGAAAAAGTGCTGCATGGAGAAATCAAAGTGCACCGGATTGCCATTGGCTATGTAGATAGCAGCCAATGTGACCAGCAGAATAGCAGGAATAATCGTACCGATAAGGCCCGCTAGAGAGCTGATTTTCGATGCTGTACTGACGCCTTTTAAGCTAATAAAGGTTGCAAACCAATACACCACCAGCACCACGGCACCGCTATAAAACCGGTTAGCCGCCAAGGCTTGGTCAAAAAGTTTGATCAGGGCCGATAAATGCCAGCGCCACACCCGCAAAATTAACACAGTTGGAAACCAAATTGTGGTCGCCAGCCATTGAAGATAAATAGCCAAGCCCAAACGGTGACCAAATGCTTTACTGATCCAGTTAAACACGCCACCTTTTTGCGGCCAACCGGTTGCAAGTTCTGCGGCGCACAAAGCCACAGGAATTAAAAAGAACAGAGCAGCGAAGATATAATAAAATGCAGCGGTGGTGCCATATTCCGCTTCTGAGGATAGCCCACGCAAGCTGACTACCGTAGTGACATTCATAACCGCAAGAGTTGCCACCGTTAGCTTAGTTTTGGTTGAGCTAGTCGTGGCTGAAGTACTTTCAGACATAGGTTAACCCTTAAATCACAGTTAACAGCTATACCCATTCAGCTTCAAGTTGCGGTTAGGTTGATGAAGTGCCCATACCCACAAGAACTAGGCAGTGACAAACCACATCGCTGACTACGCAATCATAAAGTTGAATGGATACGTTACTCGTGCCAATAAGCGAGTTATTGGCACGTTATTACCGATGAATTAGCGTTCAGAAGAACTTCATCTCTAACAACACACAATCAATTGCGTAGCGCATAATTTCAGGGGTGATATGCACATTCATTGGGAATATTTTCAGAGCGAAAATATAAGCGTCGGGATCGGTATCATCACATTATATTCAGCCACACGGAAGCCTGTGCTAAAGCTAATATATGGCGTGTATCTACCGTTAATTTGTTTGCCTTCGGAACCAGTGATAAAGTTTGTCACCGATCGCTTTGGTCAACATGTTATTTTCAACCAACTGCTCTTTATAAGCAGGATATAAAGTTCTTTTCTATATTGCTCCTCAGCAATAACACCGTCTGGGTATGCACGAAACAAAGTAACCAAACCATGATCTTCTGAGTTCACACACACGGTTTCTGTGTGGGAGCGATCACGTTACGTAGGAAGTATTGATTTTCTAAAATACCACCAAGAATCGCTTGGAAGCCTTCGTAACCGAAGTATTTTGGTTGCCCAACCCGCTAATGAGCCCGTTGCCGCACGAGAGACACTTCGAGGGTGTAATCCAATGGATTATATGGTGAGCGTGGTTGTAAATACGCAGAGCAGGACGTTTAAGTAGTGTCTCAAACTCTTCACTATCTTTATATACAAAACAGCTACTTGCATATGGAGACCAACCTACTTTGTGGAAGTCGACACCAATGGCATCTGCATATTGCACACCAGATAGCGCTTGCGCATTCGCTTTTAGTGATGGAATGATTTCTTTGGAGAATTGAAGTGGGTTTGCTTCAAAATCATACTCTTTGAACGTCGCCCATGCCCAAACCACCACTGAGTCACAGTAAAGTAGCGCTTTACCATATTTTCAGGGTTATTTGGGTATTTGTCCATTTACGCACACCTTCAACCGGATCAAATGCGTTTGCGTCAGTAGTACCCATAGTACAAACCACTGAGGCAACAGGAATATCGTTGTCACGACATTCTTTTAGAATTTCTTCTAAATGTTCCAGATCCATTGCGTTGGAATGAACATCAGTACGCACTTTAATGATGTTATCCATACCAAGACCCATCCAGTCGGTACTGTTAAGCATGGTATAGTGAGCTTGGTGAGAACGATCACTTTCGCGTCAGTACGCACCTTTTGACGTGAATCTCTAAGCACACGGCTAAGAGCGTATTTCACATGGTAAGTCCAACAACCTGAGCCACCATAAGTATACAAACAGCCCGTGTTTTCGAGTTCCAACCAAATAGGTTACCTAGCATGCCACTTTCTAGTTCTGCGCGGTTATGCGTTCCATGAATATTCACCTTCAAGAATATTAGGCGAGATTTCGGATAGAACGGCGGCAACGATGGAGCAGTATTCGCTTGCGGAATAACGTTACATCGTCAATGGGTGAGTTTGGTAAACCTTCAAACAGCTCAATCGTCTCATCAATCACTTTGTCAGTGGTGCTCATAACCGCTGGCATACTGATTCGTTTAACATGATCGAAGTCGATAGTTAGTGCTGGGTTTTACCAAGAAAAGCAGGGCCTTCAGCATCTGGGCGAAGCTGGTCTAGCGCTTTAACGGCGCGATTAATGGCGTTGGCGAGAGGATCGGATTTCTCATTTTGGTAGGCAGGAAATGCACCGAGCATATCATTACGATATTGCGCCCAGTTACTTGCATCAGTTGTAATATTGTTTTCTAAGTCCCAGTTTTGTTCATATGTTTTCATTTCTTTAGTCCTTAAGTGAACAGGGCACCTAATCACCGAGAATAGTCTATGGTTGAAAATCGTAGGCTATTACAATGATATTTCACAGCAGCATAAAGTATTAACGTGCTGACATAATTAAATTAACAGTGTTTGTGATATTGAAATGCGTTATTACAGGATGTTAAGTTGCAATATTGCTTGTATAAAACACAAGCTAAATGTGCGTGATTTAAATACGCATCACAATCGATACACTATTAAAACTTATTTCTACCAATCGATTGCTGATATTAGAACTATCAATAAATACCTTGACAACTGCGCCTTTATTATTTTGATGAGAAATAAATTAAGGCAATTTATACTCAAGTCACCATGACTCTACTTATTTTGAGACCATCATGCCAGAGCTAAAATCCTCCCCAACCTTAGCTGACTTTCAACACTATGTAGCGGTGGAGATAGAACGTGGCTTTGCCAATCAGCCTCCGTTGAAAAATGTTTATTGCTGGGTGAGAAGATTGGTGAGCTCTTTAAAGCGATTCGTAAAGCAGAAGGGATTGATCGACCCTCAATCAAAGGTGGGTGAAATCGGCGATGAACTATCCGATATATTTATCTATCTGTGCTCAATAGCAAATCGCTATGATATTGACCTTGAACAAGCATTTGTGGCCAAAGAGAGAACAAACGCCGCAAATGGCAAACAAGTCCATCATCATGAATCTCGCACTATTTGACTTCGATGGCACCATCACAAATCAAGACGCGTTCACCAGGTTTCTTTATTTTGCCACGCCTAAATCTCGCCTGATTATTGGAGGGATCATTGCCTCGCCCGTAGTTGCGCTGTACAAACTCGGATGGTTACCTGCGTTTTACTCGCCCGATTCTCTCACGCATCGCCTATGGGTATCGCCGTTGTGATGAGCTCGATGCGATAGCCCAGCGCTTTGTTGACCATTACTTACCATCGGTCATCCGCCCAGAAGCACAACAGCAACTTGAATGGCATAAGCGCAATGGCGATGAGATCTATGTGGTCTCAGCCTCACTCAGCCCCTATCTGAACATTTGGTGCCAGCAACAAGGTATTAAACTGGTGTGTAGCCAGCTGGCTATCAAACATAACCGCTACACGGGTGCTTATGTCGATGGTGACTGCAGCCTAGAGAACAAAGTCCGTTTGCTCAAACAATCTCTGGCTCAGCAAGGTCAAACGCTTGAAAGTTTTCGGCACATCTATGCCTATGGCGATACTTATGAAGATGTGCCAATGCTTGAGCTTGCCGAGCATAAATTCTTTGCTTGGCAACCCATCACCACGACTGGCGACATTGAGCGCTTAATCAAGCCCCACCGATAAGGAACATCAACATGCCGATGGACAATTTCTTTGCCAATATTGCCGACAAACTCGACCATGAAGAGTTTACCGACATACTCAAAGGCGGAAGCCTACGTATCGAGCGCATCGTTTCTTATGGACAAAGTTCTCCAGAGCAGGGTTGGTACGATCAAGAAGAACATGAATGGGTATTAGTTCTGAGTGGCTTTGGCGTGATTGAATATGACAATGGTGACGTCTTTACACTTAACGCAGGTGATCATCTCAACATTCCAGCACATCAAAGCACCGAGTAAAGCGACATCACCTGATGAACCAACCGTGTGGCTGGCGGTGTTTTATCGAAGCTAAACACAAAGCCCCAAGGCATCAACCTTGGGGCTTTCTACTTTAGGAGCGGTGACTAACGTTGGTACACAACCTAGGGGAAAATTGAGTAACGAGCTTTTAAGCCGCTGACTCGAGCTCAATACTAGTTAAACGCGCGAGCTAACGTGCCGTTACCTTGATATTGATAGCGACGAGCGTTACTGCACACAAACAGTGATTCGCCCGATTTCAGCGTCATGCTCTGTTTACCATCGCTCACGCTAACTTCACCTTCAACACACAACAGAATTTCTGCGCCGCGTACATACTGAGATGTTACTTCCGTACTTGATTTCAGCACTTCAAAGCCAAAGTCATCCACGGGAATTGGATAACCAATTTTGTTTTCCATTTGGTAAGGTGTTAGCTTGATGTGCTGCGGGTCAATCGAGACAAACTTGGTGTTATCAATCAGCTCGGCGACGTCCATATGCTTTGGCGTCAAACCCGCAAACACATTGTCAGAGTTGGCCTGATCTCCAAACCCGTACCTTTGACGTAGCATGTGGTGTTTCAGCATGCAGAACATCGCCTCACCGGCTCAAGCTCAACCATTAAGCATTAGTGGAAGACAAACCGATATCATCGGCATACTCTTGGTTAAATTCAGCAATAAGCGCAAAGGCTTCACGAGCTTGAGCGGTTTAGCTCGTCCGGCAATGGCTGGTGCAGTTCCGCCAGCGCTTGTTGTTTACGCTCACCACTAAGATTCATCACTACTGCAAAGAACTGGCTTAAACCTTTTACTTAGCATATCTGCGAGGTGCGTCGATCTCACTGCGCAGCGTTTCAATCCAGCGGTTAAATAGCGAGACGATTTCATTGATTGGTCGAAAGCCATTCATCGCTTTGTAAAATGTCAGCGCATACACCAACTCTGGTTTATGGTTGGCATCTTTGTAGTTGCGATTACCCGCTGCGAGATCAATACCCTGCGAGTTTTCTTTTCATAGCCTGCGATAGCTTTACCACGGCGGATGCACCTGAACCGACAGTGGTTTGTCGGCCGCTAATACCTTAAACAGATAAGGCAATTCGCCAAAACGCTCTACCGTGTAATCACCCAGTACACCCACTGGATCTTGAGCGATGAAGTCCGAAAGGAGCATGCCGTTATCAGCCAGCTTAGAGCAACCATTTGGATGTGCACCCATCCAAATCTCAGCTTGTGGCTGATTACTTGGATTGGCAATGCCAAACAGTTCCGTAATCGCTGTTTGGCTACCCCAAACGTAATTCTGAATGACGTTATCAAGTTTGAATAATGCCTGATTCATAACGAGATTCTCTTTAAAGCTGCGGGCAAAGCAATTTATCGCCTTACCCTAAAATGAGAGCCTCTCAAGTGATGCTTAATCTGCATCACTTGAGGCGGATTTCTGAAAACAATGGTGAGATTAGAACTTCACTAGGAATGACTTAGCTTGGCATGGTTTCAAAGTGCCAAAGCTTGTCTGGGTTTGAGATTCCGTTAGCGGCTTCTCATCCATGCTCACTTCTTGCCATGCGCTCACAGCTTGAGTAAAGCAAACGCCATCTTCTAGCTCGCCCGTTTCTGCTGGGTTGTAAACGCGAATCACAAGACCTTGCTCATCTTCTGCTTTCTTCAGCACGCTCAACACTGCGCCACGTTGCTCTTTTTCAAGCAAGCTGTATGTGAGTGGCTTGTCTTGCTCACCCACGTTTAGCTTCATCGCGTTGTATGGGATCTTGTTGTAGCATTGAATTTGCGTGACGTTGTCACGAGACTCAGCCATGATGTTTGCACTGATGTGATCACCTTGGTAACCAAACAGGCTAAAGTTGCACACTAGCTTGCCACGCGTTTGCGAGTCAGGCGTTGGGATCTTAATGCCAGAAGGGCGACCCGGACGCAGCAGTAACTCTTCTTTACCCAGAGTGCCAACACCGCGCAGCAATGTCAGAGCGAAAGTATCGCGCTCTTCGTTGTTTTTGCTTGAAATGATTTCAAACTCACGCAGACCGTTAGTCATCAGAGCCATGCCGCCAGCTGCGTTCTCAACCGCCGCAAAGTTCATTAGCTGGTATACAGGCACTGGCGCTTCTTTCCAGCCCTCTTGTTCCCAAACTTCCATCGCAGGATCGTTAGTTGGACGAGTGATCAAACCAAACTGGTTATCCGCCACCACAGTTTCAGAAACAAATGGCGTTGGGATAAGCACACGCACACGGTGATCATCCGCTTGGTTATCCAGCTCCATGCGCACTTCAATGCGGCGGCTACCTTGTTTCAGTACCACTTGGCAATCCACATCTAGGAAGCCATTTTGGCCGCTACGCTCTTCACGCTCTTGCAAGTTCGCAGGTACTGCCATGCGCAGCTTGATGTTCGCAACTGACTGGAAACCTTCGTGTTTGATTTCGGTTTGCGCTGTAAACTCATCAGAATACAACAACCACTCTTTACGAGATGGTGAGTAGTCATATTCGTCACCGTCATCTGAACCATCTTCGATGCGCAATGCTTGATCGTAAGTGTGTAACGTCTCTTTATCGAAAATCGTTAGGGTGCCGTTGTCGTTAACATTGATGCGGTAGAAATCGTTCTCTAGAACGTATTCACCTTGCTCTGCAACTTTCTGCTTACCTTTGCTATGCGCTTCAATATGCAGCGTAGTGAAACCCATCGCTGGAACAGTAAGCTTGAACTGAATGTCATATTCGATGAACGGATCGTAGTTACCGTAGTGAACGATCTGACGGTCAATCTTGCCTGGGTCGATGACACGTTGGTCTTGAATGAAGTATTCAATCGCATTGCCGTTTTCATCAAACAGGTTAAATTCATTAGCACGTAGAGTAATGGTGGTATTGATCACCTCTTCACGTGCATATGGTGATAGGTTAAATAGTGCTAGCTTGTCACAGCCCTCACGCGCTGGCATATGGTCAACAATCTTACGCTTGTAGAAGTTGATTAGGTTGGTCGCCATATCATCGGCAAGGATGTAACGGTTTAGGATCTCAGCGTGTACTTTGTCTGAGCAGCAGCAACCAATCGAGTCATGAGCGTGGTTCTTCATGCTCTCTTTCCACATTTTCTCGATCAGGCCGTGGTGGTATTCAAAACCTAGGCTCCAAGCGATAGATGCTAGCGGCTCTAAAATGTTGACGATCTTATTCTCAACTTCTGCGTGGATCAGTTTGATGTCCATACGGGTTGATGAAATCGTGCGGTGAACACGCATGTATTTACCGTCGTTAAACTCACCTTTTACCGTATCAAGTTGGTCACGCATAGCTTCAATGCGCTCAAATACTTCTTCGTAACGACTCATTACAAACTCGCGATCAGGATAGATTTCACGTAGTTTGTCCATGACTTCAAAAATGTCTTTTTGAATTGGCATTTGGTCGTGACCGTTTGGCAACAGAATGTCTTTGGTCACCGATGGTTTTTCAAGTACTGGGAAGTATTTGTCTAGGCGGTCACGTAGACCTTTTTCATCCTGAGGTAAGTACTTACCAATGGCATAACCCAGTGGTAACACCTGTGCAGTCACTTCACTGCCATCGTTTGATTGCCATACGAATTCGGTTTTATCGGTACCATGGCGCTCTGAACAACCGCGCCAGAACATTGCACGATTGATACCAAAGCCGTTGTAAATCATAGGTAATTGCGAGCTCATTGAGAATGAATCTGGCAGGTAACCAATCTTCATTGCATCACCAAACTCAAGACAGTCACGAATACCGTAAAGCATGTTACGTACAATCGACTCGCCAGACACTTGCATGGTATCGGTTTGTGAATACCAAGGGCCGATAATCAACTTACCCGCTTCAACCAGCGCTTTCACGCGCTCTTTGTTCTCAGGTTTGATGGCGAAGTAATCTTCTAGCACTGCGGTTTGACCATCAAGTACGTAGTATTTGTATGCAGGGTCATTTTCTAGACGCTGCATGATCTCTTCCATGTTGTTTACCAAAAGAATGCGTGACTCTTCCGTTGTGAAATACCATTCACGATCCCAGTGCATGTGTGGAGTAATATGAACGCGTGATGTAGTCATAACTGTATTACCTATTGAGCGATTTACTTGGTCAGTAAAGAGACTCGAAATTTGAAAACTTGAAATTTTTTGGGATTAAGTATGAAAAATCTGCTGCCTTTAACAGCAGACCTTTCTGAGGCACGGCAGAGCCATGCCTCATGCTGTTAAGCGTTAGTTTGAAGTCGCAACCTGAGCGTTAAACTGACCCTTTTTTATCGCGTGAGCTCGCCATGCGATTAACATTGTGGTCGAGATTGCGGTACCCACTAGAGCGGCACCTAGCCAGATTGCACCAGCACCAAATGCACCGATCTCTGCGCTGTAATCCAGTAGGAATAGCGACACGATACCTGCGCCTGGCGCTTGTAGACCAATGCCTGCTGCACCCACGATGGCACCACAAACTGCAGAACCGACTAGGAATGAACCGATTACGCGTACTGGATCTTCAATAGCCATTGGGATAGCACCCTCAGTGATACCTGCAAGGCCCAATAGCCAAGTTGACTTACCTGTTTCGATTTCAAAATCTTTAAACAGATGAGGACGAAGCATGGTTGAGAACGTCACCGTAAAGGCTGATACCATTTTTACTGATGCGAAGATTGCATATGGCGCGAAGTTACCGTTCGCCATTGCACCCACACAGAATAGGTAAGCAGCTTTGTTGATTGGACCACCTAAGTCAGATGAAACGAACAGACCAATGACTGCACCAAGAATGATGGCGTTAGTGCCAGACAAACCGTTTAGGAAATCTGTCAGACCTTGGTTTAGCCATGCCACTGGTTTACCGACGACGAACAGCATCAATGAACCAACAACTAACGTGCCAAGTACTGGGTAGAGGTAGAAAGTCAGGAAGCCGTTAAACGCAGGGCTAACACGCACGTTCTCTTTCACCCAGCGCATGAAGTAACCAGCAAGCAAACCACCGGCAACGCCGCCTAAGAAACCGGCTCCGATTAGGTTAGCGGCAAGACCCGCTGCAAAGCCAGGACCCAATGCTGGCTTATCCGCCAATGAGTAAGCGGTGTATGCAGCCAGTACTGGTACCATTAACGTACCCAGTAGACCGCCACCAAGTTTGCGGTACATGTTCAGCCAACTGCCCGCTTCGTTATAAAGCGCTAGCATGTCTGAGTTAATGCGAGAAAGCAGAACCGCAATCGCCAGCACCGTACCACCCGCCACAATCAATGGAACCGCAAACGAGATACCTGAAAGCAATGCTTGTTTCACATCGGTCTTCCAAGAGTTGCGTTTTTTCGGTGCATCAGTTGCGATTGCGCGCTCTGCGCCAGATCCGTTTTTCGCCGCTTCTAGCGCTTCGTTTAGAATGCGTTCAGCGTGTTTGATTGGCTCGGCAACCGGTACTTCTACGCGAGGAATACCATCAAAACGCTCAAGCTCTTTAATCGCCACTTCAGCGGCAAAGACACAAGCATCCGCTTTGTTTAGCTGCTCAGCGGTTAAGCGATCTTCAATACCATTTGCCCCTTGTTTCTCAACATGAACATTGATACCCAGCTTTTTGCCTGCTTTTTCTAAATATTCAGCCGCCATATAGGTATGCGCAATACCAGCAGGACATGCGGTAACACATACAACTGTTGGTGCATTTGTATTTAAGTTGTCTTGTTTTTCTTCCACGTCATCTGGACGGTCAAACAAGGCCAGTAACTCTTCTGCACTGGATGCTTTTAATACGGCTTCACGCACATCGTCATCAACCAAAGTGGTGGTCAACTCTGTCAATAGATGCATATGAGTTGAACCCGCTTCAGCGTTTGGAATAGCAATAAGGAAGATAAGATTGACATCTTCATCTTCGTCTAAGCCTTTCCATTTCATATCTTGTTTTAGTGTTGCTACAGCGAAAGCGGCTTCTTTTACTGCATCAGTTTTACCGTGAGGTACAGCAAGACCTTCACCTAGCGCGGTTGGCCCTTGCTCTTCACGAGCAAAAACCGCTTCTAGATATTGGTGTTTATCATGCAGTTTGCCTTGTTGTTCTAATTGATCGGCAAGCGCGCGGATCGCTTCATCACGGCTATTAAAAGTCGTTTGAAGATTAATCAGCGATGGGTTGGTTAGAGAGGTTAGGTTCATAACGGTTGTCCCATTGTCACATTATTTATTATTGTCCCTACAACAATGAGCAAATAATACCTATTACATACAAATGTTCCGCGATCCGGATCTCATTTATATCAATAAATGTATTATAGTTGTATTACTAAATTCAAAAATAGACCAAACAACTACTTGTCATATTGAACCCAATTCGTATACGATTAAATATAGCTTAAAATGCTGCTCTCATGCGTGGTAAGCACGAGAGCCAGTACCATGAGGAAACGTATGGCAAGATTGCCAATGTATCGCCAAATCGCTGATGCAATTCGTGCAAAGATCAGTGCCGGAGACTATAAAGTCGGAAATGCTTTACCGACAGAAGCCCAATTAAGAGAAGAGTTTTCGGTCAGCCGAGTCACGGTTCGCCAAGCCATTAAGCTATTGGTGGAAAGCGGTGAACTTGAAAGTAAACAAGGCAGCGGTACATACGTTAAACAAAACAAAGTCAACTACGACATTTATCAGCAAAGTAGTTTTGCTGAAAAATGGTCACACCTCGACTCCGTCACTCGTAGTGATGTATTAGCATTTGAGATCCGCAACGCATCTTTAACCCTCGCAGAACACCTCGATATCTCAGAAGGTGATAAAATTTTCTACGTTAAGCGCGTGCGTTATGTCGATGATAATCCTATTACTGTTGAAGAAACTTGGCTGCCGATTGAGATGTTCCCTGACCTCACTTATCAAGTGATGCAAGGTTCAAAGTATGACTATATCGAAAAACAAAAAGGCTTAGTCATCGATCGCAGTGAGCAAGAAATTGTCCCCATTCTTCCGCCTAGTGATATTGCTGCCTTGCTCGGTATTGACCCGGCGTTGCCGATTATTGAAAAGCGCACGCGTAGTCACTTAATTGATGACACCGTATTTGAATACAGCCGCAACTACGTGAAATCTAGCGACTATAAGTTTACTCTGGTTGCAAAACGTCATCGCTCGTAAACACATGTGCGCGAATGGGCATTGTGCCATGAGGTAACATTCGCAAGCAGGGAAGAAGAATGAAAACAATATTATGCTTTGGCGACTCCAATACCTGGGGCTATATCCCAGAACTTGGTGGTCGCTATGCGCCTGAACTGCTTTGGACTTCATTATTAGAAGCCATGCTACCAACCAATTGGCAGGTGATTAACGAAGGCTTACCCGGGCGTACCACCGGTTTTCACGAATCGATTCATAATCCGCATTCTGGCCTGGGTTATTTTCTGCCTTGTTTGGAAAAATATCAGCCCGATATCGTGGTAATTATGCTCGGCACCAACGATTTGCAAGCCCACCTAAGCTTATCAGCTGAAGAGATCTCGCACGGTGCAGCGCAACTCATCAAGCAAGCGCAACATTTTGCCACTCACCACAATGGTGCCTTAAGCAGCACGGTCAGTGATATCGTATTTGTCTGCCCTCCTCCTATTTATGAAGTCGGTTTTGCCGCTCAAGGATTTAACGGCGGCGCAGAAAAATCACGTCAATTCCCTGCTCACTATCAAGCTCGCGCGCAGAACTTGGTTGTTACTTTCTTAATGCTGGCGAGTATGTATCGAGTAGCCAAAACGAAGGGATTCATTGGGATAGTGCTCAACCGGTGAAATTTGCCAACGCACTTTATGATGTGATTCGTCCGCTGATCAGCTAATCCCACTTCTAGGTGGTATCAAGTGCCAAGATCCTTTCCGAACTTGGCCCAAATACCCGTTATCGGCAAAGCAATAGGTGATTAATTATGATGATCACCTGTCTGCATCCTCTCACACCAATGGTTACACACCGACCTTATTGGTTGCTCTTTTAGCCAAACGCTTTTAAGCCGTTTGCTTTTGGAAACATAAAACTTCAAAACAAACTCTTTTCACAAAGCGCAGGTTGTACTATAAAAACGCGGCAAATTTAGAGTATACGACCATCCAAGCTTAGCTGCTGCTCACTTCCTTTCGATATCAGCAGTTCGATTTAAAGTAATACATGAAGAAAATTATAACCTTAAGCCTTATTTCACTACTTAGTGGTTGTTCGGTGGTTCGCCAAATCGGTGAGATCCCAAGCTGTGACACCCGCGAGATTGATAGCACCAAACAACAACTGGAATTTATGCTCAGTGTCTCACCATCGAGCTGTTTTGATTCCGTCAATATTGACCTATCCAAGCATCGCTATACGGCAGCGCAGATTCAGCAACAAATAAACAGTTGTAATGTTGCAATGATGCCAATGCTGACTTCACATGACCAAGATATTCTCGACCATGGGTTTATCGAGCAAATGAAGCAACTCGCGCATTTATATCAAACCCAATACCAAGAGCTGACTAAAGAGCACCAAGATTGCGCAGAGCACGATATGCGTGCCTACCGAGATTTTAACGCTTGGATACCAAGCATTATTAAGCGAGCGGATAAATTAGAGCGACACAATCAGTTGGTGGAAGAAAAGCGCCTTGAATACAAAAATGAACTAGAAAAAGAAGCGAAAAAACAAAAGATTATCGAAGAAAACAAGCGCAGGGTATCAGCAGACATCGCGGCTCGACAGCAGTACTACCAATCGTTACCACAGCTACATAAAACCAACGGCAACCTGCTTTATGCCATCACGGATGTTGAGCTTAACCATCACGTTGCTTCGTCATGCTTTACGTTACCAAGCATCGAAACCGTCATTGATGTGAAGGTCACAAACTTAAGCACGGATAAAGGAGAGTTGGTCAACTGGTCTAACGTAAATAAATTTGGCTCGCAAAAAGAAGGCTATATGCATGTGTACGCAACACGTGCACGTTTAAGTGATGAGCAAGGTAAAAACCTAGACGTACGTGGCGGCGCTGAGTTTAAAAATCTCGCGCCAGGGCAATCCTTCACCACCTCTCTTCGCACCGACCAAGTGATCGATAGCTCAACGCTTAACCTATCGATCCCGGTAGGGTTCGCGCAATTTATCGACTTCAACATTCCACTTAAAAAATAACCACATCTGCGCCTGCAACAAAACAAGCGGGCGCACTAATCAATCTCTTCAAAACGCGTTTTACGCAAGGTTAAATAACTCAATGGCACTTCGGGATATCTTTATTTATCCCAATAAACGTTTGCTTTGTTACCAAATTCAACAAACTCGGTTTGCTTTGACTTAGCGTACTGTTGAGCGATTTTTTTACCGTGAGCGGTCAAGCAAACGCCACAAACACAATCAGGACATGTTAGCGCGACTACCTGATTTTCGGCCAACTCGGCATCAGTAGCTGAGTGTAGACGAAATAGATTCCTCTCAAAACTTGGAACCTGACCACTTCCCTGACATCGAGAACAAATCGTTGTGATGGGTTGGCTATCCAGTCCTTCAAGTCGGTGCTCAATTATCATCTTCATTCCTTAACCTAATTGCGGTCAGGTTTACATTGACTCATTGCTATGCTGAATGTCCATCTTGCTTACGCAAAAAGCCGACTGATGTCGGTTTAATCGCAATTGCATTTAATGAGATGCATCGCCAATCACTCTTCTGATCTAGGCGGAAAAGATTGATGCAGTAACCCACGAATTTGGCGCATAAAAAAAGCCTCTCATTCGAGAGGCTTTGGACTACATCCATTTAAAACTTAATTACTGCATGTTCTTATCTAGTAGACCCGCAGCTAGTGCTGGTGCTAGACCTGGAGTTAGCGGTAGACGTGGAATCACCAGACAGTGCATTAGGTGGTAAATGTCTTGTTTACCATCCCATACAACGCTTGTGCCCGCTTGGTTATTTACATCAAGCTCTTGCCACCATGAACAACCTTCGTAGTCAATTAGGTAAGTACGGCAGTAATCCCACCATGTACGGTACCAATCTTCGTATTTCTTCTCACCAGTAACCGCGAACAGCGCGTATGCAGTACCGATTGCTTCTACTGGAGCCCAACGGATACGCTCACGAACCACTGGTTGACCTTCCCAGTCTACTGAGTAAACAAAGCCAGGTGCGCCGTCTACGTGCCATGCGTCACGTACTGTTGCGTCAAATAGACCAATCGCGTCTTCTAGTAACCATTCTGGGCACTCTGCACCGATTTCTAGTAGCGTTGCACGTAGATGACAGATTAGACGGCCCCACTCGATCCAGTGACCAGGTGTACCGCCGTACGCACGGAAGTGGCTCGCTGGTGTTTCTTTGTTGTAGTCTGGTAGTGGGTTCCAGTTTGAATCAAAGTGCTCGTTTACACGGTAGCTTAGGCTCTTCGCAGTCTTGTTGATCATGAATTCAGTGATGTTTAGAGCGCGATCTAGCCATTTCTTATCTTTAGTTACATCGTAAACGATTAGGAATGCTTCAACCGAGTGCATTGCCATGTTACCGCCACGGTAGTCTTCAGTTTCAGTCCAAGCCTGATCCCATGACTCGTAACACATTTGCTTTTCTTCAACCCAGAAGTGTTTTTCGTACACTGTGATTGCTTCATCTAGAAGCGCTTTAGCACGTGGGTGACCAGTGGTCACTGCACTTGCCGCACCTAGTAGTACGAAAGCGTGTTGGTAACCTTGCTTAGAAGAGTCAACAATACCTTCACCAGAGTTGTCGATCGTTGCGAACCAGCCACCGTGAGTGTGGTCTTTTAGTGGACCTTCAAGTGCAGCAATACCGTGTTCTACTAGGTCGTAAGCACCTGGCGGCCCATATGTGCTAGTGCGTAACAGTGAAGCATACGTGCCGTGATCCATAGGCGTGTGCCCATCTCTTCACGAATGTTACCGTTGTTACCCACCCAACCAAATCCGTTTGGCACGACAGAGCGACGGCCGAATTCAAAGATACGATCTGTTTCAGTATCAAGCCAAGAGGTATGAGATTTGGTGTTAATCCATTTCATATTTGTTTCCTATGTATTTCTTTTACTAATGTAAATTTGGTTTTATCTTGGGCAGCAGAATGACTGTTTTGATTATCAGTTTGCTGCTTGAGTTCGTATTTCTTCAGCTAGGTTATGCACATCAAAGAAAACCACTTGAATTTGGTTTTCCGGCAAGCGAATAAAACCTAGTGCACCTTGACGACGTAGTAAGCCTTCATTAACGATTTCTAAATCTTTAACTTGGATACGTAGACGAGTTGCGCAGTTGTCGATTTTGCCCGCTACGATGTTCTCTACACCGCCCATCGCTTTAAGGATTTTTTGAGCTTTAGCTTGTAAATTGCCTTTATCGTTGATCATCGACTTTCTCCTGATGGTGAAAGTGCCAAGTGTTTCTTGACACTTATCAACCTGGTATTACATGGTTAGCTTGTAAGAAGCTTCGATTTGAGCTTCACAAGATTTGATTTCGTTGTTGAAACGCTCCAACCACTGCTTGCCTTCCGCATTCGCATTTGCAGCCCAGTCATCGATAACCGGTTGCGTTGCTTGAATGAACGCTTCTTTTTCTTTTTCAGTTGGGTTGTAAATCTTACCGTTAGACGCTTTGAACGTTTCGTAAGACGCGTATTCGTTATGTTTAGGGTAAGCGTTTAGGTATTGCTGCTGACCTTTGATTGCGTCAAGAACGATGCGTTTTAGCTCTGGAGATAGCGAATTGAATTTCGCATCAGACATTACCCAAGCGCCACCCATGTAACCGTGGCCATCAAGCGTTAGGTAATCCAAGCTTTCGTGTAGACGGCTTTGAATGATATCGACGATACCGTTCTTAGTGCCTTCTACTACGCCCGTTGAAAGCGCGGTGTAAACTTCAGGGAATGCCACCGGTGTTGGTGCGCCTTTTAGCTCACGAACAAGATCTTGCTGAATTTTCGCTGGTACAGTACGGATTTTTAATCCCGCTACGTCTGCTGGAGTACGGATTTCTTTATTGTTAGTCGCAAAGTTACGCCAGCCACCAGAGTTCGCAACCATCATCAAACGTACGTTTGGAGCTTTCTTCAGTACGTTATCACGCACTTCAGACATGAACTGATCGTTACCGTATACACACTCAGCTACACGGTCATTTGGCAGTAGGTATGGTAGGTCAAATGACTCTGCTGGGTTCCAGTAGTAAGCAATTTCCGAAACCGTCGTTGGGAAGTAATCAAACATACCCGCTTGGATTCCGGCAATACATTCTTTACCTGAACCACATAGCTGACCTGAACCGTAGATGTTTACTTTTAGCTCGCCGTTAGAACGCGTTTCTAAGTGGTTCTTGAAAACAAGTAGAGACTGGTGGTTATAGCTCTCTGGAGACGTCAAGTGCACAACGTTGAATTCAACCGCAGCGGTTGCTGCTGCACTTGCGAATAGACCTGCCGTGGTCATTAGAGCTAATAGTGTCTTTTTCATAACTTTGTCCTAGATAGGTAATTTTTGTTAGCGGCACCAGACGCAGTGCCGCTAAAACTCAATCCGTTACATAATGCCAGCCAGTTTAGGTAGGCCGATTACCAGTGATGGGAAGAATGAAATCAGGAAGATGATTGCCATTTCAACGATTAGGAATGGAATGATTTTCTTAGAGATTTCTGACACTGAAATTTTCGATACACCTGATGCGACGAACAGTACTAGACCCATTGGAGGAGTTGCCAAACCGATTGAAAGGTTTGCACACATCACCACACCAAAGTGAACTGGGTCGATACCCGCAGCCGTCATGATTGGCGCGAAAATTGGAGCGAAGATCAGGATAGCTGGGCCCGCATCAAGGAACATGCCGATGATAAATAGCAGTACGTTGATGATGGCAAACAGCAAGTAAGGGTTACTCGTAATGCCAGCCATAAAGTCAGCAACCATGGTCGACACACCAGATAGACTGATCAGTGACGCAAAACCACTTGCTGCTGCTACGATGATCAGAATCGATGCTGCGTTTACTGCCACTTTGGCAAATAGTGCGTATGTCGCTTTAACGTTAGTTGCTTTGATGATGTATAGCGAAACGACGATTGCGTATGCTACTGCTACCGCTGCTGCTTCTGTTGGTGTGAAGATACCGCCGTAAATACCACCTAGAATAATTACTGGCGTCATTAATGGTACGATAGCAAGACGGAATGCTTGACGACGTTCCATTGCTGGCGCACGTTCCATTGGCTGTACTTGAGGGTACTTAGCGATTTGGAAACGGTTCATGATCATCAGACCGATACATAGAATGATGCCTGGAGTCACACCTGCCAAGAACATCGCAGCGACTGACGTGTTCATTACGAACGCGTAGATCAACATGATGCCTGATGGTGGAATGATGTTACCAAGTACAGTCGCCGCCGCTGTCAGTGCTGCTGAATAACCGGTATCGTATTTGTACTTTTGCATCTCAGGGATAAGCATGCCGCCGATCGCTGATGTTGCCGCTACTGCTGAGCCTGTTAGTGCGCCAAAGATTGTCGCCGCAAGGATAACTACGTGACCTAAACCACCGCGCAGATGCTGTACCATGGTTTGAGCAAACGCGATGATACGTGGTGTGATACCACCCGCTGTCATACACTCACCCGCTAACATGAAGAATGGCAGAGCAAGCAGCAGGAAGCTATCTAGACCAGAGTAAAGACGTTGGTACAGCATGTTCGCAAACAACATTTGGTCGTTTTGGAACAGCGTGATCATTGGAGATAAGCCCAATGTGAATAGTACTGGTACGCCGACAATAAGCAGTACTAAGAAATAAATTAGAAAGATTGGAGAAACCATTATTTAACGCCCTCTAAAGATGCTACTGCAGGTTCAATTTGCGCGTCTTTGTCAGCCGCTTCAGAACTTGTATCTTGAATTGCTGATTGCTCATAAAGTGCAACCGTCGCTTGAGATTGAGAAACGTCAGTAAAGTCGCCTAGCGTGCCACGAATGCATTGAATGCTTTTCTGTAGCGCATAAACCATGGTGACTGCCATCATTACAGGTGGAATGATGTAGATTACGTACATTGGAATTGGCAGACTGTCAGCCATTACAGAACCGGTGTTGTAGAAGTTCCAGCCAAACTTAATCCAAACAGCAAATACGATGATTGCCGAGATATGACCAATTAGACCGAATAGTGAGAACAAGCGAGGTGCTTTCTTCTCTACAATTTCAGTCACGAACGTCATCGCAATGTTTTTGTCAGCCAAGTACACAAATGGAAGACATAGATAAGTCATGTAGATCATCAAGAAGCGCGCCGCTTCGTCTGTCCAGCTTAAAGGCACGTTAAACACGTAACGGAAGAGTACTTGAGCAACAACCATCGTTGTCATCACGAGAAGCAAAATACCTGCGACATGGCGCAGTACTTTCGCGACGGGGGTAGTTACTGTATTCAATGCTTTTTCTAGGGTACGTAGCATAGAATCACCATCATTTTTATATAGGGCTTTCGGGAAAAAGGGTGCCGAGGTAAGCAGCACCCGTGTCTTGTATTACTTTTTAGTTATGCTTTGCCGTTTGAACCAAACAGGCGAATCTTGTGGCGAACCACTTCTTTCATCGAAGCGATACCAGTGTTCATTACGTCTGCAAGTACGTAGTCTTTTGCGTTTGCTTGCCAGTGCGCTTGAACACCATCGATGAAGCCTTGACGCAGTTCAGTGTCAACGTTGATTTTCGCTACGCCGCGTTTCACAGCTTCGATAACTTGGTCATCTGGAACACCTGAACCACCGTGAAGAACGATAGGTTTTTTCACTGCTTCTTTGATTTCTGACAGACGGTCAAATTTCAATTGCGGTGTTGTTTTGTAAACACCGTGAGCAGTACCGATTGAAACAGCTAGGTAGTGAACGCCAGTGC
This sequence comes from Vibrio taketomensis, assembly GCF_009938165.1. Taxonomy (NCBI): domain Bacteria; kingdom Pseudomonadati; phylum Pseudomonadota; class Gammaproteobacteria; order Vibrionales; family Vibrionaceae; genus Vibrio; species Vibrio taketomensis. The sequence continues at coordinate 1,284,208 of NZ_AP019650.1, forward strand.
GCTCAGAGAAATCTAGTGCTTCGTCTACTGTTGTGATCATTGCGTCTTTCTCATCAACAGTGATGTCATCTTCTGTGCCGCCGATCTTACCGATCTCACCTTCAGCACCTAGGCCTAGCGCATTCGCTACGTCTACAACGGCTTTAGTGATGCGTACGTTCTCTTCGAAATCAAGTGCAGAACCATCAAACATAAGTGATTGGAAATCACATGTTGCCGCTTCCATGCATTGCTCAAACTTGCGGCTGTGGTCTAGGTGAACACACACTGGTACCGTGATTTGGTGGTATTCAATCAATGAATCAATCGCGTTGCGAAGTGGCTTCATGCCCATTTCGTTAATTGCTTTTTGACCGATTTGAATCATGATTGGTGATTGCTCTTCTTGAGCGGCAAGTAGAACTGCTTTAATCGTTTCTAGGTTGTGAGCAGTGAAAGCGCCGATTGCATAGCCGTTTTTCCACGCTTCATTAATCATTGTGTTACCAGATACGTAAGGCATTGTTTTCTTCCTTAATTCTATTCGGTCATGAAGACCTTTATTTCGTTGTGGTCAAAGTTACCAAGCCAAGATGTCTATTTCTGTTAGCCGGATAACACTTCCTGTCAGTTTGGTGACATCAATTGTCATAAATGCACTCGCAATCACAAAATGCTCAATAATTGATAAATTGCCATAGACTTCTGAATAAATTTGCAAGGCAAGCCCTGTTCAATAACATATTTATACAAATGGCTATTGGCTGATTTCATTACCAAATTTCGCTCAACCCCTTTAAACATTAGGGGTTGGGGGCAAAATTTAGAGGTATCGATTGTGATGCTAAATGGACTTCTCTTATTTTGCTGACAGGCTTATTTGAGATTCTTTAACAGCCTTTTAGCGTCTAAAAAGACCTAAAAGGCTGGGTATTTAAGATGGTATTTGTAAGTAATTATCGTTCTTAACCTTGTCAAATAGTGTTCGATTTATGTCACTTAAGGCTAATAAACTACCACTATCGGGCTATTACTTAACTTTTGGCTCTAAACCTGAGCTCACGCGTAACTGCTCAAGTACTGCTGTCCAGTCTTGACGGCCGCGGCCTGCTGCACGAGTAAGGTTGTACATTTCACGCGCAGCTGCACCACATGGCATTGGAACGTTAACTTGGTTTGCAAGGTCGAGTGCGATACCTAGATCTTTATGTGCAAGGTCAACCATGAATACTGGAGATAAATCGCCAGCTAGCACTTTGCCAGGCCATGTTGTTGTGAAGTGACCTTTACCTGCAGGGGTGCCACTCATCACTTTCATTGATGTTTCCCAATCTAGACCGATAGCTTCAGACAGGGTTGCCGCTTCTGCAGACAATGCGTTTAGTGCGATACTCATGTAGTTGTTGATGATCTTAACGCGAATACCTTTACCCGCACCGCCACAGTCAACAGTCTCGTTACCCATGCAATCAAATAGTGGCGCAGCACGTTCAACTTGCTCTTTCGTACCGCCAGCCATAATAAGAAGTTCACCGCGGACAGCATGCTCAGAAGTACGGCCAACTGGCGCTTCCATCATTGAAAAACCTAGCTCAGACATTTGTTTGATTAGGCTATCTGTTTCAAGCGGGTGGATAGTTGACATATCAATTAGAAGCGCGTTTTTGTCTAACGTCGTTGTTACGCCGTTCTCACCCAGAAGAACGTTTTTAACCAGTGTGCCGTTTGGCAGCATCGTTACAACAAACTCAGCGTCTAGTGCCGCTTCAGCTGGTGATGTTGCCGCTGTTGCGCCTTGCTCAACCAGTTGTTGAACCGCAGCTTGATTGATATCGAAAACTTTAAGAGTGTGACCACCTTTGATTAGATTTAGCGCCATTGGCGTGCCCATTTGACCTAAACCGATAAAACCAATCGTAGACATTTTTAATTCCTTTCACGTTCGCGGATAAGTAAGTTGGGAGTAATATAAACATAAATGACATTCCCAACCATTACACCTGTCACATTTTGTTGTTTTATGTCTACTTCAGTAATTTTATGATTATAAATTGAGCTGAACTTCTTTTTGTAGTATTTGTAACAACAATATGATGCAACCTATCCATGCTTTATCCAGAAAATGCGTCGCCACGGCCACAGCAAATCATGCTCAAGATAGACAAAGAGAGCATTGGTTATTTTGTTGTATGAAAATGAGAGTGAAAATAAAGACTGAGTAAATGAGAAAGGTTATGGCTAAAGTGAAAGAGATGACGAACAGCCGTATTCGTCATCTAAACAAAACAAGAGAGTGATTTAAGCGTAACTAAGCGGCGTCATGCTCTTTAGTGCCAACACAGCAATTAATACCACGCTGGTTGAAGTACTCGGCAATATCACTCACCTGCTTTTGGAACTCATGACGATCAAATTTCAGGTCTTGCATTTTGTATGGCAAACCTAGCGACTGGTATTTTTCTTCGCCTAAGCGCATAAAACTCAGCAGCTGCAGCACATTGACTCGCCCGTTGAGCTCATTTTGAATGAAATCAGCGGTCGCGCTGATGTTCTCTTGATTATCATTGATACTCGGAATCACCGGAATACGTAAAATCAGCTCTTTGCCAAGCTCAGTCAGCGATTTAATATTTTTGTGAATCTTACGATTATCCACTCCGGTATAACGCTTATGAGTCTCACTATCCATTAACTTGAGATCAGAGATAAACAGATCAGTGTAAGGCAATACCTTTTCTATCCGGTTCCAGTTTGCGTAAAAGCTTGATTCGAGACATGTGTGGATCCCCTCTTGTTTACAGGCTTTAAATAGCTCATAAACAAAATCGCTTTGCAGCAATGGCTCACCACCCGATACCGTCACGCCGCCACCCGAGCGGTCATAAAATCCTCGGTCTTTGCGAATCAGCTCCATGCAGGCTTCAACCGACATATACTCGCCCCATTGCTTGATCGCTTCTGAAGGACACTCTTCGACACAACTCAAGCAGCCCGTACATTGATGACGGTCGATACTCTTAAGCATCGAATCAGAGTAAATCAACATCTTGTTGTCCGGGCAAATCTCCAAACAAGAACCACAATGCTCGGTGGAGATACATTTATTGTGGTAAACCCCAACCTCTATTCGACGCTTAAAACTCTCAGGGTTTCCGCACCAATCACAGCGCAGCGGGCACCCTTTGAGAAAGATTTCTGTGCGAATACCGGGCCATCATGAAGGGTAAATCGCTGAATATTTAAAACAATTCTAGGTCTGACACAATTAACCTCAACCGTTGTTTAAAAACACAAATACCCAAACCACCGATTCGTCCATAACGTGACAAATGGCAGCTTGGGTATCACAACTGGTTAATTAAAACCTAAGTTCAGTACGTTGAATCAAATCATCTTGCAATGGTTTACCCAGTTCAACGAAGTAAGCGCTGTAACCGGCGACACGCACCAACATGTCTTTGTATAGCTCAGGATTTTTCTGCGCAGCGCGCATTTTCTCTGAGCTCATAATGTTGAATTGCACGTGCATACCTTGCTTACCAATGTACTCATCAACAAAGCTCAGCAAAATATCACGACCTTCTACGCCAGATACCGCATCTTCAGGGAAGCGTAAGTTAAGCAGCGTACCGTTAGTCGCCAAGCTATGGTCAACTTTGGTTACCGAGTTAATCACCGCCGTTGGGCCGCTAATATCGTGTGAACCACCTGCCGTATGCACTGGCCCCATGTTGTCAGAAATTGGCTCACCGTTCTTACGGCCATCGAGTGATGCGTTGGTGTATAAGCCCATACCCACGTTCGCGTTTACAGTGTAAACACCCGGGCTAAATTTGCCGCCACGCGGGTTTTCACGTCCTTTAATATGACGGCAGTAACATTCAAACATGAATGAGAACAGCTCATCTGCTTCATCGATATCGTTACCGTAATGCGGGATCTTCGAGCTATTCACCAAAGCGTAGAGCTTCTGATGACCATCCCAGTTCTCTTTTACGGCATCAAGTAACTGTTTACCCGTGTATTTTTTGTCATCAAACATCAGCTTCTTGATCGTCGCTAATGAGTCAGCACAAGTTGCAATACCTGCTGCTTGCGGCGCGGTACCATTGTATTTTGCGCCGCCGTAAGTCATATCTTTACCGGATTCAATACAGCCTTCAAAGAACGCAGAAATATATGGCGTTGGTTTGATCATGCGGTGCATTTTGTCAGTTACGTTCAAGCAACTGCACAACTGATCACACCAATAAGCAAACTGCTTATCAACACTCTCAAGCACTTCTTCAAACGATTGGTACGTTTCAAGACTACCGGTATCAGGGCCAAGTTGCATGCCCGCATTCGGGCCAGATAGAATGCGACCACCGTTGATCACCATTTCCATCATCTTAACCGTATTCACGTAACCCGCATCTAACCAGCCGTGCTCTTTACCAGGAATAGTTGGTTCAACGCAGCCCACTACCGCGTAATCACGCGCTTCTTCCTGAGTCACGCCTTTACCCAACATCGCTTTAATCGCTGGGCCATCGTTAAATAGTTTCGGGTGGCCGTAACCTGCGCGTACACATTCAATAGTTTTTAGTTTTAGCTCAATTGGCGTTTTGTCATGCAGACGCACACACACCCAAGGGTTCATCATGCGAGTATGTGCTGACGCTTCCAGCATCAACATAGTCAGATCGTTGGTCGCATCGTTACCGTGAATATCCACACCACCAATCGTTAAGCTCTCACCACCAAAACCGCGACCGTTACGTACTTTTACCGTGCCTTTGTCTTTAAGCTTGGTTGGGTTGTTCATTTTCACGTAAAGCACTTCAAGTACTTCTAGAACAAACTCTTTTGATACGCCATTCTCTTGCACATCTTTGGTGTAGAACGGCAGCATCCATTGGTCCATACGACCGTAAGAAATCGAGTGACCATTGCCTTCAATTTGCGTCATGGTGACCGCAAAGTTGAAGAGCTGGGCAGCTTGCCAGAATGTTTGGGGCACACCACCCGCAATTTGGTAACAGTTGGCTGACATCGCTTGCAGCTCGTTCTTACGCTTTTCATCGCTTTCATTAAACGCCATATCTTCAGCAAGCAGCGCATAACGAGTGATGTATTTGATTGCCGCTTCTAATGCAATAATGGTCGCTTTGTAGTAATCGCGCTTATCACAGTAATCTGGATCTTGTTTTGAAAGCTTGGCGAACGCTTCTTGCGCTTGGAGCAATACGCCGCCGTAGCCCAAAGTCATCAGTTTGTTAAAGTCCATCGCGAAGTGACCGATACCCGCGAAGTGGTAGTTATTGGTCTGAAAGACTTTCTCACCCATGTGAGAGCCTTTCTTCTGATCATCATCAAGATGCGCAGTAATGAACTCGTTGGCACTCTTACCTTTCCAGTAAGCACATAACTCTAAAATTTCTGCGCGATCTTGCTCATTACGAATATAAAACTGATCGTTAGAACGCTCTTCAAACGGCGAGTTAAGAATCTCATCGATGATCCAATCCACTGAAAACTCAGGGTAAATCGGTGATGCTTTTGCCGGTGCGGCAATCTCACCCAGAATCAAATCTTCATCATAGATGTTTAACGTCGAGTTAAGCAGGATGTTTTCAAACGCAATCGCACACTGAAGAATACGCGGCATCGCATCGTTATCACGGTATGCCTCGGTGACTAAACGTAATCTCTCTACGTCAATGTCGTATGGTCTATCTAAAAATGTTTGACGTAGGCGGTTAACACGCGGGAACGGAGACCAATCAGCATGACCTACTTCATAACCAAGGCCGTACACCTTATCTACGGCTTCAGTACCAATCGCATCGGTGTGCGCTGTCGTTTTTAGCTCAAACAAGCTCTCTTTGTCTGCTTGGAAGTTTTCCATAGCTAACCTCATGAAATATAGAATCAAAATGCCAATGCTCGCGCCTACTCATTGGAGATTGGTCTTCTACGAGCGATTCAAACATTGGCATTTTGACGACGTATTAAGGCCTAAAACACCAAGCCATTATAAAAAACCGCTCAATTTTGTCTGGGGCGATGGTCACAAATCGAAACCATATAGACAAAAAACAACAAAATGTGACAGATGCAATGGTAATTAATCCTAATAAATTTATAGTGACGCTTCATTCACTACGCTCTATCAAATGGATATATGGACACCACGATAATTCTCATCTCGTTGATCATAGCTCTGGCAGGCTTTACACAAGGTCTTACTGGGTTTGGGTCTGCACTTGTTTCCGTTCCCCTACTTTCTCTGATCGTAGGTGCACAAACGGCAGTGCCAATTGCGGGTATTTTTGGCTGGTTGGTAACACTACCAATCGTGTGGAAAATGCGACATTCAATTCAACGTCAAACCGGTTTGATCCTGTTTGCGGGTTCTGTACCAGCCTCTTTTGTTGGGGCAAAACTATTGGCAAGCATGCCGTCTCAATACATTTTGTTGACGATGGGTGCGGTGCTCATTATCTCAAGCATTCACTCGTTACGTGCAACTAAGCCTTTGTTTAAAGAGGCTTCTATGCCACTAACGATCGGTGCTGGTTTTACCTCAGGCGTACTTGGAGCAAGTGTTGGTGAGTCAGGTCCACCAGTTATTGCTTACACATCAATGCAGCCTTGGACAGCGGACCAAACCAAATCAACGTTAGCGTTCTTCTTTATGCTACAAATGATTGGTGCCAACGTAAGCTTCTGGAATGAAGGCTTGATTACAGACGAAGTTGTTTCACACGTGATCTCTGCTCTACCTGCTTTCGCAATTGGTTTGGCAGGCGGTATGATCGGTTACCACTTCCTACAGAAGTACAAGATCGACTACCACAAGATTGTGCATAGCTTCCTACTCGTCATGGGCTTTATGCTTGTGTTCAAAAATGTAAGTTTTTAGACATTTCGAAATTTTTGGTGGATTTTAAACAAACGGCAGTCATCACACTGCCGTTTTTGTTTAGGTACTCGTAGTCAATTAAGTCGACTTCATGGGAGACAGCGTCTCACTTAGAAATTGAAGGCAAACCCTGCCCCTAAAGCACTCTCATCAAAATTGTAGTTGGAGATCGTTAAACCGTAACCCGTTTCAGCTTTGACATAGCCATTCAAACCTTGATAAAGCGGAAAACGCCACGACACACGGTAAAACCCCTTCTCCCAGTCTTCGGTAAATAAGTTGGCAATGGTCAGCTTAATTTCCTGATTAGAAGATGGCTGCCAACCGAGTTCAACCTCCCCATACCCTAAGAAATCGACAATATCTGGGTTATATTTTTTGCTACCCACATTGACCCAAGGCTTAAAGCGTAAAAAGCCTTGATCAAATTGCCACTTCGCATCGGCATAGGCTCGGTTCCAACTGACCTCTTCATCGCCACCCGCACCATTAGATTGGTGTTCAAAGCCCAGTGAGACTTGCCAAATGTCATACACCAATTGATAGAAGAGTTCGGGATTGTACTCATGATCTCGAAAGTAGGCGGAATCGTCATACGCTTCCCAGTTTGAACGCTGCGTATAGCCAACAAATAGACCGTGTTCATCCCATGTTAGCAGCTTGTATTTCACACTTAATTGAAATTGAACAAAGGTATCTTTTGCTGCGTGCCCATTTGGGTTGAGCGGTTCATAGCGGGCTTGATTTACTTTGCTTTCGTGGTAAACCGGCAATAAATAATTATCTCTATTGGCAGAAAAACGACTCTCTTCTGCATGGGAGGTAGAGAGGAACACCACAGGTAATATCGGCACTACCCATCCAACGTTTAACCTCATCATCTTCCCCCTTTTCATTCGAATTATTTCGTTAATTGCCAAATACCCTATCGGAAGTTTAGCTCCCAATAGTCAATCGTTATCTCTTATTTTCATTCACTTAGCTTGTCAGATTGCAATACAAACGAGGGCTCTCCGGACTGCAAGTCAAAGGGGAACTCCCAAAATTGCTACATATTTAAGTTAAGTCATTGTTTTTATCATGCTAGATCAAACGCGACAGCATAACAATAAACGCGAGACTCCATCATTGTGGGTATACACATCCTGATGCAAATGATGAGTGCATAAGAATAAAACGAAGGAAGATAACCTTTGTTAAACACCGTCCACTCTTGGCTTGTTACATAACCGCCATCAATGAAATTTTTTAATCGTCCTTTAGGTCTTTTCCTACACACAAACAATGAGGTACATAAATTATGCATGCTGTAGAAAACGACGTTAGAAGAGACGACACTAGAAGAGACAACATCGGATACCTAATCGGTGTTTTTGGCGTTTCACTGGTTCTCGCTTGGATTGGAATTTACAAATTCACACCGACTGAAGCTAAACTCATTCAGCCGCTGGTTGAAAATCATTTCGCCATGGGGTGGTTGTATAACCTCATCTCCGTTCAAGCCGTATCCAATCTTATTGGAGCCACTGAAATCATTGTTGCTATTGGTCTTATTATTGGTATCAAGTACACCAAAATAGCCTATTTCTCTGGTATTGCGGCCGCACTTATCTTTGTCGTTACCTTAAGCTTTCTTCTGACAACGCCAAACACGTGGAAGGTCTCCGACGGCGTATTAGTGACCAATTTTTTCTTAGTGAAGGACATTCTATTTCTAGCAATAGCGGTGAGCGTTATCGAACGAAATAAACCTAGTAGACAATAATTACTGAGCCCATTTTCACACCTTCCAAACTCACTTTTCGGCACGAGTGTTTTATGGAATCGCTCAATTAAAAAGTGTCTGCTTTAAATCGCTAGGTATACTCATACAAGGCATACCTAGCTTCAAGACTACTTTATGACAAACTAATTTGATTATTGAAATGTAGTAAGTGCTGCTTTACCTCATCTGACGCAAAAGAGCTATTTACACTGTAGGTGTATATTTGTTGGTAATCTTCTTTGGTCAACTTGAAGGTTTCGATAACCTTTCTCACCTCATTTGTCATCGTGGTTTTAGAAACCGTTCTATTGTCAGTGTTGATCGTCACTACAATCCCATCTTGGTAAAATTCGCCAATTGGGTGATGCGAAAATGCCTCGATACATTTGGTGTGGACATTACTTGTTGGACAGATTTCTAGAGCAATCGCCTGATCTTTTACAACTGAGTAGGCGTCGCTATGATCTTTCATATGAACGCCGTGTCCAATGCGCTCAGCATTCAAAGTAGTAACAGCATCATAAACGTTCTTTCCATACCACTGTTCGCCAGCATGAACGGTCAATCGGTAGCCTTTATCTGCGGCATATTGAGTAAATTCTGGAAAATCAGCGCAGAAATCCGGCTTCTCACCACCAGCAATATCAAATGCCACAACACCATTATTTAACCAAGCAGCACCAGCATCAATGACCGCTTTGATCTGATCTTGGGGCATACCTCTGAGTACAGACAAAATGTAGTTACCATGAATATCATACATTGCCTCCGCTCTTTTCATCCCGCTGACAACACTTTCAATGATGTCGGAAATGCTTAACCCCAAATTTTGATGCAGTAATGGACCAAACCTAACTTCCAGATACTTTACATTTTCATTTGCGGCATCTTCGAATAACTCAAAAGAAATGCGCTCTAACGTGTCTTTCGTTTGCATAACCTTGATTGGTAAATCGAAGCAATCGATGTATTCATCGAGGTTCTGACAGTCTTCCGGAGCGGATAAAGCGCTTACTAGGGCGTCTTTATCCTCTTTTTTGGCCAAACCTTGCTTTACTGCGAGTTCAAAAATCGTTTCCGGTCTAACGCTGCCATCTAAATGGCAATGAAGATCAATTTTCGGCAGGGCTAAATAGTTCATATCTCTGGTTCTAACTTGTGGATTTGACGGCTAATCTATCCAAAATAATGTATGATTTGAATTGACGATATTTCCATTAAACTATGAATCTGAGGAATAATTGTGGTCAATATTAATACCCTCCTAAAGTGTGATATGAACTTATTGCTCTGTTTTCAAGTGCTAATGGAAGAGCAAAATGTCAGTCGTGCTGCGCAGCGGTTATGTCTATCTCAATCTGCTGTTAGCAAACAGCTCACTCGACTTCGAACATGGTTTGACGATCCTCTTTTCGAACGCTCAGCTAGGGGTTTGTTACCCACGCCAAAAGCACTATTCATTGCGCCACAGATACAAAAAATTCTCGTCAACGTGGAAATGTTGAATTGGGAAAAGGCGTTCACACCTTTCGAAAGTACCCGATCATTTCAACTAGAGTTAGTGGAAACGGCATACAACTCAATTTATCCAAACATCGCCGTAGAAGCATTAACCCAAGCACCAAAGGTTGCTTTAAAAACAAAAACATGGAATGAAGACACATTCGAGCGCTTATTAAAACGAGATATTGATTTTGGTATCGGTATGGTCGAATTTGACGAAAGAGCGAAACTCCAAGTTCATCATCTCCCTAAAGAGCTAGAATGCGTCGAGGTAATGCGAGACCATGCGGTCTGCCTTATGCGTCCGGAGCATCCTGCATCCAAACTAGACTGGAATCTACAGACATTTTTGCAATTTCGTCATATACATGTGATTACCGGAGGCGTGGGAAGTTGGCTTTTGTTTGACCTTCTCAACAATAAAGATATACAGCTTGATGTCGCCTTGAATGTGCCGGATCTAGGCAGCGCCATTACCGTTTGCCAGAAAAGCGATCTCCTTATGTGCTATCCATACAGCGCGGTGAAGAAAATTATCGAGGATGGTATTTTGATTGCGAAGCCTATACCAATAAGCTTAGAGCCTGGAGCGTTATTTCTATTTTGGCACAAGTACTTTAATACCGATCCTAGCCATGTGTGGCTGAAAGAGCTAATCATTGAACGTTGCAGCGTTCTCGGCAACGTGAATACAGAATAGACCGGCACTGTGACGACAAAAATCTCGTCGAATAGGCTTGGCTTGAGGTGGCATTGTGTTACCGCATTTAGTCACTAAAACGTTACAACGTCCTCCCCTTATAGTGATAAAATCACCGCATCAGAATTATTGAGAGAATCTATGTTTATCCATCATGTAAATGGCATCGACTGGCTAGTGATTACCGCCTTTGAAGAATTCAAAACAATGTTTATCGAGGATGCGGGAACGATCCCCTCTTGCTTCTCTACGGCCAGTGAACTGAGCCTGATTGATCAAGCCAAGCGCACTTATGGATATTTACCTTCACTTGATGGAGGAATAACCGATACAGGTACGTTTCAAAGTAAGGATAACGAAGAAGATTTGAATCCACAGCTTGCTTGCCTTGTGGAGGGGCGTGGTCGAGTATTTATCTATCACGGCGGCTTTGTCGCGTTTGTCGATGACGAACAAACCTTTATTACGCGAATGAACTGACCTGTACTCTGTCTTTGAGCTCGGCAAGTCAATATCCCTAGCCGATAGCAAATCTATCCAACCCAATATCATTCATACTACAAATCATGATTCCCGCATTAGCGGGAATAAATACCTTTGAAACATTCGATTCACCAATTGGGTCGTCACCATCACGGTACGCATACGTATTTCTAAGTTGTCAAAGTGTAACTCTTTGGTTAGTGTATTTACTTCACTGCAATACGGTTACATCTATTACTAATCAATAACATGCTCTCATTGTTTAGGAAAATGGCTATGGCACACTCAAATACACTCCAGTTGTTACTTGTCGAAGACAATCTTGAATTGGCTGAAACGACTATCGAGCACTTTGAGTTAGAGGGTATTGGATGCGATCACGTCTCAAATGGTTCCGCTGCCCTCGATGTAATGGTGAAAGCTCACCCTGACGTGGTGATTCTCGATGTCAATTTACCCCGTTTTTCAGGTTTGGAAGTGTGTAAAAAATTACGAGAACAAGGTAATGATGTACCCATCATTATGCTGACTGCTCGTGATTCATTGGATGACAAAATTGCAGGATTTGAAGCAGGCGCTGATGATTATTTGACGAAGCCATTCGCCTTTGAAGAACTGTTAATGCGAGTCAGAGTGCTCTCTCGTCGTCGCAGTGGTGAAGTGAACGTCATCACACTCAAAGATCTGCAAATGAATGTCAAAGAGCGCAACGTAAAGCGTGGGATGGATGAAATTAAACTCTCACCGACGGGCTACCGTATTCTCGAGGCGTTGCTGCGCTCAACACCCAACCCAATCAGTCGAGAAGATTTGATCCAAAAGGTGTGGGGGGACGAACAACCCGATACCAACAGCCTAAAAGTACACATGTTTAAATTGAGGCACGCACTTGATGCGAACTATGAGGAAAAGCTGCTTCACACAGTGAAAAGCTTTGGCTTTGTCCTCAGATAGTGGCGGGTTTTAACATGCCGAGGTTTGAATACGCACTTCAGGCCAGTCACGTTTTGATACCTTACTTGGCATTGAAAGTTCACGCTTTTGCGTCTAAGTCTGAGGTAAAGAAAATATAAATATGATTGTTTGGTGTGCTTTTGTCGGTAAAAAACTCAGCCACACTCGGGTCTTTTTGCGCGGTGGTGAGTGACACAGCATCTAGATTTAACCACGCCAATACTTGTCGGTTTATCTCATCAAAAGAATCACTGCCATCGACTCTTGGGTAACCATTTCTTAGCGGAATCATTACGCCATTAATGGCAATTTCCTGCTCACCATTCTCTAAACCTTCAACAAGTACACGCGCATGCTCCATTTCGAGCCCTGACTGCATTGTTGCCGCGACACTTTCCATGATCGCAACTTTAGAATCGCGTTGGTAATTGAAAAACGAGGTGCGGCTAGCAGTGCCAAGATAGCCAGAATAACGAGCACAATGACGAGCCCGATGAGTGTAAAACCATTTTTCTTCACATTCGTTACCCACTTTACGCAAATATCACTTTAACCACGCGCCCATTTGTCAGTACTTGCTCTTGATAGTGCCAGAAGTACTTATCGCAGATTTGTTTGATCAACATTAGCCCAAGGCCAAATCCAGTGGTTTCATGGGTCAGATCGTTACTCACATCTTGATTTATAACCTCAACCTGCATATGACTTTGAGTGATGACCACCGTCCCCTCGATCGTATGCTGAAAAGCATTGCGAATTAGGTTAGTCAGCACAATTTTACACATATCAGAAAGATGCAAGCACTCATAGCTATCAACGTGAATTTCCACTTCCACGGATTTTCCATCCAGCAGATAACGCTGCTCATTCACAACTTGTTCCACCAACATACCAAGACTTGTCATCGTCTCTTTCAGTTCGGTGGATTTTTCATGGTTGAGCCATAGTAAACTCTCGCATAAATTCGACATCGCCACACTGTTGTTTTCGATTCTTTGCAGATTTTTCAACAATCGCTCTTTAGGCATATCGTTCGCGATCATTTTATTCATCAACTCAGCGTTTGATCGAATAACGGCAATCGGCGTGCGCAGTTCATGGCTTGCATATCGAATAAACTCTTTTTCTTTATTGACGCTTTTTTGCACCGCAGACAAGGAGTTATTAATGACTCGAGCCATCATATTCAATTCAGAGAACTTAAAGTCAGGCATCGTCGCTAAGTCGCTACTTTCTCGAATACCCATCGCCCAAGATTTTAGCTCTTCTACTGGCTTCGTCACTTTATGCAAAATGATGAACAAACCAATTAAGAAAAATGCCAAAAGTACGGCAACAAACAACAAGATATAATCCAGTTGTGGCAATAAATTTATGTTGAGCGTATCGGTCAATTCATCAAATTCATCTTTGTTTATCTTCACGGCCACATATTTGGTAGACCCTGCAACATCCGTTTTAATCAACAAATAGATAAACCGATTAGGTTCTAAATCTTCGCTGTAGGACACTTCCGTAGATTTACAAAGCTCACCCATCTTGATGCTATGTTCGTTGAACTTTAACTGGAAAATCAGTGGTAAGTCATTCCAACTTGACGTGATCACGAAAGGAGAATTGATTATCGGTTTGCCATCTGTCGGGTGTTCGGTTTCGGCCTTAATGAGCATCACGCCCTTAACCACCAAATCAACACCAATGTAAAGATTATAAGTACTGTAAGAGCCTGCAACTGTCGCAAGTATCATCCCCAACGCGACAGAAACACTGATGACGTAAACTCTAAGGCTCTCTTTAATCTTCACTGGCATATCCTATTTTTACTGCTCTGCGCGCAGCACATAACCGAAATTGGGTAGCGTATGAATCAATTTGGTGTCGCGATCTTTATCAACCGCTTGGCGAAGTTTGAACATGTGCACTTTCAAACTATTGCTCTCTGGTGATGCATCTCCCCATACCAAACGTATTATTTTGCTTTTACTTACCGGAGAGGGGCTCGCTCTCATCATCACTTTTAAAATGCCGTAGCAAGTGGGTGAAAGATTTAATTCTTGCCCACCTCGAAACACCGTTCGGCTCTCCAGATCCAGAACTAAATCATCAACCACAAACTGTGCTTGAGCGCCATTTCTGCGCTTGAGTAGCACCTGAACCCTTGCCATTAGCTCTTCAAGCGCAAATGGCTTAATCATGTAATCATCCGCGCCGACTTGGAAACCTGCGAGCTTATCATTCAGGCCGCTGCGCGCTGTGAGAATCAACACCGGAAGATCAATTCCATCTAGACGCATCTCTTCGCAGACTCTCAACCCTGATAGCTGCGGTAAATTCACATCGAGAATAACCAAATCGTATTCATCAGAGCGCGCGAGTTTTAAGGCCAACATGCCGTTAGATACATGGTCACAATTGATCCCCTGCATCTCAAAATATTCCATGATGGTCTTCGCTAGCTCAATATTATCATCGACCAACAATATATGTTTGTGTATTACATCCATTTACTTTATTCCATCACTAACAATCTTCAGTCTCTAGGGTTGTTGTACTTTTACCTGTTCTCGTAGCGGTTGCAGGAGTGTAGTGAATCCGGCAATGAAACTCCGTTAGTTCATTCCAATCACCATCAAATGGAGGAAAAATCCAAAAACCACCGTCGTAGTCAGTTTCAAAATTCAGGGCAGCAACGCCATGATAATCTTCATTAAGCGGCGCGACATCGGCATCAACCAGTTGCTTAAATTGCGCAAATGCTTCATCGGGAAAGATGACAAACCAAGGGTAATTATCTTCGTTAGTTAGGCGAATTTGTTGACCGTTTACGACCAAGCAACGCATTTGGCTGTGATATCGGCATGGTTGAATATCCGCTGATGGTAGCTGTGACTTCATCGCAGCCGAAGCAAATGCTGAGTCGATTGCACCTTGAGTTGCCTTGAGTGTGGCGATTCTGGCTTCTGATTGTAATCCCATAAATTTAGGCACGGCAATCACTGCCAAGACGCCCAAAATTACAATCACTAGAACCATCTCAAACAGCGTAAAACCTTTACTGTTCATAAAACCTCTAGAAATTTGAGACGTCCCTGTCTAATCACTTAAATTACAAAATCAACGCTTCGCTGGCGTTTGATCTGACGCTTCGCCGCGTACATATTTCTGTCAGCAATTTCTATTGCCGTATGGATATCGTGATTACTCACTTTGGCGAGACCATAAGCAAACGATAAGTCGTAACCTTTTTTCGCAAAGTAAGACGCCATCTTGGCATTCAGTGAATTCAGTCTGTTTTCGATATCGTCATAGGCGGACGAATCAAAAATAATCACAAACTCATCACCACCATAGCGGATCACCAAGTCCTTCTCGCGCAGTGATGATTTCAGTAAACAAGCGAAATCCACCAAACAGCCATCACCAACTCGATGCCCATAGGTATCATTCACCGCTTTAAAGCCATTCATATCTAAAAACGCAACGATACGGTCGTCATACGAGCTCAATTGGTATTTTAAAAACGATCGGGTGTAGCACTTGGTTAACTCGTCTTTGCTCACATCCATTAGCCCCACATTTGATGGGCACACGGTGGTAATGATGAATTTCTTATCGTTGTAGACCATCTTCTCGCGAATGGTCTCGTACTCAACCCCATCAAAGAACTCTTTATCTTTGTGAAACATCAACTCGTCATCAAACAAGATGAACTTATCTTTCTCTAAACACAGGCGATAGCTTTCGTTCTCACTGATGATGTCTTGCGGATCGACGCCGACAATACTCGTTCCCACCAATTCTCGGTGCGCTGTGTTGTCGTACATCACAACCCCTTGCTCGTTACGAATAATGACCAGCTTTTCGGTTGAATCAATCAAGGACATCACACCATTACCAATGATGGTTGAATTATTGAAATAGATGTCGCGCAAGTTTTTCAGCGTCACGTTGATGTCTTGGTTATGCACCAAACCCAACAAATCGTTTTGCTCAATAAAACGGTTTACTGCCTCATCTCTGAGTGAGCCAACATCGTTTTCTACCAAGAAGCTATAGAGCTTGTAATCCAAGTCCAAGCCTAGACGTTGAGCTTCCTCTAAATGCCTTTCTGGCGCCTGATTAACAAAGCTCTCTAACTGAACGATCTCTTCCAGCGGCATCGGTTTATAAAAGTAAAAACCTTGAATCACTGGGCTCTCAGCAAACAATTCAATCAACTCTTTCTGGCGCAGATTTTCTACGCCTTCAAAATCACTTTACGAGTACACAAGGTGATGATTTTTGAGTAAAGAAAAGATAAATGTCTAAATTTGCTGTAATTGGTTTCGATGTCTTGAACCAAAGAACGGTCGAATTTCACTTCATCTGCGCCAATCGTTAAGGCGAGATCGGTGCGCGCAAAGTCTTTACCAAAGTCATCAATCGATATCTCGATGTTGTTTTGTTTAAGCAGAGATACGTTATTAATAAACTTATCATTCAAATCCACGTCTTGGTGTTCAACCAATTCGAGAACAATGTGGTGATCTTTTAACTGCCTAATCGCACTGAAAACGAAATAATCGTTCAACAAAGATGTTGGGTGAATATTGATAGAAACAGGAATCTTGATGCCATGTTGCTCGACGTCTTTCAGACATAGCTTCATCACCATCAGATCCAACGCCACTGTATTGGTTACATTGGCTAAGTATTCTGGTACGGATTGCATCGCGTTAACGGGTCTTAACAATGCTTCAAGACCAACAATAACGTTGTCGTTCATCTTTGGTTGGTATAACAAGTAAAAATCAGACATTAGAAACCTTCATGCTTTAGTAACCGTTGGAATACGACCGTTGTCGCTCCAAGCCTGGGTTCACTCGCCTCTTGTTTCTTGTCATCCATCTAACAAGTTAAATTCCGTCTCAAAGCCTTTGCTTTAAGAGGCACAGTGTGTGATATGGTTCATATTTTAAGTTTTTGATGGTTAACGCTCAGTTAACGTTAAACCTTGTTTTGATGATTTATTTTTATCGTTTCAATAAATCATTCACAAACAAAACAAACGCATCCTTGCGGTAAAGCTTTGCTTGATTCTATTTTGATAGTTTGGCTGGATGAGGTCATGACACTCTGTTGAGTTATCAACAATGACAGCAACAGCGGCGCTCGATGTAGTCGCCTGTGAATACTTAAGACAAGATTGCTCATAACCTGACAAGCCAAAATAAATCACGCCGCTTATCGGCTCTGTTCGATACAGCCAATCTTGTTGTAAGCCACCAATCACTATCGAGAGGTCCTCCAGCGTCGCTTTTGGATAACCATAAGCAATATCTAAATCTGCGCGACCATCCGCATCGGTATCGATACTGGTTTCACTCAAATGTTCAACGTCTAAGACAACCGCCTTGCTATACACTATCCCCATAGAACTGAGAAACGCCCCTTTCAAACCACTTATTGCCGCATCTCGCGCATCATCTTGCAGATTTAAAAAGCGCGGAGCCGCAGTAACGGACAATATGCCAAGGATGACAATAACGATAACCAGTTCAATTAACGTAAACCCTTTTGCTTGCATCTGTTTTCCAACATTCATTCATAAAGACGTGAGGATGTACCGCAATTGGGTTGGGCACATCGGCAAATTTTGGCGACTATATGCGGTGGCGAGTTAACGCAGGGTTAAGAAAACACGAACGAAGAAAATATTTCGCTTTTGGTCGACAACCAAACCTAATCTTGAGGTTTACTTACCCCCAGAGAAACCTCGAACACTTACTTTGCTATGGTTCGACAGACAAGCATATGAACAATCCATCAAAACGCTTGACAAGATCATTGACGATCCTTAAATTACAAACCGACCGAACGGTCAGTTAACTTTCAACAAGTGAACACTATGGACAAAAGACAGAACATTATTGACGTTGCGACTCGCTTATTTGCAGAGCATGGGTTTGAAAAAACACCGATTTCATTGATCTGTGAAGAAGCAGAAGTATCCAAAGGGCTCGTCTTTCACCACTTCAAGAACAAGAATGATCTGCTCAGAGAAGTGTTTGTTCATATCACATCTGTCATCGAGGAAGCGGATCAACAAGATGCAAATGTTGATGCCAATGAGATTCGAATGGAGTCATTAATCGACTCGATTTTCGAAGGCATGATGAAGCCAGAACATCGAAAGATGTACCAGTTTAACTTCAGTGTGATGGTGCATCCGACCACCAGAGCTATCGTGGTTGACTTGATCGAAGATAGATACCGAGGATTGCAGGTGTCGACAGAAGAGGTGTTTCACGCTTTAGGGTATGAAAACCCGGCGGTCATCACCAAAATGTTTATTGCCGAGATTGATGGCATTGCTATGAATTATCTGCTGAACGACGATTTCCCTATCAACGAAATCAAGCAAGAGTTTACGAAAAAATATTGCTAACTTCGCTGATGATCACGCATTTCTCAATGCGTGATTTTTTTAAAGCAAAATCACCGACTGACCAGTCGGTTTATAATTAGAGAGACAAATAGAATGAGCACTCCCTATCAAATTCAATATGAGGCATTTGCAACAGCAGGCGGTCTTTATGATGAACGACATGCAAAACTGTATGCTGAATTTGCCGATGCGCTGATTGCCGACGGAAGCTATTCCATCGTGTATGAAGGTGTGGCGCACGCTTGCTATACACCAATCACGATTGATAAAGCACCGCACCTGAAATGTTATGTATTAGCGCCGCTTGCGGTACTTCCTCAGTTCCAAGGTAAAGGAATCGCAACACGACTAATGGAACAAGCCGAAAGCGAACTCGATGCTGATGTGATCTTTGTGATGGGTGAACCTTTCCATTACGGTAATCGCTATAACACGCCACATAACGTCTTACCGCCGGTTAAAACCCTTGCACCTCTTGAATGTTGGTTCGCAAGAGAGTTAACACCAGGTGCGCTAGATAATCTCGGTGAATCAACCTCATCAGTGACAGGCCCTTACGCCTCTCCTTTGATGTGGGGTCACCCAAGTGAACAAGTTGAATAAATAAGCGAAGGGGCACAATGCTGCCCTTTCATCAACACAGTTAGAGATACATTCAATGAATATTTCAAAACACGAACAGAGAGTTCTACACGTACTCGCACTAGGTGGCGAAATCCAATACGTGCGCAGTGACAATAGTAAAATCAGTCAAATATTTTGTTATTCCCGCGAAGGGCATATCCTGACGGATTGCTCCATGGAGGTATTTAAGCGCTTAAAGAGTAAAAAACTCATCAGTTCGAAAAAAAGCGCGCCATATCGAATCACAACATTAGGAGCGACGTCCGTCAGATCTCAAATGTTTCAGCGTTAAAACATTCCCGCCCTTGCGGGAATGACCCGTTATCGATGGGAAACAGCAGAAGCTAAACATCCCAATAACACAAGGTCGAATCACTGGCATGTGTAAATTTCTCAGCGAGAAAATCAATCACCACTCTGACTTTAGCGGCAAGGTTATCAGTATCGAGATACAAAGCGCTGATCAACTGCTGCTCTAAACTGGTCGAAACGAGATAATCTTCCATCACAGGGATCAGCTTGCCATTTTTTAGCTCCTCACCGATCAACCAAGTAGGAAAAACGACAATGCCGCTGCCACCAACAGCGCCTGCCACCAGCGTTTCAGCATTATTACTATAGAGTGAGCCAGAAACCTCATACGGTTCTAACTTATCGCGCCCGATAAACCAGCGCTGCAAACCGTTAGTGCCTTTGAACACCAAGCAATTATGTTGCTTAAGATCGTTAGGCTCCAATGGCGCCCCATAAGACTTAAGGTAACTGGGGCTTGCTGCCATCACATAACGCTGCTTACCAAAGGTTTTCATTCGCAGCGAAGAGTCTTGAGGTACACCAATGCGAATCATCAGATCAATCGCCTCTGCGGCGGGGTCTACAAACGTATCGGTTTGCTGAATCTCTATTTTGAGTAGTGGATAACGCTCTAATATTTCCGATAAATAGGGCGCAATATGCAATCGGCCAAAAGCGACGGGGACACTTAACTTAACCGTGCCACGAGGCGTGTCGGCACGCTGCTCTATACGCTCAACCACCAGCTCATACTGTGCAATGATTTCTGCACAATGCTTACCAAATGCAGCCCCTTCATCCGTCAATGATATGGAGCGCGTATGGCGGTGTAATAGTTTAGTGCCAACCTTCTCTTCTAGTTGAGATATTTTGCGAGAAACCGATGAGGGCGTCATATCTTGACGGCGAGCCACCTCAGAAAAATTGCCATATTGAATCGTCATCAAAAACAGTTTTATGTCGAGCAAGGACACATCGTAATTCACAAGCATTCTCCTAATCGCGTTAGCTAAGCCTAAGGTCGAAACATAAAAAAAGACAAGCTAATAAATAACTTGTCTTTAGATTATCAATCACGCCGTGAGAATATTTTCCGTGACAATAAAATGCGCATCTTCAGTAAATGACTGGAACTGCTCAACAATCTTCTGCATTACGTCTGTTTGAATATCACTCATAAAAGCATCTTCCGAGTCAATTTGAATCACTTCAAAGTAATCCCACGGAGATGGCTTGTCTTGACCAAACATACTGATGCTCTTGTAAACTTCAAATGAGGAAACGCTAGTCAGCTGATTTACGGTTGGCAGATCAGACTGCTTGGCCCATTCAAGATATTGAGCTTCGTTAGTGGTTGGTTTTAGGTTAAAAAATACCATTAAGGTTTTAGCTGACATGCAGTGCATCCTTTGTCTGAGCGGTTGATGTTGGGTTTATGTCGCACGCAGCGGCTTTACTTGAGCGTTGCGTTTGACGGTTGGCTAGATAAATACATAACAAGGCACACGCAATACAGACCATTGCAGCAACACGCCAATAATTGAGTTCAATTGGTGGGTTGCCTAACCAGCCTTGTGTATCAATCACTAAGCTCATCATCATCTGCCCCAAAATGGTCGAAACCGTTGCAATTGCAACGCCTACTTTTGGCACTGCCGCGACCATCACGATCATGTAAACAATGCCAAATAATGCGCCGGCTAATTGCCATTTTGGCACCGTAAACAATGTTGCTTCATAGCTCGGTTCAAAAAAGAAAATCAATAAACTCGTTACGACCGTGCCGATACTAAATGTCAGTAAAGCGCTTTCTATTACGCCGACTTTTGCACCCAGTTGACCATTTATCGCCGCCTGAGCACTGAGCGCCATACCCGATGCAATCGCGAGTATGATAATCAAGGTCATGATTGAGCTCCTAAATAGACAAAACAAAGCGCTAAAAAGATAAACACTAAACTCAGCACCCGTAGCGGGTTGGTCGTTTGCTTTGGCATCGCAAACCAGCCAAAATAGTCAATCGCAAAGCTCTTGGTTACTTGTCCTAACAACACGCAGATCATGCTCATCGCGACACCCAAAATTGGCGTGGATAACGTCAGCGCAACCACATAAATCGGCCCTAATAAGCCACCAATCAGTTGCCACTTAGGAATCGAATTCCAATCCGTAAATTTTCCGTGCGGGGTAAAATGGCGAATCAGCCAAAGCAATGCGGTGCCAACGCCAAAAATACTTAGCGTTGCCCACAAATGACCGACTTGCTCGCCAAGCGGTCCCAGTAGGCCTGCCTCAAAAGACAAGCCCATTCCGGCAACCACGATCAATAAAATGTAAATAACGTTCATCGCGGGTCAAACAAAGCAACAGATGAGTGACGAGCGTACGCTTTACCATTTGGGTATGAGACCAACTCAAGTTGCATTCCCCACGGCGCCATAAAATAGACCCAAGACTCACCTTCTGTTGGCCCTTCCGTCATTACTGTTGGCTCGCCCAGAACTTCAATACCTTGTTGTTTCAGGTAGGTCACTGCCGCCGTCATGTCCTCAACGTAGAACGCCAGGTGGTGACCACCAATATCCGCGTTATTCGGTGCGGTTTGGTTACGATCTACCGTGTCTGCATATTCAAAGATCTCAAGGTTGATCCCCTTAGCATTCATCACAGCGATCTTGGTGATTTCAGCACGTGGATTCACGTTTAGATGATCCGCCATCCAATTGTCATCAGCAGCAAACGGGCCAAATTCGTAAGCCAATTCAAACTCAAAATGATCACGAAAGAATGCAATCGCTAGATCAAGATTCGGCACCGTGAAACCAATATGATCCGGTTTTTTTAGTCCTGGAATCGCCATTAGATGTCTCCTCGTTCATGACGGATTTTGTTTAGCGCGCCCATGGTGGTTGCCCCTTTGTTAAAGCCAGTGTAAACCGATGTGAAAACGATCAATTCTTCAAGCTCTGCGTAAGTCACACCTTGCTTAAGTGCCATATCAACGTGTGCACCAAACGGGTTCCCTTCACCAGTGACATTAAGCGCCATTTGATCAATCGCGATACTAATCAGCGCTTTGGTTTTCTGATCGATAAGCGGCATACCCCATGCTTCACCGGCCACACGAACGGTCATATCTCCCCATACTGGATTAATTGATTTCAAGCCTTCAATTAGAGCGCTGTCATCTAGCACTGCATTTTCATATTTCGTCGTCATACTCACTCTCTCAATTGACAAATTTTGTACGTCTCAGCGGATGAGGGGCATTATAGAGAGCAAAGAATGGAGAAAAACTAGCGCAGCGGAACAGCACTTATGCAGATTTTGCACAAGTGACAACGAGGTTTAAAAAGCTAATTTGATCTTTGGTATCCAATCATTCCATTTGCACAATCTTATGTTTGCAAAATTCGACATTTGCAGAATTAAACAATTGTAATATTCTGCAAATGTTATCTTACTGATTAGAACCAAGGATGTTAGCGATGAACGAACAACAACTCGCAATTCAAGCCGATTTTTTTAAAGCTCTCGCTCACCCAGCTCGCCTGCAAATCATTATGTTGCTCGCTGAAGGTGAAAAATGTGTCTGTGAAATCAATGATGCACTGACTCTTGATATGTCAGTGATTTCCCGCCACTTGAAGCAACTTCAAGACGTGAAAGTCCTATCTTCTGAACGCAAAGGCAAAAACGTTTTCTATAAACTTGAAATGACTTGTGTGCTCAATTTCATCGAGTGTAGCTATACCAAACAAAATCCAAATGTTTGCACTTGTGGTAGCTGCTGATGCTAGAAGTATTCACTCACTTAGCTGATTTCATTACTTTTGGGATGCTGAATATGCAACCCGAAAGCAAATGGGCTAACAGCTTGCATTTCTTCATTGAAGATACGACGAAGATATTCGCGCTTCTGCTGATTTTAATTTATGTCATTGCGCTATTAAGGGCGGGGCTAAACCCAGAAAGAGTCAGAGATTATCTGCAAGGAAAAAATCGCTTTCTCGGCTATTTCTTAGGTTCGGTTTTTGGTGCAATCACACCTTTTTGCTCTTGCAGTTCTATCCCTCTCTTTTTAGGGTTTGTTTCTGCTCGAATTCCCCTTGGAGTGACCATTTCATTTTTGCTTACCTCGCCTCTAATTAACGAAATCGCGTTGGTGATGCTGGGCAGTATGCTTGGTCTCAAGTTCACCATCATGTATGTGGTTGTGGGGATGGCATTAGGTATTCTTGGCGGCTTGGTGATTGATTGGTTTAAAGCCGAGCGCTGGCTCATTCCAGAACTTGCCAGCATGTACCAGCAAAGTACGGAGCCTAGTACCATTAATCATCAACCGCTGAAGCTATCACTTAAGCAGCGCCACGATTTCGCTCAGGATGAAGCGGTGACTATTTTCAAACGCATTTGGAAATGGGTAATTGTCGGTGTGGGTATCGGCGCTTTAATTCACGGCATGGTTCCTGCGGATTGGTTTGCCCAACATTTAGGTCAAGGCCAATGGTGGAGCGTTCCTGCGGCAACGTTGGTCGGTATCCCTATGTATACCAATGCGACAGCCATTATTCCCATTATGAGCAGCTTATTGGCCAAAGGCTTACCTTTGGGAACCACGCTTGCATTCTGTATGAGTTCAGTGGCGGTGAGCATCCCTGAATTCACCATGCTCAAACAAGTCATGACTTTTAAGCTTCTTGGACTGATTTTTGTTTATCTGCTGATTTCTATGTCAGTGATCGGATGGTTCTTTAATATGTTTAATCTTATAGGAATGTAATATGAAAAAGGTCGTTGTATACGGTTCAGGCTGCAAAAATTGCACAATCACTGCGGAAAAACTTCAGGCTTTTGCACAAGCAAATGGCATCGAAATCGAAGTAAGTAAAGAAACCAGCATGATGGCCATTATGCAAGCAGGAGTCATGAGCACTCCGGGCATCGCCATTGACGGAAAGGTTGTTCATACTGGTTCAGTGCCAAGCGATGCTCAAGTAGAAGCCATGCTGGCTTAAACTCGTTTCTCACTAAAATGCATTGTGCCTCTTAGTGAGATTCAGCATCTACCGTTCTGTAAATACAGAGACGATACACTCGTCTCTGTAGATCGGTGATTGATGGCCAGCTTTAAGATTCATGGTAAGTAAACACTGCGACCAGAGCCTAGAGTCACTATCATCGACTGCCTTTATTACGTAAGACGGTCACCAACAGCGTCGCGACACTACAAGCAAGTAATACGATTCCTAACTGCTGAATGCCACCAGCCAACGCTAGACCGCCGCCGATCATTAAGTAATACAACAACCCAAACAATGCTCCTGCACTGCCCACTTGCTGCTTATAATTCACCAAGGCAACACTCAATACATTAGGGATCGCGATACCAAATGCCACCACAACGAACATCATGGGTGCCACAAACCAGATAGAACCCTGCAGGGCATAAACCCCAACCGCACCGATTGTTAGTAATATAGCTGCGACTAGCAATCGAGCGTCTTGCGCTACTTTTCGAGCAAGTAATGATTTATTTAAATAGCTGCCCAGCAACGTGCCAAGCCCTAACGCAATGCCACTGTAGCCAAATTGCTCTGAAGCGTAACCTAATTCACTAAAAGCAAACGCACCAAGTTGGTAATACGCAAAAAGCGCAATATTGTAGAGCGCGACCAATAACGCCGAGTACAAAATGTGTTTATCTTTAAGCATACGAAAGCTCAAGTGAACCAAGGCTACAGGCTGCGGTTCTTGCCGCGTTTCGGGCAATTTAAACAGGTTATAGCCCAATAACATCAGTGCCATCACAAAAAGCGCCAAGAACACCGAGTGATACCCGGCAATCGCAGTGAGTTGACCACCTAGCAGCATACCTAGTACAGGGCTAATGGCGATTCCTATTCCCATAAGGCTAAATACTTTAGCGAGCTCTTCACCGTTAAACACATCACGGAGCATGGTCTGTGTGACCACCGAGCCAACCGCAATACCAAAGGCACTGAGCGCACGAGCAAGCATGAGTACAGCGAAGTTATCAGTCAGCATTGCCACCAAAGCAGCAAAAGCGTAAATCAGTAACCCCACCAGCATGGTTGGTCGTCGACCAAATTTGTCTGCCAATATTCCCCATACAACCACGCCAAACGCAAAAGCGAGAAAGTAAACCGACAGCGTCTGAGCGGCTTGTGAGTCAGTGATTGCGAACGATTGAGCAATCGAGCCTAGAGCGGGGCTATATATGGTTTCTACCACTTGGGGAAACATCAACATTACCACCATCAACCTTAATGAAGGTTTGGTATTCATCTTGAATCCTCATTCTTAATTAACTTGGCGCGCAGTATAAATGGGGCTACCCTTTACCCATTAACAACATAAAAACCAAAAACATCAAAATTCGGACAAATGGCCATTATTGATCAGCAAATTGGATTCGATCCCGATCATTTAAACGCCCCTGTTATTGGTATTGCAGCCGACGTAGGCAAACATGACTCAGGCATGCACCATCATGAAAAAGGGCAATTACTCTTTGCTCCTCAGGGGTGTATGAGCTTTGCTTTAGACAATGCGTTATGCATTTTACCGCCGACTAAAGCGGTGTGGATTCCACCATCAACCCAGCATCGAGCGATGATGACCAATGTCGTTGCATACCGCTCGTTATACTTCGATTGCTCGGTATTTGACTGCCCACATGAGATTACCGTGATTGAAGTCGATGCTTTACTAAAAGCGCTTATCGATAAAATGGCACTATGGGCATGGGATAAACCTGAAGAGGAGACAACAAAAACCACGGCGCTATTTTGGGAGGAGTTTTATGCGGCAAAACGACACTCTTTCCAACTGCCTTTACCATCCCATCGCAGGCTCAAACCCTTCCGTGAACAGTTGATGCAGGATTCTTACTTAGTACCGGATCTTACTTCGCTAGCAAACTCCATCGGGGCAAGTAGTAAAACCATCACGCGCTTATTCAAATCCGAAACCGGAATGTCGTATCAAGACTGGAAACAGCAATGGCGCTTGCTCAAAGCGATTGAATTACTTTCTCGTGAAATGCAAGTGAGTGATGTTGGCCACCAGCTAGGGTTCTCTTCTGACAGTGCCTTTATTGCCTTTTTTAAGAAACAGACAGGGCGAACACCGCTGAGTTTTATCAATCATAAATCGCTGGTCTTAAAATAACCTGATTGGCTTGCACAAAGATCAATTAGACACTTAGATTGCAGCCATAAAAAAACGGCTTCCGAAGAAGCCGTTTCACGCCTTTTATTATACCTCAAACAAGAGGGTTTATAGACCTAGCTTATGCGCTGTTAGAATCGCTGCGTAAACAGACTTAGCTGTTACTGGGAAAGGCATATTGTGAATAGTTTCGCCTTCCGCACATGATGCTTCTGCCACTTCCATCAATTTTTCATGGTTAAGTTCTTTCACGCCCATTTGGTGTAGGTTAGTTGGTAGGCCTACTGCGCGGCAGAAGTTAAGTACTTCTTCGATTTCAGCTTGCGCTGCGTTTTCTAGTACTAGCTGAGTTAGCGTACCGAATGCCACTTTCTCACCGTGTAGCAGGTGGTGACACTCTTCAAGCTTAGTTAGGCCGTTGTGGATTGCGTGTGCACCCGCAAGACCTGAGCTTTCAAAACCGATACCAGATAGGTAAGTGTTCGCTTCGATGATGTTCTCAACCGCTTTGGTTGAGACACCATTTTCAACCGCTGCTTTTGCTTTTACGCCATCAGCGATCAGTGTTTCGTAACATAGTTTCGCTAGCGCTTGCGCTGAGCGAGTTGGTGCACCACCCGCCATTGTTGCTTTACCAGATAGGCCGTTTGCACGTGCTTCAAAGTAAGTTGATAGCGCATCACCCATACCAGCCACTAACGTGCGTACTGGAGCCGCTGCGATGATGCCCGTGTCCATAATGACCATGTTCGGGTTTTGCGGGAATAGTAAGTACTCACTAAACTCACCTTCAGGCGTATAAATTACGGCTAGCGCTGAAGTTGGTGCATCAGTGGATGCGATAGTCGGTACGATAACGACTGGCACTTTTGCATAGTAAGCAACCGCTTTTGCTGTATCCAGTGTTTTACCGCCACCAAAGCCAATGATGACATCGTTGCCTTGCTCATTACGCACATCGATTAGACGCTCAATCTCTACGCGACAACATTCGCCACCAAAGGTATTGAAGTTCACTTCTAGACCTTCACCGACAATGCTCGTTTCCGCACGGTCACGTACTAAGCCCATTACGAAATCATCAGCGATTGCTAGTGGCTTTTTGCCAAATACCGATACGTATTTACCGATGTTGTCTAGTGAGCCTTCGCCTTGGATGTATTTGCTAGGAGAGATGATGATGTTATCCATGATGGAATCCTTTTAAATTATTCTGTTTCTCGTCATCAAAAAATGACGTTATTGGAAGGGCGCAGCTTGCGCCCCGATATAATTATTTGTGCCGATTAGAACTGGCTGAATACTGTTTCTACCGCAAATGCGCCTGGATCTTTGGTGCCGTTTAGGCTGTCACTGTTAAGGTAAGAAGAGCGGCCTGCTTTCGCGCTTGTCATATTAACGGTCGCTTCTGCACCTGCTTTCGCCGCTGCGATTGCCGCAGTAAAGCCGTCTTGTGCCCAAGCTTCTAGTGCTGGGTGTAGTGCATCAATCATGGTGCGATCGCCCGGTTTCGCACCGCCGTAAGCCATCATTTGACCAAGACCTGCTTGTAGCGCTTGTGGCAAAGAACCGTTTTGTTCAAAGTCACGACCCGCCGCAGTGAACATGATAGAAAGTAGAACACCTGAAGAGCCACCCATTACAGAGGTTAGGCAATCTGCAATCGTCGTCATCAGTTTTGCTTTATCTTGAAGCGGTAGATTGTTTGCTTCGAGTTGAGCCAATACCTTGCGCGCACCGGCTGCAAAGGTAGAACCCGTATCACCATCACCAACGATTGAATCTAGGTGGTTTAGCTCACCCTCGATATCGATGATCGCTTGACATACTTTGCTTAGCACAAGTGCCGTTTCTTGGTCGTGCGATGGCATGTAAGCCTTCTTCGCGATTTGGTTTTGGCACTTAGTCACAGGCACTTCACGGCGTGCAACTGCACCTGGCCATGCCGCTGTTTCTACTGGAGAAACAAGCGCTTTAGCGATTTCTTCGGTCAGTTGAATTGTTGAGATAGAGAAGCCTTTCATGTCAATCGCCGTCATTAGCGCACCGCTTACGATGAACTTGGTGTTTTGACCCAGTTCAGATTCCATGACTTCTTTTGCAACAATGTTCATCTCGATTGGTGATAGGCCGCCAAGGTTGTTAAGTAGAATCGCATTGTCCGTGGTTGGTTTCGCTTCAAGTAGCTTGCTCACCATAGTGGTCACAAGATCTTTTGCTTTTGGCAGATCGATCGTTTCGATGCCAGCTTCGCCGTGAATACCAAGGCCAAGCTCTGCTTTACCTTGTGCAATACGGTCGTTGCTTTCACCTGGTAGTGAACAGCTAGTCAGTGCCACACCGATAGAAGCGGTTTTTTGGTGTGCGTCGATTGCCGCTTGTTTTACTTCTTCTAGCGTGCCGCCGTTTTCAGCCACATAACCCGCTACTTTTTGCACAAACAATGTACCTGCGATGCCGCGAGGTTGAGGGTTGCCCGGAATAGAGATGTCATCACCGACGACGATCAGATCAACCTTACGGCCCATCTCTTTGGCTTTTTCTACCGCCAGACCAAAGTTTAGACGGTCACCAGTGTAGTTTTTGATGATAACAAGACAGCCTGCATCGCCAGTCACGTGCAAAATTGCGTTAAGTACTGAATCGACGCTTGGCGCAGCGAATAGGTCGCCACATACCGCAGCCGTTAGCATGCCTTTACCCACAAAACCTGCGTGTGCTGGCTCATGACCAGAGCCACCACCACAGATCAGTGCCACTTTATCTTTGTTCCAATCATTGCGAGCGACAACTTTGATGTCATTTTCAAAGTCGAGGAAAGTTAGGTTATCAAGAGTAGAGGTGTAAAGAGTGCCTTGGATTGAATCCATTACGAACGACTCTTTATTATTTAAAATTAGATCAGCCATAGTTATTCCAGAAATTTTGTTCAAACGAGTTTGGGGAGTACCTTCAAAATTGATGGCACTGATTGTTGTTTTAATAATGAATTTGGTTAGCCAGCCAAGACGGGCTGGCTAACCCATTTCGTGACAACTTGTCATTGCAGTAAGCAAGTTACTCGCGGTGCCAAGTTGTTAGAGTACTACTAGAATTGCTTGATGCCAGCTAGCAATTCTGCATCCTGAGATTGCTTGCGGTAGAACACTGGTGGTTGACCGATTGGTGCGTCAACGCTCACCCAGCCACCTGTGAAGGTTTCACCAGTCCATACATGAACCCACTCATCTTCTGGCAGGTACAGTTCTTTCACTGTTTCACCTTGGTTGTACACCGGTGCAACCATCAAATCGCGACCAAATAGGTATTGGTACTGAATTTGGTACGCTTCAGAGTCTTGCTCGTAGTGCATGAACAGTGGGCGCTGTACTGGCATACCTTGGGTTGCGTTCTCTTCTACCGCTGCTTTGATGTACGGCTTAAGATGCTTGTAAATCTTAGTCATACGCGCTAAGTGAGCTAGCGTTTCAGCGTCTGTATCAAATTGGTGGTTATCGCCTGGACGGTTACCTTCATGGCTACGCATGATTGGCGTAAATGCCGCCATTTCTGCCCAGCGTTGGAACAATTCTTTAGAACGAGTGTTACCGTGTAACGTAGTGTAGCCGCCGATATCGCTATGGCTGATACCGTTACCCATTAGGCCAGCAGAAAGCGCAGCTGGAATAACCGAAGCTAGACCGTCGTCTTTTTCCCAGATAACCGATTGGTCGCCCGCCCATAGTGCGTGACAGTAACCTTGAATACCGGTGCCACCAGCGCGCATGAAGAATAGAATGTCATCAGTTTTACCCGCTTCTTCAATCGCTTCGTGTTGCACTTTCGCCCAACGGTAAGGCCATTTGTTGTGTTCAATTTCAGCGCTTACGCCGTTGTATAGAGAACAATCCGTTGGTAAGTACTCACCAAAGTCACCCATCCAGCCATCAAGGCCAAAATCGATCATGTTCTTCTTGATTACGCCTTTGTACCATTCACAGGCTTCAGGGTTGGTAAAGTCAACCACGCCACAGTCAAACTCACCAAAATCGACAACGTATTTAGAGCCGTCTTCTTTTGTAGCTAGGTAGCCTTTTTCAAACGCTTCGTTGTATAGCGGGAAGTCTTCCAGAACGTATGGGTTGATGTAACCAAGGAAGCGCACGCCTTGCTCTTTTAGCTCATGGATTTTAGTGTCTAGACCAGGGTATAGGTCTGCATTCCACTGCCAATCCCATTGTAGGCGCTTACCGAATGACGTCATCTTGATGCCTTGCCAGTCTTGACACCATGCACCGGCAACTTCAACACCTGCCGCTTTTGCTGCTTCTACTTTTTCAATCGTGATATCCGTACCACCTTGAATACCCAGAATCACACCGTTGTAAACCCACTCAGGGAGTGCTGGTTGACGACCAAATACACCTGTGATGTTCGTCATCAGTGCTGGGAATGATTCTTCTGCGTCAAACAGTAGATACTCAGGAATATTCCAGCATTGCAGCTCGTGGTACTCAGCGTGAGTAAAATCGAAATCTGCGTAAGCACGCGTTTCTAGGTGGCAGAAGTATTTCTTGTCAGAAACAAACGTTGGTTGTGGGTAGTTGGTGGTGTAGTAATCACCGCCCGCTTTGTCTTTGACGTCAGCTTGCCAAGTGGTGTAAGTGTTCTTGTTACGACCTACGCCTGGTTCAGAGCTCCATAGCGGGAAGTTTTTACCACGTAGGTTTAGGTAACTTAGCTGTTCGCCACAACCGTAAACCGCTTCTGACTCTGTCGCTGCTACACGTAGCCAAAAACGATTGTATTTCTCATCCAGAGCTGTGAATTCAACTTTTAGACGAGACTCTGTCGTTTCAAACATACGCGCTTCTAGTACTGCTTCACCGTCAAGGTTGAAAGTCACTACGATTTGATCTGCGCTCTCAGTGATAGAAAACTTCTTAAGCGGCAGACGCTCTGATACGTAATCAGAAATATCGAAGTTACCACGGTACATGTCAAAAGTGCCTTGGCCGATACCTAGGTATACCACAGGGCTTACTTGTGAGTGTTCAAATACAGTTCTGTTTTTATGGCTAATAGTAAAGCCAGAAGGGGTTTGGATAAGTTTCATTCGAACAGCTTCCGAAATTTAGAGAAAATAAGGGCGCACTTTTGGTTTTCACCGCAAGAGTCGTGCGCCTAGTTTGCTTATATCTGGATTTGGTTGGTTACTGTTTGCCGCCGCGCGGTAATCTGTGAGGCCGCGTCAAACAGTAAGTACCTGAGAATTATTTAAACTGAATGTCGTAATCAGCTTGGATCTTCGCTTCACACGTTTTGATTTCATTTTCAAAACGTTGTAGCCATTTCTCACCTTCAGCGCCAGTTGCTGCTAAGAACTCAGCTTTTACAGGAGCAGCGGCAGTGATGAACGCTTGTTTTTCAGCTTCAGTTGGGCTGTAAACTTTACCGCCAGCTTTCTTAAACTCTTCATACGCTGCGTATTCGCGGTGTTTAGGGTAAGAACGTAGGTATTGGTTTTGTGCCGCAATACCATCGATAACCACTTGTTTCAGCTCATCTGGGAATGCTTTGAATTTCATGTCGTTGAATACCCAAGCGCCACCCATGTAACCGTGACCATCAAGGATCATGTAACCGATACTTTCATGGAATTTGTTCATGATGATATCTACGATACCGTTCTTAGTACCGTCAACCATGCCTGTTGATAGCGCCGTGTATACTTCTGGCCATGCGATTGGTGTTGGTGCACCGCCCAGTGCTTTTACTAGGTCTTGCTGAGTTTTAGCTGGAACCGTACGCAGTTTTAGACCTTGTACGTCACCCGGAACCTTCACTTCTTTCTTAGTGGTTGCGATGTTACGCCAGCCACCAGAGTTAGAAACCGCCATTAGACGCACGTTTGGCGCACGTTGCATCAGCTCTTTACGTACGTCAGCAATAAGTTGTTCGTTGTCGTACACACACTCTGCTACGCGGTCATTTGGTAGCAAGTATGGAAGGTCAAATGCGCCTACTGGTTGCCAGAAGCTGCCGAGCTCAGGAATAGTAGTTTGGAAGTAGTCAAACATGCCTGCTTGTACCCCAGCGATACACTCTTTCGCGTTCGCACACAATTGGCCTGCAGGGTAGATATCTACTTGAATTTGGCCGTTTGAACGAGATTCAACATAGTTTTTAAGAACTAACAACGACTGGTGGTTGTAGCTGTCTGCTGTCGTTACGTGTGGAATGGTAAGTTTGTATTCCGCAGCGTTTGCAGCACCAGCTGCAAGAATTGAAGCAGTGGCAAGACCAAGTAGTGTTTTCTTCATGTTGTTTCCTTATACATTATTGGTGCGGATCTTGAACTAGGATTCGTAGGGTTAGTAGCATCAAGAACCGTGGATACAAATAGGAACTAATTTGTTTGAGCTTGTAATTTTTGTTGTTTTCTTAACCTAAAAATGGTGATTGTCAGCATGCTCGCATTGAACAAATCGTTAAGCAGCCCACCGTATGAACCGACTAACGCCGCATTCACCATCCAAGTTAACGTGCAAATCAAAAACGCGATTCGCATACGCATACCTTCCGCAACAAACAAGGCATAACAACTGATGCATGACGCGATGGCAGGTAATAGATCACGTGGCTCTGAGTAGAAATAGATACTCATGCCGATTTGCACGATGAGGAATAAGCAGAAGACGTGGTAACCTTTATATTTGACCGAAACCAATGCGCGAAAAGAATTCACGAATAAGTTCAGTCCAGCAACCAAAGCGCCTAATAAGGTGTAATGAACCGCAAAGGTCAAGCAAGACAAACAAATGAGGGCGCGCATGCGGTTATCATTTATTGTGGATGAAACGCATAGGTTTAAACCTAATGCTACAAATCCTAATGCTTGAACTAGAGTTTCATTCATAAACAAATCTACGCTCATTTCTCGACGAACAATCTGGTAATAGATTGAAGGTAACGGCAAGTTATACATAAAGTTCAATAACTTATAAATGTTAGAACTTGTCGTTTTTCTTACATGAAATGACTATAAAATACATATTTGATTAGTTATAATGAATAAAATTCAGTTTTCGATTCCAAATTAGAATGGATATAGATTTACTTCGCACTTTTTGTCAGCTCGCGGAAGACAAGAACTTTCGAGTGGCCTCACAACACCTTTACATCACTCAATCTGCGCTGACGAAAAAGATTCAACGCCTTGAGGAAAACTTAAATGTTGCATTATTTGATCGCGGTCGCCATGGCGCGGAATTAACCCCTATGGGTAAGGTTTTGCTGCCAGAAGCCAAGCGCGTCTTAAAAGGGTTTGAGTCATTTCAACGCTTGGCGAGTTTTGTTGCCGAGGGTACATCGGGCCACCTTAATATCGGCTTTGGTATTTCTTCCTTTCATGAAGCCCCCAACTACATCGCCAAATTTAAGCAAGAGTTTCCTAACGTACACGTTACGCTTAACGATTACCCATCACACAAGCTAGTTGAAGAATTACGTTTGGGTCAGTTGCAACTCGGGTTTGACCGTTTACCTGTTGAAGCCCCTTTAAAAGCCATTCCTCTCTTCTCTGACCGCTTAGCGATCGCGATTCATGAAGAAGAAAAAATAAACTTGGACAATTTATGGGCCTCACTCAGCCACTACAACTATTTAGGGCTGAGCCAAAGCAAAAACCCGACCTTGAATAAGCACATTGCCACCTATTTATGGGAAGCAAAACAGCGACCTGTCGTGGTTGAAGAGGCACATGATTTGATCACCGCACTGGCACTGGTGTCAGCGCGTTTAGGCTACACCATCATTCCTGCAAGTGTGGCTCGGATCAGCCAACCACAAATCCGTTTTATTCCTTTAACCGGAGAGCATGCCGAGTGGTCAGTCGGCCTACTATGGAATTCTGATATCACAGATCCCGTACGCGAGGCCTTTATCCGTAAAGTCGAAAGCTAACTATTTATATTTCTATACTCAAGTAACCATTCAGCCCACCTCACCGCAATACACCACAAACAAATGTGGGCTGAACCTAAACGTAAGCAATGTCACATAATGTCATTATGTGTCACTTAAAGTAATTTTTGTGACTATTAGCAAAGCTCAATGTCGTAAATCAGGTATACTGCGCCTAAATCAATAACGTTTATGAACAAGAGAAATATTATGTCTATTGCATGTTTAGGTATTACCGTACTAGATAGAATTCAGCGTGTTGCAACGCTTCCAACCGTAGGTGGTAAGTACGTAGCAACGGATTACTACGAGGTTGGCGGTGGCCCAGCTGCAACGGCGGCAGTAGCGGTTGCTAAGCTTGGTCATCAAGTTGAGTTCATTGGCCGTGTAGGTAACGATTCTGTTGCGACAACGATGCTTGCCGAGCTAAGCAGCTACGATGTAAACGTTGAAAATATCGTACGCATCGAAGGCGCATCATCAGCATTCTCAGCGATCTTAGTTGACGATGAAGGCGAGCGAATGATCATCAACTTCCAAGATCCTTCTCTAAGCCGTGATCCGAAAGTATTAGAGTCTTTAGACTTTTCAAAATACACCACGATCCTAACT
The DNA here is from genome assembly GCF_009938165.1 of Vibrio taketomensis. Lineage (NCBI taxonomy): Bacteria > Pseudomonadati > Pseudomonadota > Gammaproteobacteria > Vibrionales > Vibrionaceae > Vibrio > Vibrio taketomensis. The sequence goes on from NZ_AP019650.1 coordinate 1,319,594, forward strand.
GACGTTCGCTGGCCAGAAGGTGCAAAATACGCACTTGAGCAAGCAAAAAAATTCAACATTCCTTCCGTGCTAGACGCTGACCTTTCACCGGATCCAATCGATGAGTTAGTAGAACTTGCTGATCACGTTGCGTTCTCTGAACCAGGCCTAGAGCGTTTTACAGGCATTACTGACCCAATCGAAGGTTTAAAAGCAGCACAACAAAGAACCCAAGGTATGGTGTACGTAACCGTTGGTTCTAAAGGGTGTTACTGGATTGAGAATGGCGAAATTCAGCACCAAGCGGGTCTAAAAGTCGATGTGGTTGATACAACAGGTGCCGGTGATGTTTTCCACGGCGCATTGGCAGTCGCCGTTGCGGAATCGATGCCAACTCGTGAGTCTATTATCTTCTCTAACACGGTAGCAGCGGTGAAATGTACTAAGCGCGGTGGTCGTGAAGGCATTCCAAGCCGTGAAGAAGTCGAACTGAAGCTTCAAAAATAATCCTACCTTTGGCTGTTGATACCTAGGCAACCGCTAAGGTATGAGTTTTATGCCATAAATGGCTCTATTGATGTCTACATCGGGAAAATCAATATGAGCCATTTATTTTCCCCTCTCTCCATTTTCGCACTCAATAAACTGACTCTTAGCGGTCGAGCAAACTCTTCCTTCAACCACTATTTGGCTTTGTAGTTCATAGATCTTGCGACGGGTATTGACCCATTGCGCCTCAACCTCCAGCAGTTTTCCAAGCGGGATGGGGTGATGAAAACGCGTTTCTAACTTAACCGTCATAGCGCAAATTTGGTGAGCAAACAGACAGTGCAGCATGGCACTATCATGCAACGCCGTAATCAAACCACCTTGCATTACACCTGTAAAACCCTGCGCTTGGCGCGTCGCTAACACTTCAGCTCGCACTTGATACTCACCAGTGATGACAAATTCAAGCGATTGCTGGCAAAAAAAAGGCTGTTGGCACACCACACATTGGGTATGATTGTCAGGTATTTGAAACGTCATTGGTTACCCTTACCAAATGGGAGTGGTTATGGCTCGTCCTAAAATTCATCGTCAAATCTGTACTAGAGCGCCTTACTCTTGTTTTAAGCCCAATGGCGTACCTATGCCTCAATTGCAGCAAATAGAGCTATTAGCTGAGGAATTAGAGGCTTTGCGACTCGCTGACTTGGAAGGAATGAGTCAGCAAGACGCAGCAAAACAAATGCAGGTTTCAAGACAAACCTTTGCCAACATCGTAAAACGAGCGCGTCAAAAAGTGGCACAGTGCCTAGTGGAAGGTCAGGCATTAATGCTTAACAAATAACTGACTACTGACCTTTAACGCTCGGCTCTTGAATCTGATACAGCGTCTTTTGGTGCTCATCGCATACTTCTTCACAGTTACACTCACGCTCAATATCCAGTTGCGCTAAGCCGCCACAACTGCCTGCAATTGGTCGACGAGAAAACATCACACCAATCGCCATCAGGCTAATGATCACAACAAACCCAATAATCGTCAGCAGCCAAGTCATTTCATAATCCTTTTGATCGCAGCGAATCTTGCCGAAAGTGGACTGGAGAGCAACGAGGGTTTTGTCGCGCTTTTTTTATGACCACAGCATCCGCCTTGTTTACGCGGTTCGCGGCCATACTCAATGCTCGTTACCACATCAAGTTGCGAAAAATCTAACTCTTCGATCTGTGCTTTTGGTGGCGACATCAGTACCTTGAGATTGTGGTCAAACAGACGCTGCAGCATTTTTTTACCGATAGAACGCACCACAACAGCTTCCACCTTGTGGCTTTGTAGAATTTGCATCCACTGTTTTTTACGGCCGCAAGTTGACGGGGTCTCTTCAAAGGCGATCAAGTGGCGTGTCTGGGCTTGGTCATCAACAATCACCACATGCGGTGAACGAGAAAAATGGTTGGCGACGGCAAAATTTTGGCTAGGGATGGCGTAAATCATAGTGGCGTACCTATTCGTCAAAGCGAGCAATCAATCAAGATTGATCGGTGAATATTAGTCAACAGATAGCACACTATATTGCTAGTTATTGGCATATGCCAATAACTAGCAATGAGATCTTAGATTGCGCTCAAATTATGCTTGAGGTTGGTAACGCAAAGCTTGTTTTCGAAGCAGATTATCGATCGCTCCTTTCGGCGTTTTAGCGATTTTCATCATCAGCTCAAAGCTTGGTTCTGAGATCTGGTATTTAACTTTGAGAGTATCAAGTTGGATTTGCCACAAACGTGCCGTCATTTCAGCATCGGCTAATGCACGGTGAAATACACCATCATTATCAATGCGATGCGCACTGACTAGATCACCGAGTTTATGCGACGTCAGTTCTTGATGCAGTCGACGTGATACAAGTAGGGAACAAGCAAACTGACCATCATAATTACGCTCAATCAACTCAAATTCCGCGTCTAGAAAGCGTTGGTCGAAAGACGCATTGTGCGCCAGCAAATTACTGCCTTGAATGAAATCAGCGAACTGATCCATGACTTCAGCGCAACTGGGTGCCCCATGCAGCATTGCGTTAGAAATTCCAGTGTAGCTTTCAATAAACCCACTGACGCGAAAGCCTGGGTTCATTAAGCTCTGAAAGCGATCAACGACCTTACCTTGGTGTAATTTAACCGCACCGATCTCGATGGCACGATCGCCTTGCTGTGGAGAAAGCCCGGTTGTTTCAAAGTCGAGCACAATAATCGAATCGGCATTAGAACAAATAGCCACACTACACCTAAAAATTGACCTAATTAAAGGTGAAGTGTACTGACCATTTACTACGGAAGCAAAACATCTATTCAAGGCATAGGAAAAGCGATTTTTGCCCACATGAGTGAGGCGATTTATTTCAGCTTTGGACTCGCGACTTGCATGATAAAACGGACCAATATCGCTTGCGCCTCAGGGCTAAGCAAACGCGCAGCGGCGCAAAAATCGGCCGATGTGATGGGCTGTACCTCTTTGACATCTAAAGCAACATCCAAATCAGTCATGTTTAAAGCGCGTGTAATTGAGCGATATTGTGACAACTTCATATCTGATTCTCCACGCTCAATTCGCTGATAAGTCTTGAGGCTCATTCCCGCTATTTCCGCTATTTGCTGCCCCGTCATATGTGCTGCCTTACGACGCTCGATCAGTACCTTTACGATAGGATCAATCATCTTTCCCCCTTCAGAAACGGACATATTTGACCTATTTAAGGCAATTAGTAGACCAAGTTAACCAGTGGTTATTTACGCAGCGCATCTCAGCTTGAAAATAGTCTCTTTTTGAGTCACTTAACCTAAATAACCTTAATGATTACATGGATAAAAATAACAATCACACCGATGCAAGTTGCGAAAATGAACATTGCAATTTGCAAATACTCTTTGCGCATTTGCTAAATGAAATTAAAGACAAAGCTGAGCAATCAGGAAACAACACGCAAGAGCTCATTCATCGCTCGCAAAATAGGCTGCACAAATACAAAGACTTGGTGATTCATTTACCACACATCGATGAAAGTGAGGTGTTTCTCATGTATACCTCGCTATCACCAGCCGAGCGTAAGTTTGCCAAAGCGGGGACAGAAGCGCTCTCTTTTGCCATTGATGCCTTAGAACAAGCGAAGTCGTAACCATATTTACGCCCCTATTTTGGGGCGTGACTGTCTACATTTCCCCTCTTTCCCTATCAAAAGCACGATAGTTAATACCAAACTTGCACGCCATTGAATAACCTATCGTTTCAAACTCAGTTATGGTTTATCCTAACTTCTATAATTGTTTGTTATGGTAATCACGTCATGCTTAACCCTGTTTGGTTAAAAACGTTTATCACTCTGATAGAAACTGGCCATTTTACTCGTACCGCCGAGAAACTGTTTATGACCCAACCAGGGGTCAGTCAGCACATAAAGAAACTCGAAAGGGAATGTGGACATTTGTTGATTGAGCGAAACAACAAAAGTTTTGATATCACCACTCAAGGTCAAGCAGTGTATGACTACGCGAAGAAGCAGCAACAATTAGAAGCGCAATTGATTGCCGGGCTTGAACCAGACTCTCCATATAAAGGAACAGTTAGGCTGGCTTGTTCAGGATCTTTAGCTTTACTGCTCTATCCACACCTATTGGATCTTCAAGATCAGCACCGTGAATTGATCCCCCATATTGAAGCAGCGCCAAAACGTAAAGTGATCGCCGATATTCTCTCTGGTGACGCGGATATTGGCATTGTCACCAGTATTCCGACAGATAAGCGTCTAGTCAGCCAACAGCTTTCGATCGAGCCACTATGCTTAATGCTGCCCCTGTCTGCAAACATCAGTGAATTCAACCTCAGCTCTTTAGAACATATCGGACTAATTAATCATCCCGATGCGGAGAACTATCTTTCTTTATATTGCGATCTGGCAGGAGAGCGCTGGCTACAAGAGGTACGTTTCGACAAACTGCCAATCACCGGTTACGTTAATCAGCTCAGCCAAATATTATTGCCTGTAGCCAAGGGACTAGGCTTCACTGTACTGCCTATGAGCGCATTAGAGAATTTCCCGCATAAAGAACAAATAACGGTATATCAACCTCAAGAGCAGGTCTCTGAGACTCTGTATTTGATCACGAAACAGCGAGCCAACGCGCCACTGAGGTTCGCCACTGTGATAAATCAGATTGAATCGGTTCTTACAAGATAAGTCGCAACGAGAAAACGCGAGCCAGAAAATGAAAAAGAGCCATTAGGCTCTCTTTTCACACATCGAACAATTGGAATTTATGCTTCTAGCACGTCTTGTCCTGTCATCTCACATACTAATAATGCTTCATCGATATCCACATGCATGCCCATCATTGGCAAACCGTGGTGACAAACCCAAGAGCCCAAAAACACGCCGATAGCGACTGCCAGAAATGCTAAAACTAACATAGCGTTACCTCTCTTTGGTTGTTTCGATATTATTAATTTACGCTCCGATAACGCGTTAGTCAATTAAGTGAATAACAAAATCGATACATCATCACAAAAAATATGCCAACCAAACTTTTCATCTAAGACTATTTTTTGTTCGATTTTCCTTGATTAGAAACCGGTCACAATTTAATGTACAAATCTGATCTAAATCACATCCCAACACTGGTGGTGAAAAGGCTCAGCATCAATTTTTGTTGGCATTATTCCTGCAAGAATTAAGGTGTGCGGCAAACGTTACGTTAAATTACTGTTTTGGTAAGATTTAATTTTTATGAATTTAAGATTAAATCTTGAAGACATCTTTATGATAGTGAGATGTCATCCATATTAAGAGTTCAAGACAACATAAATTCCGCATAAAAATGTGACGAAAATCCTAGCTATCCGATAAAAACAAAGCTACATTCGAATAGTTCATGAGGAACTGTATTCACCCATGCTCATATCGGAGCAAGATTTTAGTGAGGGAATATCATGAAGAAAATGAGAAAAGCACAATTACATCGTATTCGCATCCAATACTGGAAAGAAGTGGCGAAACAAGTAACTAAAGCGTAGTAATTCGTGTCTATGAAACGTCTAAGCTGGCCCTGATGCCAGCTTTTGCTTTTTTAGCGCCAAGTAAAACTGCCCGCGAAGCTATATTTTCTGCTGGCTAATCAAAGCCAAGCAAACCGACAGTCTGTCACTTATTAGAAAACTGCGTCTTTTACCCTTTAAGCAACACGATCGGTGGTTGGCAACGCTGCAGCTAACTCTTGTAAAATTGATAATGTAGATTTGGCAAAAATGTGTTTGTCTTTCCACCCAACCAATTGCACCATTCTCACTTTTCCAGACAGTAGCGCTTGGCTTACGATACGATTCACCATCTGCACATCCAGACTGCGCTCTGAACTGAGCTGTGATGGGCAACTTAATGACATTAAATCGATGTTGAGCACCACATGCTCACAATGTGCTAAATAGCTATCTATCTGCTCTTTCAAATGGAATCGTTGGGTAAATTGACACTCAGACAAGGTTAGCCAATCGCAGCCAAGATCTTCTGCATATTCAATGGTTTTTTCGTTTTGACGAGCACCATCAATGCCCATACAAAATAAGCGCAGATCATGAAAACGCGCCATGGCAAAATGATAGGCAGAGCCAAGCTCCGGCTCTAGTGTCGCTTTGATCTCAAATTGATTCCCAATATGAATCACACCAACGTCTTTACGATTCGCCATGATCAAAGGTAGTGCATGCAGCACGCCTTCCGTGCAGTTACTGAATACGACAGGTAGGGTCTGCGATTCAAAATAACGGCTCAGATTCAATTGATAACGGCCAATCATTTGTTCAGATAAGCGATAATGACCACCGTTAAGCCAGCGTGTGTGCTTCTGCTCTGCCAACCATTCAAAGACATCTTGCAGACTTTGATCGGCCATTTCGAACTCAACTTGCTTCATGGGTTTAATCGATTGAGCAATACTCATCAATACCATTGGAAAAGCAGATGTATTAGCCACTCGTTGAGTTTTATTACGTCGAAATAGACCGAACATATTCGCTACCTTTCTGGGGGCAAAGCCCTAGCTGCTTGAAGGACGTGAAGAATGATCCTTTGCTGGTTTTGCTGAACTCGGTGTGCAGGTGCCATTACCGAAATCGCCCCGACCAGTTTAGATCCTTTCATCACTGGAGCACTGATGCCTGACACGCCAGGATCAATCTCCGATGTACTAAATGCGTATCCCTGCGCACGAATCGCCTCAAGATCATTTTGCCATTCGCTAATTCGATGAGCTTCACCGAAATGACGCAGGATTTTTTCACGCCTTTGGGCGGGCATGAAAGCCAGCATAACTTTTGAGGATGCGCCCCTCAAAAGCGGCTGGCTCTGCCCTTGAACATAGCTACAACGCAATGCTTGCATACTCTCTTTACGGCTTACGCAAAGAGCTCGGTAGCCTACAGGCACCATATATGCGGCCATTTCACCAGTTTGTTTTTGTAAACGGTTTAGCACTGCGTCGACCGCATCTAAATCGTGTTGGCTGGTTTCATAGCTGCGCATTAAAAGCAATGCAGCCGGACCGATGATCAAGGTTTTGTCACTTGGACTTTCCTCAATCAAGTTCCATTCTTTTAATAATTTGAGGTGTCGATACAGACTACTGATCGGCGTACCTAACATATCGCTAAGTGTCTTAGCGGTTACAGGCTCATCATTTACCGCAACTTGCATCAGCAATTGCAGTAACTTTTCATTTACCTGACCTGAATTTTGTTTCATTGAATTCACACTGATGTTTTAACGTTTCAATTTGTATTGACCAAATCCTATTCCTAGAATATGAGAATTTATTATCACGCAGAATAACGTTTTCTCATTATATAGGAATGATGAGCGATTTATTCATTTACCGTACTGAGGGATGCAAACGTTTAGCTAAAATTTGTCTTATTTAAGTAGGATTACAGGCAATAGATGGCGTGCAAATGAATATTTGGTGAAATGACGCAAGGGAAGTGAAAACAGCATTTCTTGATAGACGAGAAAAATAGAAAAGAAATATATCGACGAATAACCAGTAGATTATGTGCCGATGTGGGTACCAACATAACGCTCAACGACCACACATCGACGCCAGTATTTAGCGAAAGTGAACAACTAGATATCTTCTTCCAACATATCTTCATCGATAAGCGATTTGCAGCTGATTTTGTAGTGATCATAAGAAAATACCGCTGAGCCATGCACACGTTTAGTCGTGACTTTGTCTTCCCCAAACTGGACAATCACTCGGGTATACACTTTCTTCGTCGCTTGCACTGTATTTTCTTCTAGCAGACGGTCAAATTCTTCGGCATGCACATCGCGCGCAATCTTTATCTTTTCCATCTGAGCACTCGCTGTCGCTTTCTTCTTATCCAGCTTGGCTTCATCTTCTGGGTTGCGCTCAGCCTTAGGGCGTTTTTTCATCTCGAGTTCTTTACGCACCAACCCCATCGTGACTTCTTGGGCGGTTTGATAGTGCTCTTTGTATTTAACTTGGCGCTCTTTGTGCATCTTGTAACGAGCAAAAGCGTGAACGTGCGTTGCGGTATCGCCTTCTACCCCCAAGTTCACACACACCACCTTGCCTCCAACCTTGGCGGTTCCGCCACTCAACGTACCTTGACGGCCATTTGAGTCAGACACCGTCAGATCATTACCACAACGAATTTCGTTGTTCATACAGTGGATCTGCAGATCAATATTCTGCCCAGCTTGTAGCTCAGCAAATTGCGCATAGTTAGCCGAAATGGATCCTCCAGCTTTGACAATACAAGTTTTCTCTTGATCTTCAGAGACATTATGCCCAATGATCCCTTTACAGATCTCTATATCACCTTGTGCTTGAACATCCGCAGATTCAACAAATCCATGAATGATCGCATTGCCCGTCACCCGCACTTTCATATCAGACTCGATGTTGCCCTTAACGATAAGGTTTCCTTTGAATTTGATATGTCCAGTCGCCACGCCGATGCTTTCCAGCACTAACACTTCGTCTACGTCGACACTGCATTGATGCAAAATCGGCATGCCCGTTGTTGTCGCAACCAGAACATTGGGGTCACTCTCTGAAAACGCCGTGCCTTTGCCCTCTTTGAGAGGCAAATCATTTCCTGCACCAACTTCTATTATTTTGCCTTGAACCGTTAGACCCGGTTCACCTTGTGTTGGTGGCATCTTACGCATCAATGGTTGCCCAACGGCCACGCTTACGGTTTCACCGAGATTAAGCATATCAACCTTGCCTGCTTCCTCTTCAACCGGAGCAAGTACTTGCTTTGAGATATCCTTAATCAATGGAATAAAACGCGCGTCACGCCCCTCTTTCGGCTTTTTACCCACAGCAACCGCTTGTGTGTATTTTTTCCCCGGTTTAAGTTGCGCGCTCACCGCCAACACTTTTTTAAGCGCTAATTTATTGATACCTTTGGTCACCGAAGCAGAAGCCAGCGCATGGATAACTTTAGGACCATCAAGTGGCTTACCCCCATAGGCTCCTGTCACCACCATACTGGCTAACATTCCGTCGTCTGAAATAACCATCTCAACATCGGCATCTAACTTTTCTGCGACAAGAACGCCCTTAAACGCTTCACCTTTCCCCTCTTTCGCTAATGTGAGAAATCTATGGACATCGTCCTGATGAACGAAATAAGACGCAGCGCCAAGTGACGCAACAGCTTCGTTAAACCCAACTAAATCCATATCACTTGGCAGTGACATTTCTTTAGGCAGTTTCGCCATAATTTGTTTCTTATCGTCAGAGAAAACGACGATTTCTTCCCACATGCTTTATCCTAAATGGAGACAGTTCAACTTTGAGTGTATATAAGTTCTCGAGATATAAGTATGAAAGCGATAGCATTTTCAGGCATAAGTCAGTGAAAACTCGCCAAAGAGAAGTAACAAAGCGTGTCTGATAACAAATCGACACTATTTTTTGATGCTCAGCTTACCAAAGTATGGTTTTAAAGAAGAAGAGATAATGCGTGGCGAGAGAATTCACCACGCTTTGAATCAACACGAGTTGAGGAATTAGAAGTGGAAACGAGCACCGGTGTAGAAACCACCCACCTGCACTTTGTAATCGTCAAAATGCGCGGTTGCGATTTTATAGCCAAGACCGATAGAGAAGCTCTCACCAATCTGATAACCAAATTCACCGCCTAGTTGATAACCTACTTTACTGTCATCTTTCATGCCCGCATCGGTAAAATCGATTTTCATATCACCAATACCTGCGATAACAGCAAGGTACCAGTTTTCTTCGTAAAACACCGGTTTTAGATTCAAAAATAGACCACGGCCATCAACGGTACCCGTCGTGAGGTCCGCTTCACCATAAAGGCTATATTCAAGCTCTGCGATAATGCTGACATTTTCTCTTGATTGCGTTTCATAACCCGCAATCAAGTTAAAACTGTTGTCGTTTTGCGATGACGACTCTAAACCGGATACGTCAAATTCAGTGTCGTTCTCAAAAGTAAAATCGGCTCCAACAAAGAAGCCAGGGTTTGCAAATGCTGGCGTGCTAAGTAGCGCCGCAAGCAGAGTAAGATTCTTTATCTTCATCACCTAGATCCATCTGATGCTATAACATCATGACGTTAAACATTTTTATTAGGATCTGCAACGGAGTTTTCTTAGAGTGGATCGCAGTGATTTAAGAATTAAATTACATCATTACATTGTGCCGATCGATGCCTTAACAACCGCGTAAAAAAGCAAGCACTTCAAGCTGGGTGTACACTTTATGTTCAAGCTGCATCATCACGCAGGGTTCTGACTGGGAATACGGTGCCAATTCGACTCATTAAACTGATAAAAAGCAATATTCTCATTCTCTTCGCCATTGGGTTTGTATTTTTTACACTCCCCACGATGGCTCAACCACTGCCCGATGTCGCAACAATACAAGCTAACATTGACCAGCTGAATAGCGAATCCCCAAAAAACGAAACGTTGATCAACCAGTACACAAACTTGTTAACGCAAGTACAGCAGTTCGATCCTCTAGAAAAGCAACGTGACGATTACCGCAAGATCATTACTCAATTTCCAACTTTGCGTGAACGATTAGAAAATCAGATTAATGGCGTAGCGCAATTGGATCTCTTCAAAACTCAAGACTTACGGGGTTATAACGATCTTTCTCAAGCGATAGCTTCGTTACAAGCCGCGCTTAGTGAATGGCGTACCAATGCCCAAGCGAATAACGATCAGGCGGGCAAACTTAGTCAAGAACGCACCTCTTTGCCAACTCAACAAGCACAATTAGATAAACAAATCGAGCAAGCGCTGCTGGTTAAAGCTGATCAAGGTGACCAAATCGACACGTGGTTAGAGAGCGCCAAGCTCAAGCTGCTTAAATTGCAAAAAGAAATGGTGTCCGCACAACTGCAAAGTTTGGATGAGCGCACTGAGTTGCTTAAGCTCGAACAGCAGCTCTTGGATCAAAAAATCCAAACCGCCACTCCTCTACTGGCGGATCTTCAAAAGCGGCTCACTCAAGTAGAACAACAATCCGTTCGCGCCTTGATCGCCGAAGCGCTCGATCTTAGCCAACGATCTTCCGTTGATACGCCTAAACAACAAGCGCAAGTCGAACAGTTGCGTCAATATGCCACTGAACTGGAACAAGTGCTGGATCAAATCGATCAAACACGTGAAGAAACACAAACAACTGACGCTAAGCGCCGCAGTCTCATCGAAGAGCAGCAACTGATAAAACAGAACCTAACCTGGTTACGTGATAGCACCGCCTTTGGTGAATCCATTCGCGCTCAGTTGCAACGGCTACCAAACACTAGCGATAAAAGTACGGTGCCGGATACCATTGCCAAAACACATATTCGCAAATACGAGATTAACCAACTTCTAGCAAAAGCCACAGGAAACAATACAGGGACAACAAAGAATAAAGAAACTGAGCAAATTCAAACCATTAGCCAGCAACTTTTGACCCAATTATCACAAGATTACGAGAAACTGCTTGTTGCGCTGGGCAAACTACAACTGGCATTGAGTCAATACGATATTCAAGTTCAAGACGCGCGATCTTTTTTAAAAGAGCAGCAATTATGGACACGCAGTAATGTGCCACTCTGGCAACATCTCACTGACTTTAGCTATAAGGTCTGGTTTGGCTCTGATGCTCCAGTCAAAGAAACGCTGGAACGCCTTTCGCACCACAAGGCCAAAATAGCCCTACCAGCGGTGATCATATATTCTCTATTATTCTATTGGTTGTATCATAAACTCACCGCACATTCACGCCTATTACGCGATCGATTCAAGAAGGTATTTGGGCATCCAATCAAAGATCGTTTCAAAAACAGTATCATTCTTCTGATATCGACGTTTGTTCGCGCTGTGATCTTTCCGCTCTGGTACGTCATCACCGCCCTATTGTTGTTCTGGCTACTGCCTTCTGATAATCATATCGAATATCGCACGTTGATCATCGCCAGTTGCGTTGCTCTGTTTGTGGTTGAATTTGGTCATACGATCAGCAGCGATTGCGGTCTACTTGAGTTGCATCTCAACTGGCCCAAGCATTTGTGCCAATACTTACATCAGAAAAGTAAGCAGATTCGTTGGCCGCTCTGTCTATTTTTGTTCTCCATTTTTACCATTGAGTTAATCGCACAAAATAGCGAAGCAGAATCTTCGAGAATTTGCTTTCTACTCTTTATCATAGGCCTCAGTTACGCCTACAAGGCGCTTCTAAGGCCAGAACGTATACCATCGACCCTTCCTAGTACCATTGGGCAAGGATTCGGCCTGGTGCTTCTCAAGGGGCTTATTTTTGGCTCGATGTTAGCGATATTCATCATGGCTATCTTAGGGCTCTATATTGCTTCATGGATCCTACTTATTTACCAACAACTCACCATCCTCGTCGTTCTCGGGATTCTATTCGTATACCAACTCGCTGAGCGCTGGCTCAAGCTTGAACATCGCCAACTCAGTTATCAACGCTTGCTTGCACGCAGAGAGGAATTGATAGCCCAACAAAACAAATTAGCGGAAGAGCCGCCCGAAATTGCGGAACTGCGCGAAGATTTCCCTGATGTGGAAGACCAAGGCATTGCCTCAGAACAAATCAGTGAACAGTCACTCACATTACTCAAAGGACTTTCATTGATTGGGCTGGTGGTCGCGATTCTTACGTTATGGTCAAGCGCACTAGAGATGACAACCTGGCTCAACAAAGTTGTGGTGTGGCAAGTGAGTGAAACCATTAGTGGTGCAAACACGTTAGTCGACGTTACCTTGCAATCACTGATTTACGCATTGATTACTTTGCTGGTCACTATTGTTGGTGTTCGCAACTTACCAGGCATTTTAGAATTGTTGGTACTGCGTCGCTTAGAACTCTCTCCAGGAACGGGTTACGCTGTCACAACTTTGTTGCGATATTTGATATTAATGACCGGTTTACTCAGCGCTTTCTCTATTCTTGGGTTTCAATGGTCTCGCTTACAATGGTTAGTTGCAGCGTTCGGGGTCGGACTCGGATTCGGCTTACAAGAGATTTTCGCCAATTTTATTTCTGGGCTGATTTTGCTTTTTGAACGCCCAATACGTATTGGTGATATCGTCACGATTGATGATTTATCTGGAACAGTGAGCAAAATCGAAACGCGCGCAACCACCATCATCGATTGGGACAACAAAGAGATTGTGGTGCCGAATAAAACCTTTATCACGCAAAAGTTGATTAACTGGTCTCTGAGCGATTCGATAACCCGTATCGTGATTCCGATCGGTGTCGCCTATGGTTCAGATGTCGAGAAAACCGAAGATCTACTTTATGAGGCCGCACAAGCCCACCCACTAGTGTTAAATGAGCCGCCACCTTCAGTTTATTTTCTCGCCTTTGGTGCCAGCAGTTTAGACTTTGAATTACGCATTCACATTAATTCGATAGACCACCGCCTTTCAACCATTCATCTGATCAACAAAAAAATCGATGAATTGTTTAAGCAAAATGGTATCGAAATAGCCTTTCCACAAATGGATGTTCATGTTCGAGATTGGCCAAATGGAACCGCACCGGATTAATGCGGTTCCTAATTTTTGCGGACTATTGATCGGGAAATTTATTGCGGAATCTCTAATACGATTTTACCCACATGGCTTTTTTGCTCAAAAGCATGCTGGGCTTGATTGATCTGCTGTAATGGAAAAACTTCTGCAACCAAAGGTTTGATAGCACCTTGTTCGATACGTTTTACTAAATTTGCAAACACTTGTGGCTCTAACACAGTGCAGCCAAACAAGCTCAAATCTTTCAGATACAACGTACGTACATCAAGTTCAACCATCGCACCGCCAATCGCTCCTGAGACTGCATAGCGCCCTTTAGGCTTAAGTACTTCTAACAATATTGGCCATTGAGGGCCAGCAACCAAATCAATCACAACATCGACGCTGTTTTTGCCAAGCTGATGACCTAAATCTGCACTGCGCTCGACCACTTCATCCGCGCCAATTGATCTCAGTAATTCCATTTTTGATTCACTGGTTTGAGCAATCACTTTTGCGCCACGCGCTTTTGCTAATTGTACTGCAGCGGAGCCAACGCCCCCAGATGCACCAGTCACCAACACCGTGTCTTTGTCCGTCACATTGGCACGAGTCAGCATATTTTCAGCGGTTGAATATGAACAAGGAAAAGTCGCCAACTCAGTTGCTGTCAACGACGTTTGAATAGGATACGCATGTTGCTCTGAGACTAACGTAAATTGGGCAAAACCACCGTTACATTCAGAGCCGAAATACCATGGATTTTCAAGCGGCTCACCATTGACGAACTGCAAGCTCGGTTCAATCAATACACGCTCACCAATGCGCTTTGGATTCACTTGCTCGCCGACAGCGACAATAATGCCACACACATCTGCGCCTTGAATTAGTGGCAACTCCAGCGCCTTGCCTGACCAACTCGCGTCTTCACTGTCATTGTTACCTTTTGAATACCAGGCTGTGCGAGTGTTGATATCCGTGTTGTTCACACCGGCTGCCAATACTTGAACAAGTACTTCATAGGATTTAGGTGTTGGGACGACGATATCTTCTCTGTAACGCAACATATCCGGGCCACCATGGCCAATGAGTTCTACCCCTTTCATGATCTTAGGAATATTCATGATTCACTCTCCTTAATTTGTGCCCCTCATACCTTCGCATTATGCCGTGTCAGCATCAATCTTTTTTACAAACGAATGTAGGGAACTAGAAAGCCACGACCACACGTTTTTTCTGCAAACTCAGACCACCGATAGAGCTTGAGCTCAGGATTTGAAATGCCATGCGAATATGCACACCCAGCGCTGTTTATTTAATATCGTATTGAACCTTAACTTTACAGTGTAAATTCAAAATAAGGGCGCACAAGATAACCAAGCAAGTAGCGAACCCTTACGCTTCATTGCTTGGTTTAACGAAATGCTTGGCTAAAAGAATTAATTTGAGGTTGGAAAACGATGAGCGTCATCAAAGCGATAAACAGCAGTAACCTGTTTACCTTGTTTGGAATACTCTAATGATTCACAGAGTTCAGTGGCGAGAACAATACCTCTGCCATACGTAGTGGCGTCGGATTTGGTCTTTGGATAATTTCGATAATCAAAACCAACCCCGTTATGCTCGACAATCATCGTTAGGCTATGGTCGCTAGGTTGATAATTTATCTTTAGTGTAATCCACGCATCTGTATTCAACTCAACTAAGAGTTCTTCACGACGCTTGTAGTACAAAAAGAATCCCTCAGGTTGCTCTTTGATCTTGCTATCCATTTCTAACAAACCATGATCAATCGCGTTCGTCAGCAATTCAGATAATACCGAACAAATGAGATCGAGGTGAGGTCCGCCTAATACAATACCGGAAAGATAAGCCCGCACGTTATTCATTAACGGCGTAGACTTGATGACATTGGAATCGAAGCTAAGACAAGATTCGACAGGTATAGCTGTCAATTTTTGCTCCCCACCAAGATCACACAACCCTTTCTTACTTGAGATTGGAATTCCATCGAGATTATCGACAAATCGTCATCAACGTTCTTATTGGCAAATTCCCGCACCGATTGATACAAACCAGGAATGGAAAATCGTCCAGATTGCAGAGCTTGCTCCAAACGCTCTGGACCGAAATGCTCGCCTTGTTGATTCGCCGCTTCTATCACACCATCGGTATAGGCAATTAGCCTTTGCTGCGGGGCAAGTTTTAAATGGACTAGATTCGATTCAAACTGTTTGCTCGAAAGCACGCCCAATGGCATATGTCTCGATTCCAGTTTTCTTGCGATACTTCCATCTGGATTGAGAATATACGCATCGGGCAATCCGCCCCCCCACCACGACACTTCAAACCCGCTTGCTCGAATCTCAAAGATACTTGCTGCGAGCATCATGCCGGTTGGTAAAAATCGATGCAGTACCTCATTCATCTCGCTTGCTATCTCACCGAGCGATAATCCTTTTGAAGCCATCGAAAAGAATGCTCGCGTCGCTGGTATCGCAGATATTGCCGCTGGCAAACCGTGACCCGTTGCGTCTGCTATAAGCACATAGACGCCGCCGTGAGGCCGATTCGCTACAACAATCAAATCCCCATTAAATATGGTTGAGGGCGTAGATATGTAATCAATGCCAAAAACATGGCTCACTTGATCACTCATCTCCTGTTTTAAATTGGAGAATATCGATTCGGCAATCGCGTAGTCATAACGGACTTGTTCATGAAACAGGCTCAGCTCATCACGCTGTGCCATAACTTCGTTATGCATAGTGACAATTCGGTAGTGTGCTTGAACCTTCGCGAGTAATACGCTGCTCTCTACTGGCTTTAATACAAAGTCATCCCCTAGAGCTAGGCAACGTTCAAATGAATCAAAGTCATCAAGTACGGTTAAAAAGATAATCGCTATATGTTGGTCCGGGAATGATGTCCGTATTTGCTGCGCCGTGGTAAATCCATTTTGCTCAGGCATCATTACGTCTAGAAGAACTAAATCCGGTAAGCTTTCCATTTCACGCATTGCATCGACAATACCGACCCCAGTGGCAAATGTATCGATGCGCGAACTGACGTGGTTGAGCATGATACGACAAAGCTCGCGATTAGTGGCTTGATCGTCGACTATCATTATTCGCATTGGAACACCTTACTCAATAGTAAATTTTCTATCGAAACGGGAAATGGTGAGTACCTTCCGTACTTGGGGTAAAGTGTTGGTAAGTCGAATCGCACCATCTTGATGATCAAGGTAGTTTTGCATGTTTATCAAAATCCCTAATCCAGCACTATCAATATAATCGACTTTGCGTAAATCAATCGTAAAACTGTAATCTCTCTTGTCCGAGTAGCAACGTTTAAAGTCGTGGATAAGATTGAATCCGAAAGCGCCATTGACAAATATCGTCACTTGCTTTGAAACTGTGTCGACTTCACTTTTTACAAGCATCCGCCATCCCCCGCTAATAATAAAAGCCACCATTCTAAGCGGCTTATTAATTCGGTTTACACTAACTAAAGTTGCTTACAAGCTATTTAGAAACAATCATCGATATTCGACTGAAGTTGCCATGCTACGGATGAGAGGCAAATAAGTGAAAACCTAACCAACATCTATTTTGTTCTTGTTTTGAGTTTAGGAAGAAATACCTATTAAGCAAATGTTCAATAGCGGATGGTAGATGGTAGATGGTAGATAAATTTTTCTGCACGCAAAATGCAGGGTCTAGTTATTTGTTAGGTTTACAGTGTAAATCGATACATTGATAGATTTACACTGTAAATGAACTTCGGCTAAATACTCATACTATGGTTTTACACTGTAAATCATGCTTTGCACGCTGAAGGCAGAGATTCAAGTTGCTGACGAAGTTGCGCCTCGACTTGTTTACGTCCCGGCAAAGAAAGTTCTTCAGCGCACTGTTGCCAATCCCAAAGTTGCAATACTCGGCGAATCAATAGCGTTTTGTTTTTATCAATATGGCTGGTTAACACGGCGGCTTCAATCAGCGGAGCAATATTCTCGAAACTGCTTCCCCCGTTAGCGTACGCATTTAGACGGGTCCGTTGTAAACAACTAAGGGATGCTTTAACTTTTGGCAACGCAGCAAGCAAGTCAACAATCAAATTTGCGTCGAGCTCAACAAAACACTCTTTAAGTTGATAGGTAAAATCTTGTGCCATAGAAATGACGGCTTCTTCTATCCAAGCCTGCTCCCCTTTCACCATGATTAACGAATGGGTGCCACTCGACTGATCACGAGAAGTACCGAGGCGGAGGGGACGGAAACCATTTGCCAACCAAAAGTGAAGTAATTCGCCTGTTACGCCAAAACTTGTCGACAGATAATCGTAACGACTAAGCACAGACAACTCACTCAAGATTCGACTACCAATCCCTTGATTTTGTAATTGTGGGTGCACAGCAATACGCATGACACGTAAACTGGATGCCATTCCTGGTTGAGAGTCAGCTAAAATAGAACAAAGCGACGACGCAACTAAGTGTCCTTTAGGTCGACGTCTTCCCAGCATAATATCTTCACTTAATGACTGTTCGAAACCACCCTCTTCTACTGCCACAATACAAGCAATACACTGTTCTTCGAAAAATGACGCAAATAGCTTCACACTTGAATCACTGAGCAGCAGCATCAAATCGTTAGGCGTTGTTTGATAATGAGCATTCACGAGTAACGCAAAACACTGCGCCAACAATTGAGGCTGAGTAAACAAGCTTTCTTTGTCGATTTCCGCTAAAGGAGCAAACGCGGTTGGAAGAACCTCAAACGGTTGTAATTCATAATCCAACAAAAATGTCTTAAATTGCCACTGCTCCAACGGATCGTTATCTGCCCAACGAATTGGCGATGTGATGTGTTCAAAACGGCTATTAGGACGATGTTGATTAAGCCACGATTGAAACTTCAAGGTAAATCCACGTCCACATCCTTCATAACCGTGGACCGTCGTAGCAAAAACAGCGCGATGAAAGCGTTCAACCATATTAATCAGCATGGGTAATGGAATCGCAGCAGCTTCATCGACCAACAACAAATCGCACTCCGGTTTTTGTCGCAACAATTCATCTGGTGCGACAAACTCAATGCTCGATTGCTGCCAAATGAGCCCAGTTCGGTTTTTCGTAGCTTGTGGTAACAAACGTTTCGCGTGTTCAAATAACGGGGCTATGTTGTGAATGGTTGGTGCAGTGACCACAATAAGTATGTTACGCGACGCCATTAATTGAGCGGCCGCGATACCGAGAGCACTGGTTTTGCCTCTTCCTCGGTCGGCAGTTAAAACTAAAGGTCGACGACGATGCCCTGTCACGACTTTATGCACCAATTCGATCGCTTGCGCTTGTTGCGAATAAGGGTCTTCGTGCGCAACTTGAACATCAAACGATGTCGATGATGGTATCTTTGCATGTTGCTCCAACACCACCAACTCTGTGAGCGCACGTAACAACCATTGTGCACCAAAATCACCCCCCAGTTTTTCGCTGTGAGTAAAGACCGCAAGGCCACCACCGCATAAAGTACCTAATACCGAAGTTATACTATTCGCATCAAAACCAGCACTCAAATCAATGATCAAAAGCTGACATTCATGACCAAGTAACTTCTGTCCTTTTCCCATTGGACAAAATTGAGTAACAAATGGCAGTTCTTCTCCCCCAAGTTGAAAACTTGAGCCTTCAATGGTACTAGCCGCTAAGGAACAAAACTCGGTTTGCCATTGATTGTCACCTTGCAAACAGACACCAAAACGATGACGGTTGGCCTTGGCTAACGACAATAATTGATTTAAATAGTGCTTATAATCTTGCATACAGTGATAAAACGCTTGGATTGAACTGACTTGATTTAGACTTAGTATACTTGCTTATGAGTACTGCGAATAACTCTGATTTCAATGTCACTCGCACTAACTAATTCGATACCAAATTGCGGACATAAAAAAAGCCGCATAAAGCGGCTTTTAGTAAAATGCGATTTATTGAAGTTTACCTTCGATAAAGTTCAATAGCTCTTGCATGGTTGCATCATCAATCTTTTTGAGATTAAGAGTTAAATTACTGCCTTTACGAGCGTAACTTACACGACCTTTTATCAAATCAACTTTGTTGTTTGGGGTACGTTTGCTTGGCGCTAATTCTTCAATCCAAGCCTCAATCATTTCTGAAACATCTTTAGTGATACGCGCAACACCTTGAGCTTCACTACGTTGCCAAACAAAACCATTGTCATCGTGACACTTACCAAGCAATTGTTTGCGGTCAGCATGGGTCAACTGACTAAATTGCTTGTGCAGCTTGACAATCGTTGGGCGACCTAAATCTGCTACATTTGGATAAGCTTGTAATAATTCTAGCGGTAAATCTGCCGCTTTTAGCGCACCACTTACTAGCGCTTCACTGCACTGGAACATTTTCGCTAACGCTTTTTGATCTTCCGCTTCACCGCTTGCTAGCTTTGCTTGCATCTCTTTACCTTTCTCGTACAGCGATAGCGGCTTGTGCGCATTCGCCACATCAGAAAGGAATTTCGCATGTTCAGAATTGATGTTTTGACCAACATAAACCAAGAATGGTTTACCCGCCAAAATACACGACATACGACGACGGCTACCATCAAGAACTTCGATTTTACCATCTTCACGTAGACGACCTACTGCTGGGTATTGCTGACCACGCTCACGAAGTGTCGTCAATACATCTGACAATGCGTGCTCATTTAAGAACGATTGTTCACGAGCATTTTCGGCAAACACGACGGTTTGGCTTTCCACTTTATCAGCGTCAATCTGAGTCAGTTTGAACTCAACCATCTCTTCTCCAGCAACCGACAGTTCAATCACTTGAGCCTGCTCTTTTGCCGCTTGTTGCGCTTCTTGAGGTGTGGTTGCGATGCGTTTGTTGCTCTTTCCAAACAATCTCGCATTCAAATCTGAGGTTTTAATTGCCATGAGTTAATTACCCTTGGTTTAGTGAATTCCAATGACTATGTAGTACGCGTTCTAACTCTAGCGCACTTTTTTGTACCGCATCTTGTGCAGTTGCAAGCGTCTTTTTACCGCCTTCAAAGTCATTGGTTGTTAAATCAAATACAGTGCTGTACGTATCGGCACACGTTTCAAATGCGCGGCTACGTGGAATCGTTGCCATCATCACTTGATCGCCCAACAGATAGTTCATTTCAGTCAACACTGAAACTTGCTTTTTGTTGTCATCTTCAAACATGGTTGGCATTAAACGCACGAACTCTAACCCTTTCCAATCATCTGGGAACATCTCATAGACTGTTGGTAAATGTTGGAAAAAGTTAACCGTTGATGCCCAGTCTAGACGCTTAGCTGCACATGGAATAAGGAGTGCATTTGATGCATACATCGCGTTCCAAACCAATGGATCAACGTGTGGACCTGTATCAATCATGATGACATCGAAATCATCAGCAATCTTATCAATCAGCTTTTCTTTAAGCAGTTTTACAATATCTAACGACTGGTTTTGTGATAGATTTTGCCATGCTTCCGCGTTAAACATCGCATCTTCAGGGAATGCCGATACTGTTTTTAAGTTTGGATACTGTGTTGGTAGCAACACATTTTTATGCAGGAATTCATTGGTAATCTCGACCCCTTCCGGCACGTTTTCTAGCATGACATCAACCGCTGAATAAATATTATCATGATCAGTTAAGCTGATTTGCGGATTCAAAAATAGACGTAATGAACCTTGTGGATCCAAGTCGATAAGACAAATACGATAGCGCTTATCAAGGTTTAGCGCCAAACAAGCAGCCAAATGCACCGCAGTCATAGATTTACCCGTACCACCCTTTTGGTTCTGTACATTGATAATCCATGGTTTGTTTTCACCATTCTTTTTGCGTTCATGGAATTTAGCAACACCTGCCGCATCCATTAGCATGTGTGCTTCTTGAAGAGAAATCGAATAGTGATTGGCGTTGTTTTTAGTAAATTGGTGCCCGTCTGCTTCTAACTTACTAATTGCATCATCTAATTTACGACGAGTTAGACCAGAACGAGTTTCCATTAATGCTTTTGACATTGGTGGGAAATGGTCGTCACTTCGCTCTTCCAATACAATCTCAATGCGATCGGCTTGTACCTGAGCCGTCTGTTCTGCTAGCTGAATGAGATTCTCAATTGTTTGTTCTCTTTTCAT